>JACCTC010000496.1 GCA_013812655.1 Deltaproteobacteria bacterium | reverse complement strand
GCCGATGGTCATCGCTGCGGCCGCGAGGCCGACCGCGAGCAGGCGACGGCGCTTGCGCGTGGGCTCGCGGAGCGCACCGAGCAGCGCGTGCATCGTCGGAAACCGCGCGGCCGGATCTGGTGACAGTCCACGCTCGAGCGCGGCGCGCACGCGAAGCGGCACCCTGGGGAGCGCCGGCGGTGCGCGGAGCTGCCCCGACTCGAGCGCACGCGAGAGCTCCTCGAATGTCGTGCTCGCGAACGGTCGCTCGCCCCACAGCGCCTCCCATACGGTGATGCAGAACGCGAACTGATCCGCGCGCGCGTCGATCTCCGCGCCCGCGAGCTGCTCGGGGGCCATGTACGCGGGCGTGCCGAGCACCGATCCCGTCTGGGTCATCGGTGACAGCAGCCAGTCCGCGGTTGCCGGCACCGGGTCGTCCTTCGAGTCGAGGTCGCGCGCGAGCCCGAAGTCGCCGACGCGGGCGCGACCATCGCTGCCGATCAGCACGTTCTCGGGCTTGACGTCGCGGTGAATGAGCCCGGCTTCGTGCGCGGCCGCGAGCCCCTCGCCCGCCGCGATCATCATCGCGAGGATCTCGGGGACCGCGCGCGGCGCGGCGGCGAGCCACGCGCGCAGCGTGGTCCCGGTGACGTACTCCATCACCACGTACGGGTGGCGCTCGAGCTCGCCGACCTCGAACACGGTGACGACATTCGGGTGCGCCAGCCGCGCCATCGCCACGGCCTCGCGACGGAGCCGGATCGCGCCGCCCGCGGCGTGGTGTAGCTTGATCGCGACCTCGCGGCCGAGCGTCTGGTCGGTGGCGACGTAGACCGTGCCCATGCCGCCCGCGCCGAGCACGCGGTCGATCCGGAACCGGTTCGAGATCACCGTGCCGGGGGCGATCTCGTAGCGCGTCGTCCCGCGCGGTGCGGCGACGACGCGCTTGAGGACCTCGTCGAACGAGTCGCGACTCGCGCCGTCCGCATCGGGCGAGCGGATTTCCACCGTCGGCGCCTCGCCGGGGGAGTCGGCCGGATCACTCGCCACGCCCGGATTCTGCGGGAGCCGGTGACGGTGGTGCAATCCCCCGGTCACGCGGATGTCGCGCGCGGTCACTTCCGCGCAGACGTTCCGGTCGTAGAGATCGGGCACCATGATGCAGATGACCGCGACTCGCCAGAGCCCCGCCACCCCGCCCAGCCGGACCACCAAGATCGTCGTCCACAGTGCCGGCGGCTACGACCACCTGAAGCTCGAGACCACCACGATCCCGGTGCCCGCCGCCGGCCAGGTGCGGATCGATGTCCGTGCGATCGGCGTCAACTATGCCGACTCGGTCGTGCGGATGGGCCTCTACGCGTCGGCCAAGGAGTACGTCGGCTGGCCGATCACGCCGGGCTTCGAGGTCTCGGGCGTGATCGGTGCGCTCGGCGCAGGCGTCACCGATCTCGCGGTCGGCGACGAGGTGTTCGCGGTGACCCGGTTCGGCGGCTACAGCTCGCACGTCGTCGTCGATCGCGGCTACGTGTTCGCGCGCCCGCGCAGCGTCACCTTCGAGCAGGCCGCGGCGATCCCGGCGGTCTACATGACGGCGTGGTACGCGCTGTTCGAGCTCGCGCACCCGCGACGCGGCAACAAGGTCCTCGTGCACTCCGCCGCGGGCGGCGTGGGCGGCGCGCTCGTGCAGATGGCGAAGCTGGCCGGCTGCGAGGTCGTCGGTATCGTCGGCAAGCCCGACAAGGTCGCCACCGCTCGCGCCGCGGGCGCAGACCACGTGATCGACAAGTCGACGCAGCCGCTGTGGCGCGAGGCCGGGCGCCATGCTCCCGAGGGCTACGACGTCATCCTCGACGCGAACGGCGTGTCGACGCTCGGTGACAGCTACAAGCACCTCCGCCGGGCCGGCAAGCTCGTGGTCTACGGCTTTCACTCGATGATGCCGAGGACCGGCGGCAAGCCGAACTGGCCCAAGCTCGCGATCGACTACCTCCGCACGCCGCGGTTCAACCCGCTCGACATGACGAACGACAGCCGCAGCGTGCTCGCGTTCAACCTCAGCTACTTGTTCGAGCGCCGCGAGCTGCTCGACGAGGCGATGCAGCAGATCGTCGGCTGGCTCGACGCCGGCAAGCTCGTGCCGCCGCCGGTCGTCAGCTATCCGCTCGCCGACGTCGCGCGTGCCCACGCCGACATCGAATCGGGGCGCACCGTCGGCAAGCTCGTCCTGCTGCCGTGATCAATCCTGGCGTCGGTGCGAGTGCTATCCGGAGCACGTGACGTCCACGTCGGACATACGAGCGAAGCTCGAGGCACGACGAGCGCATTTCGCGAGTGACGAGCAGTTGCCAGCTGAAGCCGGCACGGCCTCAGAATTCCGAGACCCTGTGCTCCTCACATCGCGGAGCCCGCACATCGAGCCTGGCACACACCCTGCAGACGGCCGGGCCATGATTCGCTCCGTGGGCGTGATGCTGTTTTTGGCTGGCTGCGCGCTCGTGGACGAGGAGCCGGGCACCGGACCTGGCGGCAAGGGCGACGGACACGGGACGCGCCTCGATCTCAACGACGTCTCGATCTTGTTCCCGCTGCCCGCTTCCGAGGCAGCTCGCGATCAGTTTCTCTGGCTGGCGCCCAGGACCGGCGAGGCGGGCCCGTACTTTCCATGGAGCACCGTCGACGACCTGCCGCGGCTGATCGCGGACTTTCCAATCACCCTCACCTATCCGAACGCGATGATCACGGGGATGCGCTACGACCCGTGCGCTCCAAACGCGATGGGTGGCTGCGAAGCACAGCTGCGGCTCGTCGCTCAGCCAGTGCTCGTCGATGGCACCAGCGTACGCATGCTGGAGGACTCGGCGATTCATCTGTTCTACAGGCTGGACTCCGCGCGCTCGCGTGACGTCGTGCGCGCGCTCGTCGCGAGTCGCGATCTGTCACCGGTCTCGACGTCGGGTCGGCTCCGCGTCCATCCTGGCCTTGGCCGGCCAGACAGTGGTGCACTCGCGGCGGCGCTTCGAACACTCGTCGTCGAGCATTGTCGAGAGGAGACGCTGTTCCGGATCACGCTCAACACGTTCGCGTTCGATAACTGGGGTTTCTTCAAGTTCGACTATGCCGATGGCGTGGTCACGCGCGAGAACCTCGGCAACATGGTGACCGATGGATCGGTGCAGGGGTGGATCCGCCAGGCGTTCGTCGATGACACGAATGATCCGTCTGGGAAAATCGACCCGGCGCCACTTCATCCGATGCCGTACTTGCTGTCGATCCAGAACTTCGCCAGTGGCGCGCCGAAGGATCCTGTGGCTGCACGCGCTGCGGCCGCGGCGCTGCTGCGGATCGAGAACCCGGACGCCACGATCACCGACGAGGTGGACTGCGTGAGCTGTCATGTCGCGACGCCAGCTCGACGCTTTGCGGAACGTCACGGTGTCGAGTTTGCAACGCTACCGCAGTTCGACGCGCCCGCCGGGTACGACACGGCCCTCGTGCTCGCGCCCGAGGTCGACGGCAATCTCGGCAACACGATCGCGTTTGGATGGCATCACATGACGACGGACGAGGTGTTTCCGTCGATCAACCAGCGCGTCATCAACGAGAGCGCGAAGATCGCGGACAGGCTGAGCCGCGACGTCGTTCCGAACTTGTGAGACCGGACGCGCCGTCACCTCGATTCCACGGCCTGCTCAGTCATCTTCGTCGTCATCGGTCTCGGCGAGCGTCGTCTGCGGGTTCCGCAAAGCCTCGATGACGTGCCGGAACAGGGCGCGCGCCGCACCCGGCGGGCGTCCGGACGCACGCTCTTGCCGTGCTGCGTCGACCAGGCGCGGTAGCTCCTCGTTTGCTCCACCGGGGAATTCCGCGGCGGCCGACATCCCCTGCTCGATCAGTCGAGCTCGCCATTGCTCCGCCTGGTGAAACAGCTCGGTGTCGGTGTTCTCTGATTCGTGCACCTTGGACAGCTGCTCGTCGACAGCCGCGAGATCGTGCCGCCGCAGCTCACCTGCCAGCGTCCGTTCGGCGCGACGGCGTGCGACCAGCGACGTGATCGCGCGTGCGCGATCGATCACCTCCCGGAGCTCCGGGTCGAGTGCGAGCTTCCCGAGCGCAGGCAGCGACAGCTTCATCAAGCGGTTCGCCAGCCTCGCTGACCGATCGCCAGCCCTGCGCCGCTTTCCTTTGGCGATCTGTCGCGCGGACCGGTCGTCCCCTGTGCTCATGGTCCCATCCTCGCCTGTTCCCGCGATTCGATGGCGTGAAGCTGACCGCCCATCCAACGGGAGCTCTTCGGATGCCCCACGATCAGAGCGTCTCGAGCGGCCTGCGCTGCCCTGGCGGCGGAAAGCCAGCATCGAGCTCCGCGAGATCATCGGGCGTCAGCCGGATCGCGAGTGCGCCGTGATTCTCGTGCACGTGCGCGAGCGTCCCGGCCTTCGCGACCGCGAACACGTTTGGTTGACGGAGCACCCAGGCAAGCGCGATCTGCGCGGGCGTGGCGTCGTGGCGATCTGCGATGCGCCCCAGCGCCGGGTGGGCGAGTAACCGTCCTTGTTCGATCGGTGAGTACGCCATGATCGGCAGCCGTCCCGCGCGCGCCTGCGACAGCAGGTCGAATTCGATCCCGCGACGCGTCAGGTTGTAGAGCACCTGATTGGTCTGGAGGTCCGCGGCGCCCGGGAAGCGAGCGAGATCCGCGAGATCGTCGACGTCGAAGTTGCTCACGCCCCACGACCGGATCTTGCCCGCCAGCATCAACGTGACGAACGCGGCGAGCGTCTCGGCGAGCGGCACGTCGCCGCGCCAGTGCAGCAGGTACAGGTCGAGGTGATCGGTACCGAGCCGACGGAGGCTTCGTTCGCACGCGGCGATCGTGCCGCGTGCGGTCGCATTCTCGGGCAGCACCTTGCTGACGAGGAACACGTCGTCGCGCCGATCCTTGATCGCTTCACCGACGATCAGCTCGGCCTCACCGTCGGCGTACATCTCCGCCGTATCGATCAAGCTCAGCCCGAGATCGAGGCCCGCACGCAGCGCGGCGATTTCGTCGGCGCGGCGATCAGCGGCTTCGCCCATTCGCCACGTGCCCTGCCCCAGCACCGGAACCTCGGTCCCGCTCGGAAGCTTGATCACCCGCGTGCTCACATCGGGCAGTAGCGGGTGAGTGCGGCCTCGTCAGCGGTGATCGCGGTCTGCGCGATCCAGATCTCGTCGAGCGTGCCACTGAACGACGTCCCACCCGCACCGCCGAGGCGGATCGCGTCGAGCGCCGGCGCGTCGCCGAGATTGATCGCGGCCTCGACGCGGACACCGTCCACCCACAGTCGCAGCGTGGGCTCGTCGAGCGACGCGATCACGTGGTGCCAGGCGTTGCCGGTGACCTGCGCCGAGGTGGCGGTGCGCACCTGACCGTTGCCCCCGGTGACCGAGAACGAGAACTGGACGGTCGTCGGGCTCGCGCCGGTGACTTGCAGCGCGACGCGGCCGTCACCGCTGACGAGCAGGTCACGCGTGCCGGCGATCGCGTCGGGACGGACCCACAGCTCGAGCGTGAGGTCCGGCATCATGCCGAGGGCCGCAGGCCACGACACGTGATCGCCTTCGTTCGGCGAGAACGTGAGGCCGCTACCGAAGCGACCGGCCACGAAGCCGGGGTCCGCGACCTCGACCGTCGCGTCGGCGCCGAGCGTGGCACTCGCACCACCCGCGACTCCGTTCGCGAGGGTCTGCGCGTTGTCGTCGAGGTGGAGCAGCCCGGCGGCGCCGGTGGCGTCGGGGGCGGCGCACGCGACGGTCC
>JACCTC010000491.1 GCA_013812655.1 Deltaproteobacteria bacterium | reverse complement strand
GCGCTGCACCGCCTGCACGGCAACCCGTGGGCCGATGCGATGGGCACGCTGCTCGAGGCCGGCGCACAGCTCGATCGAGACGCCGCCGTCCGCATGCTGGCAATCGCGATCGAGGCGTGCGTGCGCGCCGATCTCGCGGCCTTCGCGTATGCCGCGCGTCGCCGGCGGGGCGAGCTTCTGGACGGTGACGAGGGCAGGGCGCTCGTCGCTCGCGCCGACCGCGAGCTCGCCGACCAGGCTGTCCGCGCGCCGGACAAGTTTGCCCGTCTCCTCGTACCGATCCGTGCAGGCAACCCATGACCGATCTCGACACTCCCACCGCGCTGCCCACCACCGGCCTCCCGTCCACCGCGCCACGCGCGATCCGCTCGGTCCGCGTCGAGGTCGTGACCGGCCCCGATGCCGGCGCGTGCCTGCGCGGCGCCGCCGAGCGCATCGTGATCGGCACCCACCGCACGGCCGATCTCGTGCTGACCGATCGCACGGTCTCGCGGTTTCACGTCGAGCTCGAGATCACCGGCGACGCGGTGCACCTGCGTGACCTCGGCAGCAGGAACGGCACGCTCCTCGACGGCGTCGAGCTCGAGGCCGCGCGGCTCCGCGGCCCGACCATCGTCTCGATCGGCCAGAGCGAGCTGCGCATCGATCTGCTCGGCGACACCGTGACCCTCGAGCTCGCGCCGCAGGAGCGGTTCGGTGCACTCGTCGGTGCATCGCCGGTGATGCGCCTCGCGTTCGCGCGGCTGCACGGCGCCGCGTTGCGCGATGGCCATGTCCTGATCGAAGGCGAGCGCGGCACCGGCAAGGACACCGCGGCCGCCGCACTCCACGAGCTCGGCACGCGCAAGGACGGTCCGCTCGACGTGATCGATTGCGGCATGCCCGCGCTCGAGGTCGAGGCGCTGCTGTTCGGCCGCGGCGACTTTCCCCGCTCGCCAGCGTTCGCTGGCTCGCTCCATCATGGGGCGTCTGTCCTCGAGCGTTGCCACGGCGGCACGCTGATCCTCGACGATGTCGGCGGGCTCGCACGCAATACCCAGCGCGTGCTGGTCCGCGCCCTCGAGGAGCGCAGCGTGCGCCGGCTCCACGGCGGCGACCCGTATCCCGCTGACGTTCGCGTGATCGCGCTCTCGCGCCGCAACCTGCGTGTCGACGTCAACAGCGATCGATTCGCGCCCGATCTGTTCGAGGTGCTCGCCGCGACCCGCATCCGCATCCCGCCGCTGCGCGAGCGCCCCGAGGATGTCCCGCTCCTCATCGCCCGCGTGCTCGGCGAGCTCGAGGCGACCGGCACCGCGGCCGCCGCCGAGCTGCAGACGCCCGAGTCCCTCGAGCAGCTGCGTGGTGCCGCATGGCCGGGCAACGTTCGCGAGCTCCGCGCGCACGTCGAGGCGACGGTCGCGGCGAATGGCACGCCCGCCGCGGACGCGCACACCGTGCCGCTCGTCGACGGCAGCCTGCCGCTGCGCGAGGCCCGCGATCGCTGGGTCCGTTACTTCGAGCGGACGTACGTCGCCGAGCTCCTCGTGCGCACGAGCGGCAACGTCAGCGCTGCGGCCGCGCTCGCCGGCGTCGACCGCGTGTACATGCATCGCATGGTCACCCGTGCGGGACTGCGCGAGAAGCTGTCGCGCGACCGCAAGTAGCGGCTATCGTCGCGCCGTGGAGTCTCCCGCACTGTCCCGCCGCCTCGCGTGGACCGTCGCGCTCGTCGCCACGCTCACGATGACGGTGAGCTACATCGACCGCGCCACGCTCGCGGTGCTCGCCCCGAGCGTCACCAAGGCGCTCGGGATCTCCGACACCGCCTACGGCTGGCTGACCTCGGCGTTCTCGATCGCGTACCTCGTGGCCACGCCACTCTCGGGCTGGTGGATCGATCGCGTCGGCGCGCGCCGCGGCCTCCTCGGCTCGCTGCTGCTGTGGACCTCGATCGCCGCTCTCCACGCACTCGTGCCCGGCTTTGCGACGCTCTTCATCCTGCGGATCGCGCTCGGCATCGCCGAAGGCCCGAGCTTCCCCGGCGCCGCCCAGACCCTGCAGCGCGTCCTGCCTCCCGACGAGCGTGCGCGCGGCTTCGGCGTGCTGTTCACCGGCTCGTCGATCGGCGGCATGCTCGTCCCACCACTCGCCAGCTGGCTGTTCGGCCTCGGCGGCTGGCCGCTCGCGTTCGTCGGCACCGCCGCGGTCGGCCTCCTCTGGGTCCCACTGTGGCTCCTCGTCACCCGCCGCGCCGACGTCCGCGCGCGCATGGACACCCCGCCTGCCGCCGAGGACGTCGTCCCGCGCGCCTCGTTTCGCGACCTCGCCTCCCATCCGATCCTGCTCCGCGGCCTCTGCGCGATCTTCGCCGCCGCCCCGATCGCCGGCTTCGCCCTCGGCTGGGGCGCGAAGTTCCTCGACCGCACGTTCCGCGTCGCCCAGGAGGACGTCGGCCACTACCTCTGGCTGCCGCCCCTGATGTTCGACGCCGGCGCGATCCTGTTCGGCGATCTCGCCTCCCGCCTGCGCCGCGCCCCCGGCGCACCGCCGCGCCTCCTCTTCGCGATCGCGTTCATCCTCGGCACCGCGCTCGCGCTCCTTCCCCTCGCCACCACGCCGTGGCAGGCGATGGCCTTCCTCGGCATCGCGATGATCGGCGCCGGCGCGATGTACACGCTCGCGACCGCGGATTTGTTGTCCCGCGTCCCCGCGCGCAACGTGTCGCTCG
The DNA here is from genome assembly GCA_013812655.1 of Deltaproteobacteria bacterium. Classification (GTDB taxonomy): domain Bacteria; phylum Myxococcota_A; class Polyangia; order Haliangiales; family Haliangiaceae; genus JABFXX01. The sequence continues at coordinate 5,868 of JACCTC010000491.1, read as the reverse complement.
CCGGCGGCATGATGGCCGGCTCGCAATCGCTCGCCCTCATCATCATGAACCCGCTGATCGGCGCCTCGGTCGATCACGCCGGCGACTACCACGCCGTCACCATCGCCCTCGGGATCTGGGTCATCCCGGGCTCGCTCGTCTGGCTCGCCTGGCGCCCGCCGAGCTACGCGCGCGCGTAGCCGACGAGCCCTGGGCGAAGGGTCACGGCTGTGGCCCGAGCGATCGCGCGACCTCGAGCACCGCCGCCGCTTGCTCCGCGCGGCCCGCGCGCCGTAACCGCTCCCCGAGGTAGTTCCAGGTCCACGCGTACTTGAAATGGATGTCGGCGGGCCACTCGTCGCCGACCCGTGGCGGCTCGTAGCCGAGGTCGAAGCGCGCGTAGATCTCCTTGTTGAGGGTGACGACTTCGTCGAGCGACGGCGGGGTCGCACCACGCGGCAGCACTCGCATCATCGGCCCGAACGGGTAGCTCGGCAGCTTCGCAAAGATGTTGGCCTGGCCGTGATCGACGACGACGGGCCGGCCCTGGGCGAGCGCCGCCTCGGCGAACCGCACGCTCGGGCTCCCGGGAAGTCCGAGGTCGAGCGTGAGCCCACGCGCCGCGATCCGAGCGCGATACCAGTCGAGCGCCATCAGCGGCCAGTGAACGTAGAGGACATCCGGGCGCTCGCCGCGCACGAGCTGCACGTAGTTGACGCCGCCACCGATATCGTCGGTCCCAGCCAGCAGGACCGCGTCGGTGGGCAGCGAGCGCAGGATGTTCCGCGCCTGGAGCTCGAGGGCGGGCGAATGGATCCGCCGGACATGGTCGAGCGACAGGCTCGCGACCGCCGCGATTCCAACGCAGATCAGGGCAGCTTGGCTCCACGCCCGGAGCGGCAGCGCGCGATCGCGAAGCGCGACGCGTGCGATCCGATCAATGCCCGCCGCGACCGGCACGACAAGCAGGAGCGCGGGTAACAGATGGAAGCGGTTCACGACGCCGAGCCCGACGCCCACGGGATCGATGTTGAAACGGAGCACGAGCAGTGGCCCGGCGACCACGAAGCTGAGGGCGAGCATGCGCCAACCCCAGCGTGGCTCGCCGGCTCGCGCGCGTAGCGAGCGCTCGCCAAGCATGGCGAGGCCGAGCAGCGCTGGCCCCCACAGCCACGCGCGCCCGACACTACGGCCGAGCGCCCCGAGACTCGTAGCGAACGGTACTGCTTCGCCCGGACCGGCGAACGCGACGGGGCCGCCGTAGTCGCGGCGCAGCAGCGTGTGGACCACGTCGTCGAATGACGTGATGTGGCCCCACGTACCCTGATGGACGGGCGCGACGAGCAGGTAGAGATATGGGGTCAAGCCGACGATCAACCCACCGAGTGCGAGCGCGCCGGCGACCGGCTTCGCCCCCGAGGTCTCCCGCAGGCCGCGCAGGACGCCGAGGAGCCCGACCGGCGCGACGAGCGTGCACGTCATGTGGTTCGCGATCCCGAGGCCGGCGACCAGGCCGAGCGCCGCACACCGCCACGCTCCCTTCAGTGGCCCAGCGCTCGCGGCGAGCCACAGCACCGTCGCAACCACGAGCCCGTTGAGGGCGAACACCTCGGCCTCGGTGTACATGACGAGCACCGTCGGTGCGCACGCGAAGAGCATCACCGCGATCGAGGCGGCCGCCGGACGTGCGCCCCATGCGCGGCAGGCGGCGTGCAGCACGACCAGTTGCACCGCGCCGAGGATGGCAGTCGCGAGCCCCGCCGCATGCGCGGGACTCGCCGCGGGCAACCACGACATCGCGCGCAACCACAGCACGTACAGCGGATAGCCGGACGGATGCGCGGCGCCGCCGAGCGCAGCGAGTGTCGAGAACTCTGCGTTCTCGCCGTCGACGACGTGCACCGGCGCGAGCCATGCGTACAGCACGAAGCACGCGAGGCCGATCAGCCCACCGCGCTCCAGCATGACGTCGCGAAACCCTCTCACGACTCGAGCATAGGCGATCCGCCCCGCGACCATCGGCACCTACCGAGCTACGCACGCACGCCGAGCTGAACCCGGCGTGCTCGTGCTCGCGAAGCGATCCCGAAGCTTCCCCACTTTGTGTGGGAGAGCCCCCAGACCCGCGCCCGCAAGCTGCCGAGCGAAACGACGCCGACGCACGAAGCTCTCGGATTGACACGCATCCCCAGTCGCCGACCCCAAGAAACGTTCGGTGAGCATCTCCACGTGCCGGCGAGGCCGGCGAGTCGTCACCTACGTGCTCGCGGCGACGTGATTGGAAAGTGCCCGATCAATCTCGCCATCGACAACCGCGACGGCTCCTCGCGCGCATCCTCGACGACCGACAACCATTCGAGCTCGGTAAAATTCACCGTGCGCCACATGTCGTCGGGCGCGCGCGGCTTTGACCGCAAGACCAGAAACCCGAACTGCTCCGGAACTAACACCCAATGCCACAATTGATCTGGAACAATCGCAAATACCGAAAAGGCGAATCGGCGACTCGTGGTGAGCTCTATTGCGACGCCCTCGAGTGGAGCGTCCACGTAGACGAGAAGATCATTGTCAAACTCGAATCGATCAGTGATATCGCCGAAAACGTCCACGGTAATCCTCGTGTCTACCACGCATCGCGGTGGTGGGCGCCGGCGCGATGTACACGCTGGCCACCGCGATCTGATCGCCCGCGTCCCGCGCACTAAACATTGCTGCCGACCACGAAACCCTCTGCGTCGCGGCGCTCCGCGCGGTCCTCGGTGCGCACCAGCTCACCGATCACCAGGCCGTAGTCGATCGCGAAGCCGTCCCACGTCTCGCGGGTGTCGGCATCGATCTCGAGGTCCGCGGTGTACCGCGCGACCATCGCCCGGCCGCGATCCGGAACGCGTATCACCTCGGGCACCTCGGCCATCGGACGCCCGACGTCGTCGAACACGATAACGTCACCGTTTGGAATCAGCTCGATCCGGTATCCGTACTCATGGACAAAACGATGGTGGAAATCGCAACAGGAAATCAGATTCGATAGCTTCGTCTCCCCGCCATCCGCCCAGTGTTCGATGTGGTGACCTTCGAGGAACACGCGCGTCCTGCATCCCGGAAACCGACACGTTCGATCCCGCCGCAGCAGCGCTCGCTTCATCGACCCGGGGATCGTTCGCGTCTTGCGACCGACCGAGATCGCCGTACCCCTCGCGTCTTCGACAAACTCGACGACTGAACCATCACACCCGAGCCGCCGCGCGGTATCCGCCGAGATACAGGTGCCGTCCGCGCAGCACGCCACGCTCGCGGAATCCGGATCGGCATCTCGCTGCAACGTTCGCGCGGCGACGGACACCACGAGCTGATACGGCGAGCGGTCCTTGTGCTCGCCACGGATGACAGCCTGTGCCATCGCGACGAGTGCGCCAGCGCGATCGAAGGCTGAAGTCTTCCGGCTCTCCCGCGCATCGGACGTTCCTGCTGGAATGTCGAGCTTCGGGTCGCAGGACGTTCCCGCGGGAACGCCGATCCTCTGGTCACCGAACGTTCCCGCGGGAACGCCGAGCCTCCGGTCACCGAACGTTCCCGCGGGAACGTCGTCGCCGACGAGCTGCTTTGATTCCGCGTGCTGAGCGGTGGCGGCGACGACCTCGACGACCTCGACGACCTCGGAGCCCTCGGAGATCCCGGAGACCACGGCGGCGGCAGGCTCGGCAGGCTGAGGCTCGCGGCACTTCTCGGCAGCGATCCGTTCGAGCGCCGCCCAGACCACCGCCGCTTCCTCTGGGTGCAGGGTCGCCTCGATCCGCACCATTCCATCTTCGAGGTCACGGCGGCGGACGTGCCGGCGCTCGCGTTCGTCGAGCGGCCCGACCTCCTTGCCGTGTCGCTGCACAGTGGCGTACTTGCGGCAGATCATCTCGAGCTGCTGGCCCGTCGTCAGCAGCGCGTCCTCGAGCAGCACTGCCTCGATCGCCGGCGTCGCCACGCGTGTGATCGCGCGGACCTTCGAGTACGACGTCTCGAGTAGCTGTTCACCGACTAGGCGTGGCGAGCGAACCGTGCTCGTGCTCGTCGAGGCGCGCTGAGTCGTAGGGGCCGGCGGGCATGTCCGCGAGTGGTCTCGGGGTGCCTGCTTCACCTGCAACAAGTCACCCTAGCGATCGCACGCCTGGTAATCAGCACACGTCGTCGTCTGCGCCGTGCACTCGGCCTGCGTGCGCAGCGCGGCCTTCACGTCGTCCGCCATCTCGTTGTAGATGCCGAGCCCGTCGGGCAACAGCTGCGAGGTCTCGCCGGTGATCACCGCGCGACACAGCCCGCGCCAGCGATCGATGACCAGCTCCCACTCCTGCGGATGCATTCCGGGCTCGCGCTCGCACTTCGCGTACATCGCCGAGGCCTTCGAGCACAGCTCGTCGACCTTCGAGACGCCGCCGGGTTTGCAGGCCGCGACGACAGCGAGGGCGATCTGCACGCAGCGCATGTCCGGACCGTGGCATGCGTCTGCAGCCTCCTCAAGTCACTCGTATGGCGCGAACCGGGCGCGCGAGCGTCGCCGCGCGTCGAGCTGAGCGATCTCGGCGGGCGTGTACGCGTCGGCGCCACGCAGCCGGCTGCGGATGAAGCCGATCACGAGGGCGCGCGCCGCTGTTCCGCCCGCGACGAGCTCGGTGTGGCCATCCTCGGCGCAGTCGTCCCACAGCTCGAATGCACCCTGCTTGCGCGCGGCAACATCGGTCGTCGTCGCCCATAACCGGTCGAGATGGTGCTGCGCGAGCTCGGCCGACCGCGCGAGCTGCTGGCGGCGATACCGCTCGCCGATCGCGACGCGCTGGTTCCGCGTGCGGTCGAGGTACGCGAGCTTGTTGCGCGCATAGGGATCGATCCCGCGGGCCAGCATCATCTTGTCCTGGGTGTCGAGCTTCTCGGGCTTGTCCTTCATGTCGACCGAGCCATCGGCATGGACGTGCACGCGGAACGTCTCCTTGTCCGACTGGTACCTGCCACCGCCGGCCGGCTTCAGCTCCTCTGCGCGCCTCGCCTCGTTCAGGGCGACGATCTTCGCACGCAGTGCGGCAAGCTCGCCGGGGCTGTAGCGTCCGGCGCGCCGGAGCTGGCTGCGCACGTCGGCGATCTCGTCGCCGATCCGCTCGCCGGGGATGTCGGGCGGTGGCGGCAGTGGTCTCGAGCGTGCCAGGAAGTCGGCGAGGAACTGCCCCGACGGTCCAGCCGCCACGTCGCGACCTGGCTTGCGCATCGTCATCGATGGCGACCGCGCAGGTCCGGGCGCCGATGTCCCGGCAATCTCGTCGGTCCGCTTCGGGTTGCCTGCCGCGATCGCCGTGCCAGCGCGACCGCTGCGCATGGGCTTCGCGATCACCGCCGCCCGTGCGCCCGTGCTCGTCCTCACCTCGTCGAGCAACACGACCTCGAGCACGTGCGTGGGCGGCTCGGGCCGCGGGTCGCGCCCGTCAACGATCGCCGGCGGCAACGGGGGGGACGGCGCACCGTCCCGGATCGCCCACGCGAGTGCGACCGTGTGGACGATCACCGAGCCGATGATCGCCGCCGCAAGACCGCGCACAGTCACGTGACTGCCGTGGCGGCGACCAGGGTTGCCCGGCCTCGCGTCGCGCGATCGAACCCCGAGTGTGGCGGCGCGATGGCCGATCGTCGAGTGCGTCCTCGGCGACGGCGCCCGCAAAGAGCAGGTGCGATGCGCCGCTGACGCGTCGCCCGATGACGCGGGGCCACCAGCGAGCTACCGTCGATCGGTGCCGTCGCGTCGCCTGCCCGCGCTCCTCCCCCTCCTCCTCGCACTCGCCTGCGGCGCGCCGGCGCATGTGGCGCGGACGCCGGAGCCGACGCCGATGCCGCCTGCGTCGCCGGGCACTGCGC
>JACCTC010000446.1 GCA_013812655.1 Deltaproteobacteria bacterium | reverse complement strand
ACGCTGCAGCGCGTGCTGGTCGCGACCGCCGACGCGGCGCGCGCGGTCGGCGCCTCGAGCACCGATCGTCATCGCACCGCCGCGGTGCACGCGAAGGCGGCCGGTGCGTTCGAGCGCAACCACGCTGCCGTCGAGGACGGCTTCACCGCGGCGGCAATGCTCGCGAGTGGCGCCGTCAAGGGCGAGCTCGTGGAGAAGCTGCGAGAGCGCGTGCGCAAGGGCATCAAGGAATCGCCCGATGGCGCGAAGTACCTCGAGGTCGGCGAGGGCGTGGTCCGCGCCGATGGCTCGATCCCGACGACCGCCGAGGCGACCGCGCTCGCGGTGCTCGCACTTCAGGGCGATCCGAAGCCGACGGACGCCGGTCTCCTCGCGGACCTCGGCGCGACCCTGCTCGGCTCGTACAGCCCGGTACATGGCTGGGGCGATGGCCGCGCGAACCTCGCGTGCATCTACGCGGTGCTCGAGCTGTTCAAGGCGCCGGTCCCGGCGGACGTCAAGATCACGCTGACCCGCGACGGCAAGCCGGTCGCCGAGGGGACGCTCGATCGCGCGAAGCTCCGCGAGGTGCTCGCGATCGAGGCGGTCGCGCCAGGCATCGCCGGCACGCACACCTGGGCGGTGACCGCGGAGCCTGCCGTCGCAGGGCTCGGCTACACCCTCGCGCTGCAGAGCTGGGTCCCGTGGGAGCCCGAGACCACGCAGCAGGGTCTCGAGCTCGCGTTGCCACAGGCGATCACCGGTAGCGTCGGCAAGCCGGTCGACATAAACGTCACCGCGATCGCGCCGGGCAACCTCGCGCTGCACATCCAGCAGGCGCTGCCGGCGGGCGTCCAGGTCGACACGCCGACCCTGCAGGCGCTCGTCGAGGCCGGCACGATCACGCGATTCACGGTCGCCGACGGCAAGGTCGATCTCCACGTCCCCGCACTCGTGCCGGGCCAGACCTTCACCGCGAAGTACCGCGTGGTCCCGACGCTCGGCGGCAAGCTCACGAGCTCGGCGTCGTCGATCCAGGCGGGCGGCGCGACGTTCGCGGTGCCACCGACGACCTGGACGATCCGCTAGCGGCTCATTCGGTCACCGACGCGTAGCGGTCGTCGGGATCCGCCGGATCGAAGTCGCGCTGGTCGTCGGAGATCACGGCCGCCCGCTTGAAGGCGGTGCGCAGCGCGCGCACGCCGGCGGGCGTCAGGTAGCAGTCGTCGACGTCGAGCGTGCGTAGCTTCGGGAACCGCGCGGCAGCCGCGGCGAGCCGGGTCGCATCGTCGTCGGACAGCGTGCTCATCGAGAGATCGAGCGTCTCGAGACGAGTCGCGATCGGGGCGCTCGTGATCCGATCGACGAGCTCGGCGGCGAATTCGTGGTTGCAGAGCCCGAGGTGACGCACGCCGGGCAGGACGCTGCCGTCGAGGAGCTTCGCGAGATCTCGCGCCGTGGCGTCGGAATGCTCGGTCGACCCGAACCACAGCTCGAGGCGCGTCAGCGCGGGCAGCTTCGCCGCGAACACGTGCTTGAGCCGCTGTTTGGTCATCGCGCAGGTCTCGATCACGAGGGTCTCGAGCTCGGGCAGATCGAGCTTGCTGATGCCGAAGGTCTCGCCGCCATCGCGCCAGCTCTGCGAGCCCGAGTGCAGCTTCAGCGACTCGAGCGCCGGGAACGCCTTGCTGACAAGCTTGCCGACGTCACCGATCACGTGATGGTTCATGTCGATGTCGTCGGGGACATCGCCGAGGTGCAGCCGCTCGAGGGACTTCGCCCACGGTTGCTTCGCCGCCTCCGCGATCACCCCCGGGACGTCCTTGTCGTTGTGGTCCCAGCGCAGGATGCCGATCCGCAGCTCGTCGAGCGCGGCGCACAGCGGGGTTGCGAACAGCTTCTTCGCGAGCCCAACGGCATCGAACGACTCGTCCATCCAGTCACGCGAGTTCTGCAGGTGCAGCGAGCCCCACAGCCCACCGGGCTGCCAGCTCCACGTCGCGAAGTCCGGATCGGGCAAGCCGAGCTTCGTGATCAGCGCGTCGAGGCGCTTCTGCTTCTTCGCGTCACGCTTACGCGCGAGGGCCTGGACGAGCACGATCAGCTCGCCCGCGGGTGAGCCCTGGCTCTGCAGCCAGTCCGCATAGACCCCGATCGCGCCCTCGTCACAGGTCTCGCGAATGCGCTCCTCGAGCGCGGGGTTGCGGGGCATCTCCGCAGGCATCACGCTCGCGCCGAGTGCATTGGGTTCGGTGAACCCAGCCTTGCGCTTCGTCGCGATCAGCCGGGCGAGAGCGGTGTGGGCGATCGCGGACGTCGCGTGTTCCTTCGTGCTGGTGATGGTCATGATCTCCTCGCCAATCACGCCGCGCGCGAGCTTCACGCGCTTGCCAACCCGCTTGGCTTCCCAGAACTCTCGGCTTCCATCACTCCGCGTTCGTTCGAGCCGCATCACCGCAGTGTATCCTGCGGGCTGGCCATGGCTGACCCCGTCCTTCCAGATCGCGCGCGCGTCGTCGTCGTCGGCGGCGGCATCATCGGTTGCTCCGTCGCCTATCACCTCGCGCACATGGGCTGGAAGGACGTCGTGCTGCTCGAGCAACATCGCATCACGTCGGGCACGACGTGGCACGCCGCCGGGCTGATGGTGACGTTCGGCTCGACCTCGGAGACCTCGACGCAGATGCGCAAGTACAGCTGCGATCTGTACGAGCGGCTCGAGGCCGAGACCGGCCAGTCGACCGGGTTTCGGCGCACCGGCTTCATCGAGGTCGCGGCCGATCGCGATCGCCTCGAGGAGTACCGCCGGGTCTCGGCGCACAACCGCTTCCTCGGGATCGACGTCCACGAGATCTCGCCGGCCCAGGTCGGCGAGCTGTTCCCGCTCGCGCGCGTCGACGATCTGCTCGCCGGGTTCTACGTCAAGGAAGACGGCCGCGCCGACCCGGTCGGCGTCACGATGGCGCTCGCGAAGGGCGCGCGCGCGCAGGGCGCGAAGTTGATCGAGGGCGTGCCGGTCACCGGCGTGCTGAAGGAGCGCGGCGTGGTCAAGGGTGTGACGACCGCGTTCGGCAACATCGAGGCGGAGTACGTCGTCAACTGCGCCGGCATGTGGGCGCGCCAGTTCGGCGAGCGCGCGGGCGTCAACATCCCGAACCAGGCCGCCGAGCACTACTACCTGATCACCGAACGGATCCCCGAGCTGCGCGCCGACTGGCCGGTCCTCGAGGACCCGGGCTCGCACGTCTACTTCCGCGAGGAGGTCGGCGGCATGATGATCGGCCTGTTCGAGCCGGTGTGCGCGCCGTGGATGGTGGGCGGCGTCCCCGAGGACTTCTCGTTCGCCGAGATCCAGCCGGACTGGGAGCGCATGGGGCCGTACGTCGAGACCGCGATGAAGCGCGTCCCGATCACGATGAACGTCGGCGTGAAGAAGTTCTTCTGCGGCCCCGAGAGCTTCACGCCCGATCTGCGGCCGATCGTCGGCGAGGCGCCCGAGCTGAAGAACTACTTCGTCGCCGCCGGCCTCAACTCGATCGGCATCCTGACGGGCGGCGGGCTCGGCCGGGTGATGGCGCACTGGATCATCAACGGCAGCCCGGACGTCGACATCACCGCGATGAACATCGACCGGCTGCACACCTACCAGCGCAACCCGGAGTACCGGCGGACGCGCACGGTCGAGTCACTCGGCCTCGTCTACAAGTGCCACTACCCAACGTACGCGATGCAGACCGCGCGCGGCGCGAAGCAGTCGCCGATCCACGACCGGCTCGCCGCAGGGGGCGCGTACTTCAAGGACGTCAGCGGCTGGGAGGGTGCGGACTGGTACGCGCCGGCCGGCATCGAGCCGAAGGTCGAGCAGCTGTCGTGGACGCGGCAGAACTGGTTTCCGTACTGGGAGGCCGAGCATCGCGCCGCCCGCGACGGCGTGATCGTGATGGACATGTCGTTCATGTCGAAGTTCCGCGTGCAGGGCCGCGACGCTGGCCGGATGCTCGACTGGATCTCGGCGAACGGTGTCGATGGCGACGCCGGCACGATCACGTACACGCAGTGGCTCGACGCGGCGGGCAAGCTGCAGGCCGATCTCACCGTCACCAAGCTCGCCGACGACGACTACTGGGTCGTCGCCTCGGACACCGTGCATCGCCACGTCGAGACCTGGATGAAGCGGCACATCGGCGACGCGCATGCGCACGTCACCGACGTCACCGGCGGCTACGGGCAGATCAACGTGCAAGGCCCGCGGTCGCGCGAGCTGCTGCAGGCGATCACGACGGCTGACCTGTCGAACGCGGCGTTCCCGTTTCGCCACGCGCGCGAGATCGACATCGGCTTCGCCCGCGTGCTGTGCATTCGCATCACGTACCTCGGCGAGCTCGGCTACGAGCTCTACATCCCCGCCGAGCAAACGGTGCACGTCTACGATCGGCTCGTCGCCGCCGGCGCGAAGGTCGGCCTCGTCCACGCCGGGCTCAAGGCGCTCGCGAGCCTGCGCATGGAGAAGGGCTATCGCGACTACGGCCATGACATCGACAACACCGACACCGTCCTCGAGGCGGGCCTCGGCTTCGCGGTCGATCTCAAGAAGCCACGCGGCTTCCTCGGCAAGGACGCGGTCGTCGCGCAGAAGGCCGCTGGGCCACTCAGGAAGAAGCTGCTGCAGATCCTCGTCAAGGATCCCGAGCCGATGATGTTCCATGCCGAGATCGTCCACCGCGACGGCAAGCCGCTCGGTTACATCCGCGCCGCCTCGTACGGCCACACCCTCGGCGGCGCGGTCGGCCTCGCGATGATCGAGGCGGACCAGCCGATCGACAGCAAGTGGATCGAGGCCGGCACCTGGGAGGTCGACATCGCCGGCACCCGTCACCCCGCGATCGCGTCGCTCAAACCGCTGTTCGATCCCGAGAACAAGAAGATCAAGGTCTGAGATGAAGCAGCTCGTCCTCGTCCTCGTCGTCGCGTGCAGCTCGACACAGCCCGATCGCGCGCCGCGCCCCGAGCCCGTCGTCGCCGCTCCTGCCGATAGCGCGGCCGCCGCGCCCGACGCAGTTGCGATCGCCCTCCCCGATGCGTTCGTCGCGCCGCCCGACGCGAGCGTCGCGGTCGATGCCGCCGCGACCTCTGTCGCGACCACCAACACCGCCGACCAGGAGGGACGTGGAAGCTGCAAGGTCGACCGCGACTGCGTGCTGTCGTCCTACCAGTCAGGTTGTTGCACGCAGGCCTGCCAGCCCAACGCGATCAGCGCGAAGCAGCTCGCCGCGGCGCAGGCCAAGGAGGACTGCGAGGCATTTCGTCAGAGCGGCAAGCCGTGCCCGCCACCCGCACCGTGCCCGGTCTACACGACGCATCCCGTCGGCGTGAAGTGCAAGGCCGGCACCTGCTACGCGGTGATGGCGCCGGGCCCGTCGCGACCGTAGCGTCGCTGTCACGTTTGTAACCTCACGCGCCGGGCCATGGTGGTCGAGGTGGACGCCGCCCGCCGCTGTAGAGTGCGCCGCATGACGCGCGCATGGCTGGTTCTCGTGCTCGCCGCGTGCGGCGGCGGCGATCGTGATCCGCTCGAGGTCGAGACCGATAGCGGCGGCGTCCGCGGCGTGATGCAGGGCGACACCCGCGCGTTCCTCGGGGTGCCGTATGCGGCGCCACCCGTCGGAGAGCTCCGCTGGCGGCCGCCGCAACGCGCCGTCGCGTGGGAGGGCGTCCGCGACGCCGTGCAGACCGGCCTGCAGTGTCCGCAATCGTTCAGCCTCGGTGGCCCTGGTGGCGACGAGGACTGCCTGTTCGTCAACGTGTGGTCACCACCCGATGGCAAGCAGCGGCCCGTGCTGGTGTGGCTGCACGGCGGCGCGTTCATCTTCGGCAGCGGCGGCGACAGCTACTACAGCGGCAAGCACCTCGCCGAGACCTACGACGTCGTCGTGGTCACCGTGAACTACCGGCTCGGCGCGCTCGGCTTCCTCGCGCATCCCGCGCTGACCGCCGAGGATCCCGGGTATCCGTCGTCGGGAAACTACGGGCTCGACGATCAGCGCGCCGCGCTCGAGTGGGTCCAGCGCAACATCGTGGCGTTCGGCGGTGATCCCGGCCGCGTCATGCTGTTCGGCGAGTCCGCCGGCGGGTTCTCGACGTGCGCGCACTACGTGTCACCGCGCAGCACCGGGCTGTTCCACGCCGCGATCTCCGAGAGCGGGCTGTGCGCCGGCACGGTCAGCGAGCCGACGCTCGCCGAGGCCGAGGCCGCGGGCGTGCGCACCGCCGAGCTCCTCGGCTGCACCGGGGCGGATGCCGCGGCCTGCCTGCGCAGCAAGTCTTCGCAGGCGCTGCTCGACGCCACCGCGGTAGCGCCCCCGGGCGAGCAACCGCCGGGCGGCCCGTTCTACGTCGGTGGCGAGAACGTGCTGTCGACGATCCCGAACGTCGACGGCTTTGTCCTGCGCACGACGCTGCGCGAGGCGTTCACGGCCGGAGATTTCGAACCGCGCCCGCTGATCATCGGCAGCAACCGCGACGAGGGGACGCTCTTTCACTCGTCGTTCTTCGCGATGGAGGTCGCGACCGACGCACACTATCGCGACGCGCTCGGCCGCCGGTTCGGCACCGCGAACGTCGACGCGATCGTCGCGCGCTATCCGATCGCAGCGTATCCGTCGGCGAATCGCGCGCTCGCCGAGGTCACCGGCGACGCGTTCTTCGTGTGCCCGACGCGCCACGCCGCTCGCGGAGCCGCGCGTGCCGGCGCCGACGTCTATCTCTACAGCTTCGATCACCCGCTCGATCAGCCGTTCCTCGCCGACCTCGGCGCATTCCACAGCTCCGAGATCCCGTTCGTGTTCGGCACCGATCCCGCGTTTCCGCTCGGCCGCGTCGGCGAGGCCGGTCAGCCGCTCGCGTCGGCGATGCAGCGCGCGTGGACCGACTTCGCGGCGACCGCCGAGCCCGGCGCCGGGTGGCCGCGCTACGACCTCGCGACCGAGCAGCATCGGATTCTCGACGTCACGCTCGCGACCGGCACCGCGCACAAGGCCGCGGCGTGCGACTTCTGGGACGCGCTCGTCATTCCCTGACGTCATCGACAACGCGGGCCAGCGCGGCCTCGGCGACCGCGACCGAGCCGAGCGTGTGGCGCAGGTTGCTCCACGGATCGTCGAGCAGATCGAGCCGGGCGCGGATCGTGCGGAGCGTGACGCCGTCGGGGCGCAGCGCGTCGCCCTCGACCTCTTCCCACTCGATCGGCGCGGAGATCGGCGCGCCGGGTCTGCCGCGCAGCGAGTACGGCGCGATGATCGTCGCGCCGAGCGCATTGCGCATGAGGTCGAGGTAGAGCCGGCCCTGGCGGTCCTTCTTGTAGAACTCCTGCGTGAACTTGTCGGGGTGGCGCCGGCACAGCACGCCCGCGATCCGGTTCCCGAGCGCGGCGACCGCGTCGAACGGTGCGGTGGCATCGAGCGGCGCGACCACGTGCAGGCCCTTGCCGCCGGTCGTCTTGACGAATGCTGGCAGCTCGAGCGTCTCGAACAGCTCGCGCAGCTCGAGCGCGGCGTCGCGCACGAGATCGAAGCGGCCGTCGGGTGGATCGAGATCGAACACCAGCATGTCGGGGTGTTCGGGCGCGGCGACCCGGCTCGTCCAGATGTGCATCGCGAGGCCGCCCTGGTTCGCGAAGTACACGAGCCCGGCGGGCGTGTCGCAGACCGGGTAGGTGACGCGGGTCTTGGTGCCGAGCGTGACCTGGCGAATCCACGGCGGGTAGTGCTTCTGCGCGTGCTTCTGGAAGAAGCCGCCGGCATCGATGCCCTTGGTGAACCGCTCGAGGCTGAGCGCGCGATCGCGCAGCTCCGGCAGCATCACGCCGGCGATGTCCTTGTAGTACGCGAGCACGTCGCCCTTCGTGATGCCCGCATCGGGGTACATCACGCGGTCGGTGTTGGTGAGCGCGACCGTGACGTCGTCGAACACGTACTCCACGTGCTCCGAGCATGCCACGAGCTGAGCCACCCTCGGGACGCGTCGCGCGTTATGGTCGCACCGTGAAGTACGAGTTCCTGTCCCCCGACTGGTTCACGAAGGTCGACGAGTTGATCGCGAAGGCGGGCGATCTCCGGATCCCCGAGGCGATGAAGGCCGTGGAGGTCAACATCACGGTCAAGTCGGCCGGCGGCGACAAGCAGCTGTTCCTCAAGGACGGCCTGTTCTCGCGTGGCCACCAGGGGACCGCGACGACGACGCTGACGCTGACCGAGGAGCTCGCCCGCAAGATCTTCATCGAGGCGGATGCGGCCGCCGGGGTCCAGGCGTTCCTCGCCGGCGAGATCACGGTCGACGGCGACATCGCCAAGCTGGTCGCGATGCAGACCGTCGAGCCGAGCGATCCGCAGAAGCAGCTGACGAAACAGATCGCCGCGATCACCGCCTGACGATCGCGCGCTGTACGCTGCTGGCGAATGCGCACCGGAGTTGTCGTCGTGTTCTCCGTCGGGCTGCTGCTCGGGCTGACACGCGCGTCGTTCGCCGAACCCGCCGCGCCGCTGCGCATCAGCCTCAAGTGCGAGCAGTACGGGCGCACCAAGGCGTGCAGCGCATTTCTCGACGGCTTCATCGAGGCCAACAAGCTGTTCCTCCGCGCGCCGCGAGCATCCGCGGACGTCGTGGTCTACGTCAGCGCGCAGGAGATCGCGCTCGTCGATCGCGTACACCTGCGGTTCGTCGGGACGGTACCCGGCGCGCCACCGGTGATCGAGCTCGACGTCGACATCGACACCCGCGCCGATGACGATACTCAGCGCGCGCAGCTCGAGCCGGCGTTCCATCGCGGCCTCGCACTCTACGTCGCCGCGCGCCACCCCGGCGCGGTCAAGATCGAGCTGACGGTTCCTGAAGGCATCGCCGTCGTCAAGCCGAGCACCACACCCTACGGGATCGCGCTCCAGCTCAGCGGGTCGGGCAACTACACCGAGAACTACCAGTCGTACAACGGCGGCGTCGGCATCGAGGTCTCGCGGCTGACCCAGAAGGATCGCATCGAGGCATCGGTCGGCGCGAACGGCGGGGTTAGTAAGGCGCCGCCGCTGATGCTCGAGGACGGCACCACGATCTCGCTCGACACGGCGCGGTGGGCGATCAATGGCGAGCTCGAGGGTGCCTGGCTGTACAACCATTGCTGGTCGATCGGCGGCGCGCTCAACACGTCACGGCAGGACGACAAGGCGCAGTTTCGCCACAAGACCCAGGTCATGGCCGCGATCGAGTGGGACAGGTTTCGCGCCGACGATCCGCGCGGCAATCGGCTCGCCGTCCACTACGCCGCGGGCTACGTGGCCGAGCGCTACAACCTGCGCAACGAGCTCGGCGAGACGTTCGCGCATTTTCCGTCGCACCAGCTCGGCGCGAGCGGCAGCGTGCGCAAGGACAAGGTCAGCTTCGGGCTGTCACTCGTCGTCGCCGGCGAGATGATCCACCCGACGCGCCGCCACGTGCTGTCGGCGTCGCCGTATGTCGAGTGGCAGATCGGCGGTCACGTCGACATCAACTTCGGCTTCTCGGTCGCGAAGCGCGAGATCCCCGGTCCCGACGAGAGCGCGATCGATCCGAGCGACTTCGAGCAGCTCTCGCGGCTGTCCTACGCCGACCCGCTGCAGATGAACGGCTTCCTCAACGTGCGCATCCACTGGGATCGCACGAACGGCGCCCGCAACGACCGGCTCACCGATCTCTGAGGGGCGGTGCCGGTCAGCCGGCACCCGGCGTGCCAGACTGTGCAGGTGTTCCCGCGGGCTGTACGCGCCGGCTATCTGCTGCTCGGCTTCGTGTTCGTGGGGCTCGGCGTGGTCGGCGCGTTCCTGCCGCTGCTGCCGACCACGGTGTTCCTGATCGGGGCGACCTGGGCGTTCTCGATGAGCAGCAAGCGGCTCGAGACCTGGCTCCTCGAGCACCCGCGGTTCGGCCCGTCCCTCGTTGCATGGCGCGCAGAGCGTGTGATCCCGCGGCGGGTCAAGCTGACCGCCTGGATCTCGATGGCCGCGAGCCTCTCGATCATGTTCGTGGGAGGGGCGCCGGTGTGGGCGATCGGGTGTGCGGCGGGGCTCATGCTGATCGGTGCGATCTACATCGCGCGCTGCCCGTCGCAGCCCGATCCGATGCGTTAAGTTCGTCGGTGGTGGCGCAGATCGTCGTCGAGAACCTCTGCAAGGCGTTCCAGGTCGCGGAGCGCCGGCCGGGGATGTGGGGGGCGATCCGCGGGATCGCGCGCCGCACGTACCGCACGGTGCGTGCCCTCGACGGCATCTCGTTCTCGATCGATGCGGGCGAGCTCGTCGGCTACATCGGCCCGAACGGCGCCGGCAAGAGCACGACGGTGAAGACGCTCGCCGGCATCCTGGTGCCCGACTCCGGGCGCTGCGAGGTGCGCGGGCGTGTCCCGTGGAAGCAGCGGCTCGCGCACGTCGCCGAGCTCGGCGTGGTGTTCGGGCAGCGGACGCAGCTGTGGTGGGACCTCCCGGTCGTCGAGTCGTTCGAGCTGCTACGCGATATCTATCGCGTGCCCGAAGATCGTTACGTGCGCACCCGCGACGAGCTGATCGCGGTGCTCGATCTCGGCGCGCTGCTCGACGTGCCGGTCCGCCAGCTCTCGCTCGGCCAGCGCATGCGCTGCGATCTCGCCGCGGCGCTCCTCCACGCGCCGCCGATCGTGTTCCTCGACGAGCCGACGATCGGCCTCGACGCGATCTCGAAGCTCGCCGTGCGCGACTTCATCAAGCGGCTCAACCGCGAGAACGGCGTGACCGTCGTGCTGACGACCCACGACATGGACGACATCGAGACGCTGTGCACGCGGGTGATGGTGATCGGCGGCGGCAAGATCCTGTCGGATGGCACGCTCGCGGACCTCCGTGCCCGGGTCACCCGCGAGCGCTGGCTGACGATCGATCTCGCCGATGGCGTGACGTGGACCGACGAGGTCGACGCGACCGTGATCCGCCAGGAGGGCAGCCGGGTGTGCCTCGCGTTCGATCCGCAGGTCGTCGCGCCCGCAGAGCTGATCCGCCGGGTCACGGCCCGCTACGCGATCCGCGATCTGTTCGTCGAGAACCCACCGATCGAGACGATCATCGCGCGGCTCTATGCGGCCGAGTCGCTGCCACCGTGATGATGCTGCGTCCCTATCGCGCGATCCTGAGCGCGCGGTTTCGCATGCTCCTGCAGTACCGCGCGGCCGCGATCGCCGGCGTGTGGACCCAGATCTTCTTCGGCCTCGCGCTGATCATGATCTACGAGGCGTTCTACGCGTCGACGACGGTCGCCGACCAGCCGATGACGATGGTGCAGATCGCGAGCTACGTGTGGCTCGGCCAGGCGCTGCTCGCGATGATGCCGTGGGGCGCAGACTCCGAGATCCGCGCGATGGTGCGCTCGGGCGCGGTCGCGTACGAGCTGTGCCGGCCGGTCGATCTGTACGGCCTGTGGTTCGCCCGCGGCGTCGCGCAGCGCACCGCGCCGACCGTGCTGCGTGCCGTGCCGATGACGATCTTCGCGGTCTGGGCGCTGCCGTTGCTCGGGCTCCCGGAGTGGCGGCTCGAGCCACCGACCGCGGCTGCCGGCGTCGGGTTCGCGTGCACGCTCGTCGGTGCGCTCGTGCTGGCGTGCGCGATGACGACGCTGATCAACATCAGCCTGCTGTGGACGATCTCCGGCGAGGGCATCGTGATGATCTCGACGACGCTGGCGTCGTTCTTCTCCGGCATGATCGTCCCGCTGCCGCTGTTTCCCGAATGGGCGCAGACCGTGCTCGGCTGGTTGCCGTTCGCGGGCATCGCGGATCTGCCGTTCCGCGTCTACAACGGTGACATCCCGCTCGCCGATCTCGGGCTCGTGCTCGCTCGCCAGCTCGGCTGGACGCTCGTGCTCGTGGTGCTCGGGCGCCGGTTGCTCGCGCGTGGGATGCGCCACCTCGTGGTGCAGGGCGGATGACCGGGCTCCGGCTCTACGGGCGCTACGCGGCGGTGTCGCTCCGCAGCCAGCTCCAGTATCGCGCGTCGGTCGTGATGCAGTCGATCGGCGCGTTCATGGTGACGGTGGTCGAGTTCCTCGGGATGTGGGCGCTGTTCGACAGGTTCGGGCAGGTGCGCGGCTGGACACTGCCCGAGGTCGCGCTGTTCTACGGGATGATCTCGATCTCGTGGTCGCTGTGCGACGCGCTCGGCCGCGGGTTCGAGGTGTTCGGCACGATGGTCAAGGCGGGTGACTTCGATCGCGTGCTGGTCCGGCCGCGCTCGACCGTGCTCCAGCTCCTCGGCGTCGAGCTCACGCTCCGCCGGATCGGCCGGTTCACGCAGGGCGTGCTGGTCCTCGGCTACGCGATCGCCTCGCTCGACGTCGACCTGTCGGTGCCGCGCGCGCTCCTCGTGCTCGCCGCGATCATCGGATCGATCTGCGTGTTCCTCGGTTTGCTCGTGCTGCAGGCGACGACCGCGTTCTGGACGACCGAGACTCTCGAGGTCTGGCACGCGTTCACGTACGGCGGCGTGACGATGAGCCAGTACCCGCTGTCGATCTATCGCTCGTGGTTCCGCGACCTGTTCACCTACATCATCCCGCTCGGCTGCGTGAACTACCTGCCGGGGCTCGCGATCCTCGGCCATCCCGATCCGCTCGGGACGCCGGTGATCGTGCAGTGGCTCGCACCGCTCGCAGGTCCGGTGTTCCTCGTGCTCGCACTCCAGGTGTGGAAGATCGGCGTCCGCCACTACCGTTCGACCGGCAGCTGATCGCGACGCCGGGGTACGCTCGCGACATGGTTCGCTCGCCAACGATGGCGCTGGTGCTCGCCCTGCTCGCCGCCTGCGGCAGTCGTCAGGTCGCTGTGGATGCCGCTGCCGACACCACCGCGGCCCTCGACGCGCCGCCGATGTTCGATCCGCTCGTCGGCATCGGCACCGTCGAGCTCGTGCAGGGTGGCTTCATGTTCACCGAGGGTCCGCAGTGGCGCGAGGCCACCGGGGACCTCGTGTTCACCGACATCCCGGCGAGCACGATCTATCGCTACGTGCCGGGTGGTGCGCCGCCCGCGAGCCTGCGCGCCCCGAGCGGCAAGGCGAACGGCCTCGCGATCGACAACGCCGACATGCTGATCGCCGCGCAGCACGACACCCGCAGCGTGACCCGCGAGGCGACCGCGATCGCGACCCTGTTCGAGGGCAAGAAGCTCAACTCCCCGAACGACGTGATCGTCGCCGACGACGGAACGATCTACTTCACCGATCCGCCATACGGCATCCCGCAGGGCCAGACCCGCGAGCTCGACTTCATGGGCGTGTTCCGGATCGCGCCGGGCGGCACGCTGACCGCCGAGCACCGCAGCCCGCTGGCCGCGCGCCCGAACGGCATCGGCCTCACCCCGGATGGCACCGCGCTCTACGTCGCCGACACCGCAGACGGCAAGCTCTACCGGTTTCCCGTCGAGGCCGGCGGCGCGCTCGGCACCCGCAGCGTGCACGCGACCACCGCGGGCAACCCCGATGGCCTCGCGATCGACATCGCCGGCAACATCTTCGTGACGACCGCGGCGGGCGTCGAGGCATTCTCGCCGACCGGCGCGCGGTGGGGCATGATCGCGCTGCCCGGCAACGCTCAGCCCGCGAACTGCGCGTTCGGCGATGCCGACCACCGCACGCTGTACATCACCGCGCGGACCCAGCTGTTCCGGGTGCGGCTCGCCAACGCCGGCCTGCCGCGCCGCTGAGCGCGATCTGCCGGCTCGTGCCGGCATCCACAAAGTCGCCGACGCCGCGGTCCGCGGTGGTACGCTGGTAGCCATGCGGCTCGTCGGACTCGTCGTCATGATGTTCGCGGTTGCGTGCGGACCGCCGGTCGCGCGCAACGTTCCGCAGCCGAACACCGCCGCCGCTGCCGGCATCGCCGCGGGTGCTGCCGCCGCGATCACGCTCGCCGATCCCGATGGCGCCGCGCAGCGCCAGGAGTCGAAGAAGCAGCAGGAAGACAAGCGGCCGCAGAACGTGAAGGCGACCGTGCCTGCCGATGTCTTCGATCGGCTCGACGCGCGGACCGCGCAGCCACCGTCGGCGCAAGATCCGCCACCAGATGCCGCGCTCGACGCCGCGCCCGGCGAGCCGTAGTCGCGTCGTCACGCGCGCGTTCGCGCACCGGGGCGAACTGCCCCACGCCATCGCGTGCGCGGCGCGCTGCGAGCTATGTGTAGGCGTGCCGTGTTACAGGGGCGGCATGAGAATGAAGAAGCTCACTGTTGCGTCCGCGTGTGCGGCGGCTTTTGTGATCGGTAGTGCTGTCGTCGGCGCGCAGCCGAAGGCCCCCGACACCGGAATGAAGAAGATGCCGCCGATGCCAGCGGTGGACTTCGCGGCGATCGCCGAGAAGGTCGTCAGCAAGACGGCGAACGTGAAGGAGGGCGAGATCGTCCAGATCTCGACCGGCCCGAACGACGTCGCGCTCGCCGAGGAGATCGCGGTCGCCGTCCGCAAGCGCGGCGCGTGGCCGCTGATCACGCTCCGCAGCGAGTCGCTCGCGAAGAAGATGCTCGCCAACGTTCCCGAGAAGTACGACACCCAGCCGGCGGCGCTCTCGCTCGCCCTCGCGAAGACGGTCAACGTCGTGATCGAGATCCCGGCAGTCCGCGATCCGAGCATCTGGGCGGCACTCTCGCCGGCGCGGCGCGCTGCCCAGGAGAAGACCGGCACGCCCGTGATGGACCTCCGGTTCAAGCGCAACGTGCGGGTCGTCGAGCTCGGTAACGGCCTCGCGCCGTCGCCGTCGCGCGCGAACGTCCTCGGCGTCACCGAGGCCGAGCTCGCGAAGCTCTACTG
The DNA here is from genome assembly GCA_013812655.1 of Deltaproteobacteria bacterium. Taxonomy (GTDB): domain Bacteria; phylum Myxococcota_A; class Polyangia; order Haliangiales; family Haliangiaceae; genus JABFXX01. The sequence goes on along the minus strand of JACCTC010000446.1, from coordinate 1,371 downwards.
GGATGGCCTCTCGGCGGACTACACGCCGATCGAGGAGAAGGCGACGGCGCTGAAGGCGCTGCTCACGAAGGGTGGCGTCCTCAAGATCACGCACGCGAACGGCACCGACCTCACGATGAAGATCAAGGGTCGCAAGGTGTTCGTCAGCGACGGCGTGATCTCGGACGCCGACCGCAAGGCTGGCGGCGCGAACGTCAGCGCGTGGTTGCCCGCGGGCGAGGTCTACCTCGCACCGGTGCCGGGCAGCGTGAACGGCAAGGTCGTCGATGATCGCTACCTGTTCGACGGCAAGGAAGTGCTCGGGCTGACGCTCGACGTCAAGGCCGGCAAGATCACGAACGTCAGCGCGAAGTCGGGCTGGGAAGCGGTCAAGCCGCTCTACGACGCGGCGGGCCCCGGCAAGGTCGAGATCGGCGCTTTCGACATCGGCATCAACCCGGCGATCAAGACGACCGCGAAGCTCGAGAGCTTCGTCAGCGCAGGCACGGTCACGCTGATGACCGGCAACAACGTGTGGGCCGGCGGCACCAACAAGGAGCCGTTCGGCATGAACCTGCACCTGCCGGGTACGACCGTGCTGCTCGACGGCAAGCCGATCATCGAGAACGGTTCGCTGAAGTAGGCGGCGCGACGCGGCTGGCGGGCGAAGCGATCGTCGGCCATGCTGCATCGCAGAGATGTTGCACCGGACGCGCGAACAGCTCGACGAGAGCCTCGACGAGATCCGGCGGTCGCCGAAGCTCGCGGGCACGGTGGAGCTGATCGCGCGGCGGCCTGCGGTCGGCGAGCGCGAGATCGTCGAGCACGCGCGGATCACCGCCGAGCATGGCCTCGTCGGCGATAGCTGGCACACGCGCAAGAACCGCAAGACCGGCACCCCGAACCCTGATCAGCAGCTCACGCTGATGAACGCGCGTGCGATCGCGGCGATCACGCCGGAGCGCACCGAGTGGCCGAAGGCCGGCGACCAGCTCTACGTCGATCTCGATCTCGGCGGCGACAACGTGCCGCCGGGGACCCGGCTCGCGATCGGCACCGCGATCGTCGTGGTCACTGCCGAGCCGCACCTCGGCTGCGCGAAGTTCACGAAGCAGCTCGGCGCCGACGCGACGAAGTGGACGAACAGCCCGTTCGGCCGCGCGCTCAACCTGCGCGGCATCAACGCGCGCGTGGTGGTCGACGGTGAGGTTCGCACCGGCGACGCGATCCGCAAGCTGTAGAGACGGGACCGAGCGAGCGAGCGGCCTCGGCGCGCGGCATCGGCGTCAGCGAACGGCGTCGGCGTCGGCGAGCGGCATCGGCGTCGGCGTCGACGTCGGCGAGCGGCGTCAGCGCGCGGCGTCGGCATCGGCGTCGGCGTCGGCATCGGCG
>JACCTC010000410.1 GCA_013812655.1 Deltaproteobacteria bacterium | reverse complement strand
CTCACCGCGCGGTTCGCGAGCATGCAGACCGTCAAGACCATCGCCGTCCGGTAGCCGCAAAAAAACCGGCCGGAGCACCATTGCTCCGGCCGGCCAGCCATCTCCGGCGCCGCGCTCACCAGCGCGTCACCGAACCGAAATCACGAGGCGGCCTCGCGAGACGTCTTGAATTGTGACGGGTTTGCCGGCTTGCCCGTGCCCCGATGTTCTGCAGCGCCGGTGCCAGCGCGCGTGCACGAACGATCGGGAATTTAGCCGTGCCAACTGCTGGCAAGTCGGACTGCATGGCAGCCCGTCCAGCCAGGGACGCGAGCCCCAGCGGCGCCGCTGTCCATCGCTGTCAGCTCGCCGGGCCGAATGTCAGGCCGGCACGCTGCAGCCGCGCGAGGAGCGGCGCACCCATCGCGACCGACGGCGTGATGCAGCCGCCCTCGGAGGTCAGCGGATCGAGCGCGAGGCACAGCGTAGACTCGCCGAGCATCTTCGCGGTCGAGCCGTAGCCCGGATCTGCGCGATCGGCGGCGACATAGATCAACTGGTGGATGCCGTCCTCGGCGACGAACCGGACCTTCCAGTGGCCGCGCTCGCGGGTCTTCGCCGACGGTCCCTCGCCCGGTTGCGGCGCGCGCTTCGCGAGGACCGCCCGCAGCTTGGGGCGCTTCAACGCGAACGCGATCGCGCCCAGCCCACCGGTGAAGCCGACCGCCATCGCGAGCCCGCGCGCCGAGCCAGGCGTCGACATCACCTCTCGGTAACGAAAGTCAGGCCCCCACGGAAACCCGGCGAGCGCGTGGCCGCGCCGGACGATCCGCGTGTTGAACGGCGCCATCACGAACGGCGCGGTGAACATCTTGAGCCGCGGCTCCCAGCCGATCGAGCTCTCGTCGCGCACCGCCGGCCGCGCGGCCGTGGGATCGGGATCGAGCGCATACGGGTTCGCGAGGATCTTGCGGACGGCGCGGTCCTCGCCTGCCTCGGTGGCGGTCTGCAGCCCACTCGCGACCGTGCCGCCGGACAGTCCGCCGCTGGTCTCGCCATAGAGCGCGAGCACCGAGGATGCGGGATGGCCGTACCGCGCGGTGAACTCCTGCTGGAGCGCCCAGGTGCCGAGGTCGGACGGGATCGAGTCGTAGCCACAGCTGTTGACGATCCGCGCGCCGGTCTCGCGCGCCCGCTCGTGATGGGCGTCGATCATCCGGCGCAGCCACTGAACCTCGCCAGTGAGATCGCAGTAATGCGTGCCGGCATCGGCGCACGCCGCGAGCAGGTCGCTCCCGTACTTCGCATAGGGACCGGCCGTCGTGCACACGACCTTGGTCGCGCGCGCGATCGCGTCGAGCGCAGGGCGGTCGTGCGCGTCGGCAACCAGCACCGGTACGCCAAAGCCGAGGGCCTCGAGCTTCTCGCGGTTGCGGCCGGCGATCGCCCAGCGCGGCTTGTCGGCGGAGCGCGCGATGTGCTCGGCCACGAGTCGGCCGGTGAACCCGGAGGCGCCGAACACGACGAGATCGTAGGTGCGGGTCATGTCATTCGTCATATGCGCCGGTTGCCAAGATCGTGGCCACTCTAACTGGCGGCCCACCGACATGCCACGTGCGACGAGCTAGAGTGATCGCGTGTCGGAGCTCCTCGAACGGATCGCGAAGCACCTCGCGCCGGCTCCCGTGCCTCTGAAGCTGACGGGGCGGTGCGCGGCGGTCGCGTGCGTGCTCGACGACGAACCCGCGGGCCCACGCGTGCTGCTGATGAAGCGCGCCGAGCGCGAGGGCGATCCGTGGTCCGGTCACATCTCGCTGCCCGGCGGTGGCTATCAGGACGGCGACGCCGACATGCTGGCGACCGCGATCCGCGAGACTCACGAGGAGCTCGGCATCGAGCTCGCAGGCGCGCGCTACCTCGGCAACCTGCCAGCGCTGCATCCGCGAACCTCGGGCCCCAATGGCATCGAGGTCACGCCGTTCGTGTTTCACACGACGATGGCGCTCGAGCCGGTCTGCGGTCCCGAGGCGCTCGCCGCGTTCTGGTTGCCGCTCGAGCTCGCGGCGAGTGGCGCGATCGACGATACCTACAAGTACCCGACCGCCGAGATGACGTTCCCGGCGTGGAGCTATGCCGGCCACGTGATCTGGGGCCTGACCTGGCGGATCCTCGGCGATCTGATCGCGGTCGGTCGCGCGCCAGCGGCGTCGGTCGGCTAGCTCGCCGCGCGGCCCATCGCGCCGAGCGCGGTGATGCCACCCTTCTCGCGAACCTTGCTGCCGGCGATCGCGCCGCCGATGCCCGCGATGATGGTCTCGAGGAACACGACGGCGGCGACGATGATGCCGAACATCTTGCCGAACGTGGCGCCGGCCTCGACACCCTGCTGATGCGCCGCGCCACCGGATGCGACGTCGGTCATCGCGGTCGTCGCGGTGCGGAACATCTGATCGACGAGCATGAAGTACACGACCGCGGCGACCACGGCGACGCTGAGGAACGCGACGACGGCACCGCGGACGCGTGCGCGCGTCAGGTACGTCGAGCCGAACCCACCGATCGCGACGGCGGCGAAGTACACGGCGGCGGCGGCCTTCTGGCCGAATCCGGCGGCGGCATAGGACGCGCCGATGCCGGCCACGGTCGAGCCGAGCGCGAACAGCCAGACGGTGTGGGACGAGAGCTTGGTGTTTTGAGAAGCAGATGCAGTGGTCATGGTGTGCGGCAGACCCAGAGCAGCGGTCGTGCCACGTGCAAGCACGTGAGATGACAGGCGCGGCTACTGCCACATCACTGTCGGATCTGGCAGCGCTGCCAGCGCTGGCAGTCACCACGCGTCACCCTCGTCTCAGAACGCGGTTCGTCTCAGAACGTCGGGACGACGATCTCGCGGGTCGGCTTGGCGAACAGGTAGCCCTGCAAGAGGTCGATTCCGGCAGCGAGGCACGCATCGCGTTCGGCGGGCGTCTCGACACCCTCGGCGACCACGCGCCCGCCGAGCTCGCGAACGAGGGTCGCGATCGCACCGACCACGCGACGTTTGGTGTGGTGACGGTCGAGATCACGGACGAGGCCCATGTCGAGCTTGACGACGTCGGGCTCGAGCGTGGCGAGCGCGCCGAGCGCGGCATATCCCGCGCCGAGATCATCGACCGCGATCCGATAGCCGAGCCGCCGCAACATCGCGACTCGTGACGGACCGGCAACCGTATCGAGCCCGATCCGCTCGGTGATCTCGAGGACGATCCGCGATGACAGCGCGGCGAATGGACCCTGTTCCGCGAACAGCTCCTCGTCGGTCAGCTCGAGCCCGTGGACGTTCACGAACAAGAGCGCGCTGTCGGGAATGTTCGCCGCCATCGCCGCGACGTGACGGCGGACGGTGCGGCCGAGGTCGTGAATGCGCGCGAGTCGCTCGGCGGTCGCGATCAGCACGTCGGCGCGGCGCAGCGATTCCTCGTCGGTGCGCACCAGCGCTTCGTACGCGTAGACGGTGCGGGTTCGATAGTCGACGATCGGCTGGTAGGCCATCCACGAGCGCTCGAGTGCGCGCTCGAAGCATTGCTCGGTCACCTTGTGATCGCCCTCCTGGGGCCCGAGCATCTCGCGCGCGAAGGTCTCGGCGCGCCGCCGCATCCGTGCGATCCCGTGGCGGCGCGCGGCGCGAGCGACCGCGGATGCCAGCGTCTCCTGATCGAACGGCTTGACGATGTACGAGACCGCGCCGTTGTCGATCGCGCGAACGGCGCCGTCGAGCGTCGGGTCGCCGGTCATCAGCAGCACCGGCAGATCGTCATCGAGCTGGCGAATTTCGCGGATCAGCCCGAACCCGTCGAGCTCGGGCATGTGCACGTCAGACACCACGCAATCGAACTGCTCGCGGCCGTCGCGCATCGCATCGACCCCGGCGCGACCATGCTCGGCGGACACGACGACCCAGCCCTCCGTGCTCAGCATCCGGGTGCATGCCTTGCGCATCCCGAGATCATCGTCGACGACGAGCACGCGTCCGAGATGTCCTGGTTTCCCGCCGCCGCCGCCCGTCATCTCACCCCCCGTCCTCGTCCGCCTGACGTCGTGACCGCAGCAAGATCTCGAGTGCAGCCCGTAGCTTCTCGTCGTCCCACGGCTTCGCGAAGTATCGATGCACCGAGCCTTCGTTGATCGCCCGCGCCGCGACCTCGAGCTCGCGATTGCCGGTGACCAGGAAGCGCACCATGTGCGGATACGCGACACGCACGTGCTGCAACAGATCGAGGCCATCGCTCTCGGCCTCGAGCGAGAAGTCCGAGACGATGGCGTCGAACGCCTGCAGCTTGAGCACGTCGATTGCCTCGCGCGGCGAGGTCGACTCGGTCACGCGATAGCCGCGCAGCGTACGCTTCATCGCACTGCGGATATCTGGATCGTCGTCGCAGATCAGGATCTCGTGCGTCACCACGAGTACCTTACCGCAGATCGTCGGCGGTTCAGGCTCGCCCGGGCAACCGCATCACGAAGCACGGACCGCCTGGTGCGGCCTCGTAATCGATTCTCCCACCATGGGCCTCGGCGACCAGCCGGCAGAAGTACAGCCCCATGCCACGCTTGCCGCCGCCGCCACGCACGTACTTGCCAAACAGCGTGCCGCGGATGTTCTCGGGAATCTGCGGGCCGCTGTTGAGGACCGAGAGCTCGATGCTGCCCTCCTCGTTCCACAGGCTCGCAGACACCACGATCTGGCCGCCCTGGTTGCAGTAGCGTGCGGCATTACCGACGAGGTTGTGCAGCACGCGTTCGACGAGTGCGGCATCGAACCGCCCTTCGAGCTCGGACTCGCACTCGATCTTGACGGTCGCACCGCGCGAGACCAGCGACGCGTTCACCTCGAGCACCGACTCGAGGACGCTGGCAACTCTCACCATCGCGACCATCGGCTTGACCGCGGCGTCCTCGAAGCGCGCGATGTCGACGAAGTTCGCGACGAGCCCGGACATCCGGCGGAGCGAGCGAATGGTCGCGGCGAGCGCGTCCTTCTGATCGTCGTCGACGCCGGTCAGCGTCTCGGCGGTGTACTGGATGTTGCCCAGCGCGACGGCCAGGCCATTGTTGAGATCGTGCGCGAGCAGCGCGGTGGCCTCGGCACCGTAGGTCATCCGGCGATCCGCGGCCTCCTTCGCGAGCCGGACCTCGACGAACGCGCGGACCTGGCGCGTTGCCGCGGCGAGCCGGCGCTTGAGCTCGGAGAGGCCGGTCGGCTTGACCACGAAGTCGTTGGTGCCAGCGTCGAAGGCGGCGTTGCGCCTCGCCTCGTCATCGTGGCCGGTCATCACGATGACGTGCACGGCCGGTCCGCACTGCTCCCGGAGGTGGCGGATCACGTCGAGCCCGCTCGTCGGCATCTCGAGGTCGACGATCGCGATATCCGGCGGCGTCTCGTTGACCTGCTCGATCGCGCCCTCGCCGTCGTGAGCCGTCACCACCTGATACCCAGCCTTCGACAGTCCACCGGCCATCTGGCGGCAGATCACCTCGTCATCGTCGACGATCATGACACGAACGCCGTTGGGAGACGATTCCCCACCGCCGTCGCCCTGCTCCGAGTCCATCTTGTTGGTACTATAGGGCAGTCGCCGAGCGACGCACACGCATGGCCGGCCGCGAATCACATCGAAACGACCCGGCGCGGATCGCCGATCTCGCCCTCGCTGCGGCGGTGCGCGCGCAAGCCGACGCCGTGTACATCGAGCCGATGCCGCTGACGGAAGAGTCGTATGTCATCACGCTCGAGCGGGGCAGGGAGGTGCTGATCACGGTGCCGATCGAAGCGCAGATCGGCGCCGCCGTGATCGCGCGCCTGGCGTTCCTCGCGGACCTCGATCTCGCGGCGGCGCACTCGACGACGGGCGTGCTGCCGGTGAAGACCGGCGATCGCGAGGCCGAGGTCGTCGTGACGCTGCGCCCGGGCGCCGCCCTGCGCGCGGATCTGATGGTGATGCGGCCGCGTGACCACGTCGTCACCAAGCTCGCCGCGCTCACCGCCGGCGACAAGGTCGGCCAGTATCGCGTCGTCGAGTTTCTCGGCGAAGGCGGCATGGGCACCGTCTACAAGGTCGAGCACGCCGCGCTCGGCCGGACCTACGCGCTCAAAGTGCTGCGCGAGACGCTGTTCGGTCGCGATCCGACGGCGGCGGAGCGCTTCCTCCGCGAGGCGCGCACCGCCGCGCGCGTGCACCATCCAAACATCGTCGACGTCTTCGACTTCGGCTACCTGCCCGATGGCCGCCCGTACTTCGTGATGGAGCTGCTCGACGGCGAGAGCCTCGCGGCGCGGGTCGCGCGTGGGCCCCTGCCGCCCGCGGAGGTCGTCACGATCATGCGCCAGCTCGCGCAGGCCCTCGCGGCCGCGCACGACCGCGGCGTGATCCATGCCGACGTCACGTCGTCGAACGTGCTCGTGCTCGGCGACACCGAGCTGCTCGTCAAGCTCGTCGACTTCGGCCTCGCCGAGCTCGCCGGCGAAGGCTTGCACGAGGAAAACCCCGAGTTCGTGCTCGGCACGCCGGCTTACATCTCGCCCGAGCAGCTGCGCGGATTGGCGGCGACGGAGCGCTCGGATCAGTACGGCCTCGGTGCCGTGATGTTCGAGATGCTCGCCGGTCAGCCGCCGTACGTCGACGACGATCTGCGCAGCCTCTGCATGAAGCACCTGCAGGCGCCGATCCCCGAGGTCGAGAGCCCGCATGGTCCGTTGCCGCCGAAGCTCGCGGACACGATCACCACCTGCCTGCAGAAGACCCCGCAACAGCGGTTCCCCAACATGCGAGCCTTGCTCGCCGCGCTCGAAGAGATCGAGCGTGTCACCGATCGCCGCGGCTGGCGACGCTGGCTGTCGAGCTGAGCTGATCTATGACGACCAAGCTCCCCCTGGTGATCTGCGTCGACGACGACGAGGCGATGCTCGCCACCGTGGTGCGGTGCCTCAAGCGCGAGCCCTTCGATCTCCGATCCACGCTGTCCGCGAGCGAGGCGCTGGGCTGGATCGCAGCCGACGAGGTAGCGGTGCTGATCTCCGACTACGACATGCCCGAGATGACCGGCGCGCAGCTCGCCGGCCACGCGCGCCGCATCCGTCCCGAGACCACGCGGATCTTGTTGACCGGCAAGCGTAGCCTCGAGACCGCGATCGACGGCATCAACCAGGGCGAGATCTTCCGCTTCCTCAACAAGCCGTTCGACAACGAGCTGCTGCGCAGCACGGTCCACGCCGGCCTCGCGCGTAATCGCGAGCTGCTCGCGCTGTCTGGCGATCGTCAGCGCCGCGAACGGCGCGAGGCGCTGCGCAAGGCGCTCGAGGCCGAGTATCCCGGCATCTCGCAGGTCAACCGGCTCCCCACCGACGTCCACGTCGTCACCGATGACCCGTGGGGTGAGGCCACCGAGCTCGGCCTCGTCGGGCTGACCGAGGCGCTCGAGCGATCGTGAGCGATCTGCCACGCGATCCGCGTTCCGGTTCCGCCTCCGATCCTGCTTCCGATCCGACCGTTCACCTCGGCCACCTCGACGAGCCATGTGAGGTCCACGAGCCGGCCTCGCTCGATCGCATCCTCGCGTTCGCCACCATCGGCTCGCGCGTTGCCACGTTCAATCACGACATCGCGTCCAAGCTGCAAGGCCTGATGATGGCGCTTGACGAGCTGACCGAGCTCCTCGAAGCCAAGCGCGATCCCGATCTCGATCGCGCTGCCGAGGCCGCCCAGGCCTCGCTGCGGGACGTCAACACGCTCCTCACCGCGAACCGGAGCCTGACACGAACTACCGTGCGCTCGCGCGCCGCGCTCCGCGACGTCATCAAGCACGCGTCCGCCCACCTCGACATCGTCGTCCGCGGCGAGCTTCCCGACGCGATGCTCGAGGTCACGCTCAGCCTCTTGCAACACGGCCTCGGCCTCGCCTTCGACGTCGCCGCCGGCACCGGTCGTGGCCGGTCGCTGACGCTGGAGACGACGCTCGCCGACAGCCGCATCGAGATCTCGTGCGCGACCGTCTCGCCGCCACCCGCGCACGCCGGCGATCACCTCGCCCTCGCTGCCTTCGCGATCCGCCATGCCGGCGGCGAGCTGCGCTGCACCGCTGATCAGCACATCGTGATCCGACTTCCGCTCGCTTAGCCGGCGATCACGCGCGCACGCTCGGCCGCGGACAGCTCGTAGCTATCGAGCACGGCGTCGTCGATCGCAGCGTCGAGCTCGCGCGTTACCGCATCGGTTCCCGCTTCGCCGCGCCGCCGCGCGCCCTCGAGCGCGAGCCGTTGATCGACGAGCTGCGCGATCGCAGCGCGTGTGGCGTCCGGCGGCGTCGCGATCGGCAGCGCGCGCAGATATTCGAATTTCGGGCGAACCGCGCCGTTGAGTGCGGGCGCGAACCGTCGCCGCGCATACCAGCCATACAGTGCGGAGTTGAGCACCGCGAGCAAGTAGCGTTCGCCGCCCGGCAGGATCCACACGGTCGTGTCGGGCACGAGCCCGGTGTCGTCGAGACAGCACGCCGGTCCGGTCTGGATGTCCTGGTAGAGCAGGCGCGGTGCGCGTGATGCAGCGAGCTCGCCGACCGGATCCTGCAGCTCGTACCAGCGATACGCGCCAGGTTTGCGACCCGACCACCGCGTCGCCGCGTCCCAGGTTGCGGGCCGTGGTTCGAGCGCCGCGCGAAAGCCCTCGAGGTGCGCGCGGATCGCCGGCAGCGGCTCGAGCGACGTGCCGCGATCGATCAGCAGGATCCAGCGCTCGACCTGCGCCGGCAACCACGGCCGCACGTCGCGCCCCTTCACGAACGGCCGGATCAACGGCGCGGCGGTGGGCTCGGCGGCGAGCAGCGCGTCTCGGGTCGCGCGATCGATCACGAACGCGCGGTTGAACCCGGTCACGACCCCGCGCGACGGCCGGCCGATCACGCTGCCCAGGCTCGGCCACCGCGCCTCGAGGCGATCGATCAGCGCGCGATCGGCAGGCACGTCGATGTGCCACGGGTCGCCCTGCCAGCGCTCCCGAGGATGGGGCAGCCCGGCTTCGTCGAGCGCGTCGGCCACGCTGACGTCCGCCTCGCTGCGCGTCGCGCGGATCGCCGGTGCGCCTACCACGCCGACCGTGCCCCACACGATGCTCGGGAACGCATCGGCATCCGCGAACACCGCCGTGCGTGCGAGATCGACGATCCCCTCGACGCTGCCGCGCGCCGCGAGCAGCTCGCGCAACCCGCGACCGTACGCAGCAGTCAGCCACTTGTTCGGCGTGATCAGGCAATACCGTCCACCAGGCCGCGCGATCCGGTGCGCGAGCTCGACGAAGTACACGTAGAGATCCGCCACGCCGTCGTAGCTTGCATAGCCGCGCAGCGCCGCCTTGTCGGCGAGCTGCTCCTGCCGGATGTACGGCGGATTGCCGACGATCGCGTCGAAGCCACCGCGCGCGAACACGGCTGGCCACGCCGCGGACCAGTCGAGCGCGAGCGCATTCGCGACGCGGAGGTCGGCATCACCGAGCACGCCGCGCGCGGCGACGACCGCATGCGTATCGATATCGACGCCAGCAATACATGGGACGACCGCCCGCCGAGCCTCGGCGATCGCGCGCTGGTTGCCGGCTGCCTGCCACGCCGCATGCAGATGCTCCGCGAGCACGCGCACGACCTCGACGAGGAATACGCCCTCGCCGATCGCCGGATCGCAGACTCGCAGTGCCAGGATCTCCGCCGCCGACTTGCCACGCACGAGCGGCCCGAGCGCGCGCTCGACCATCGCCCGGGCGACCTCGGGTGGCGTGTAGACGACGCCGAGCACGCGCTCGCTCTCGCGCACCGCGGGCACGTCAGCTGGTCCAACGCGACGCGGCACTTGCGCGAAACCACGCGATCGATCCGAGCGCGGTCGCACACGCTGTCACGATCGCCACGCGCGAGGTACCGCCCATCGGTCGACGGGCGCTCGCTGCGATCAGGCCGAAGCTCCTCACGAAACGATCATACGCCGATCCGCTACGCTGAAAGTAATGACCGAGTCGCACGCGGAGGAACGCACCAAGCCTTTCGCCGCGCTGACCGCACTCACGCTCGCGATGACCGTCGCCCTGCTCGTCTGGCGCACCAAGCTGATCGTGCCGGTCGCGGTGATCGCGGCGATCGCCGTGCCGTGGATCGCGTTTTCGATCTTCTTGCGCGTCAAGCGCGACACCTGGGGGCGCGAGGGCAAGTACCTCGACCTCTGGTCGATTCCCCACTTCATCGGCGGCGTGCTGCTCGCGTGCTTCGGCATCGGCTTCTGGCTCGTGCTCGCGCTGACCACGTGGTGGGAGTGCGTCGAGTCCCTGTGCCGCATCCACGAGCACAAGGCCAATCGCGTCATGGACGTCATCCTCGCGACCTCGGCCTGGGCCCTCGCGCAGGGCGCGTTCGACGGCAACTTCCCGGGCTGGTGAGCGGGCGTGCATGGTCAGCGCTCGTGTGTCGAAGTCTGAACCTCGTGGTGATCCGGCAAGTCATCACTACAATGTCCACCGACCCACATGCTCACCATCAGGCGACGTCTCTCGCACTGGCTCTTCGGGCGACCGCTTGGGCGACCGCAGTACCTGGTCTTTCGCGACGACCGGATCGGCGAGCTGAAGTCGATCGTCCGGGGGGATAAGCCTGGCAAGTGGTGCTTGTGGGAGGGCACATGCCTGATCGACGGTGAACGGAAGGAGACCCGGCTCTCCTTGAGTGGCGACTCGACACAGCCGTATGCGGAGCTGTTGGCGCAGGTCGCGCAGGTCCTCGATGGCCTGGCCAGCATCAGGAGCATGGCGACGTCCGAGATCGCGCGGCAAGCCGAGGGCTCGAGCGACGACTTCTATCTGTCGGATGTCTGCGACTTCGACGAGCACGACGGCATCCTCCAGATCGAGCTCTCGCCGATCGAGCGGGCGATCCTTGCGAGCGACGTGACCTTCGAGTGGCCTTGCGGCGAACGCAACCACCGCGTCGTCGTGCGTGCCGCCGACTACCCGCGCATCGCGCACGGGCAGCAGATCGAGCGCGGGCTGGCCTGAGTGACTGTTGCAAGTCACGAATGTCGGGTCGTGCTGTATCTTGAGAAGAGCCATGAGCGCGCTCGTCGGTCTCGACAAGGTCAACTGGGACACGCTCGAAACCATCGAGGGTACTGCCGGTAAGGCGCCAGTCATCCTCGCCTGGCTGGCCACGGGCGATTCGAGAAAGGCCGGGAAGGCCGTGCAGTGGCTGTTCGAAGAGGTCCTGCACCAGAGCACGCCGGCGCCGAGCGCGATAGCGTTCGTGCCGTTCCTCATCCAGCTCATTGCGATGAAGAAGCAGGTCGCCCGCTGGGAGCTGCTCGCGTTGCTCGGTGACCTCGCATGCGGCGGCGATCATCGTCAATTCATCACCGGCGGCGATCCGGCCTCCTTCGATAGCAAGCTGCATGCGACGGTCGCGAAGGGCCACGCGACGTACATGGCCTGCCTCGACGATCAGGACCCGAAGGTGCGCGCCGCCACCGCGTTCGTGATCGCTTGGCTGTCCAAGCACGCCGCAAAATCCAGCAAACAGCTCCGTGAGCGCGTCGGCACGGAGAAGAATGCGACGGCACACGCATCGATGGTGCTCGCACTCGCGGTGCTCGCCGGCGAGCACCGCTTCGGCCCTGCGAGATCCGCGCTCGCAAAGCTCAAGTCGGGCGATGCGTTGTGCTGGGAGCACGGTAACCTGGAGCCGCTACGCGCTCGCATCACCTATCTCCCGGGCGCGTCGCCCATCGATATCGACACCCTGATCAGGTCCGCCGTTGGCGCCACGCCCATTACCGAGCTCGTCGCGATCGTCGAGCTGCTATTTCCGTCGAAGATCGTCCCGAGGAAGCTGACCGACGACCAGCGTAAATTTCTGGACGCGTTGACCAGCGTGCCGAAACGATTCGGTGTCATGCAGCTCGTTGGCGTGTGGGAAGACCGCGGACTTCCCGGCACCGCGAACGAGGCAAGGGCAAGGCTCGGGCTCGCAATCCAGCAGCGCAGGTCGCTCATCGACGAGCCCGTCACCGTCGGAGGCAAGACCAAGAGCTTTGCCGTACACCTCGGTGAAGCCATCAAGATGGTGGCAAAGCGCAAGCCCCTCGCCGAAGCCCTCGCGAAGACCCACCAACCCGAACAACTTGTCGACCTCTGCGCGCGCAGTCTCGAGCTCTGGATCCGCGGCCAGGACAAGGACGGTTCGCTCTCTCGCGCGCGGGTCTACGCCGACCTGTTCGATGCATTCGGCGACAAGATCGTGCCGGTACTGCGCACGTACAAGATTCCGGGCGCGATGGATCGGATCGATGGCGGCACGTTCTTGACGGCTTCGATTTCGCTTCCGATCTTTTCCGTGCTGGCCAGGCGAGACAAGAAACCCGCGCTCGCGCGCCTCACGGACCTGCTGAAGCTGATCCCGCTCACGGTCGACTTCGACCAGGTAGCGAACACGCCGATTGTCATCGAAGCGCTGAACGCGCTCGAACCGAAGCTGCGCAAGCAGCTCGTCGCTGTCCTCGAACAGAAGGTCAGCGTCGCCCGCGACGACTTCAAGGCAAAGCTTCGCGACCAGCTCGACGTGTGAACATGGGGAACAAGTCGTCCGCGCACCTCGATTTCGATGACGTTGACGAGCTCGCGCGGAGCCTGGCGGGCGTCACCGTCGGCGCGAAGTGGGGGATGCGGACGTGGATGGTGGGCGGCAAGGGCTTCGCGTGGCAGCGGCCCTTCACCAAGGCCGACCTCGAGCGCTTCGGCGACGAGCCACCACCGGCGGGCGAGATCCTCGCGGTCCGCGTCGAGAGCCTCGATGCCAAGGATGCGCGGCTCGCCATCGCGCCGCCGGGCTTTTTCACGATTCCCCACTTCGACGGGCATGCCGGCATCCTGATCGCACTACGTCGGGCGCGCGCGAAGGACGTACGGGCCGCGATCCTCGACGCGTTTCGTGCCATCGCGCCAACGCGGTCCCGTGCTGTGCCGAAACCTCCACCGTCACGCAAGCCGCGAGCTCCATCTCGGCGCACCCGTGCACCGAAGCGCTGACTGATAAACTGCCTCCGTCACGGTCGGCCGGTCCTGCGGGTGAACGGAGCATCGCTCGTCGGGTTTGCGTGAGATGCCGGGCACCCGCCCGGCAGCGCTGGCGCCTGGCCGCTAGAGTAGATCGTGACGCGTTCGCCCGGACTCGCAGGAATCGGAGTAGCGAGCTTCACGGCGGGCGCCCTCATCGCGCAGCAGATCATCGGGAAATCGGTCCGCGACGCGTTATTCCTGACGACATTCAGCGCCGCGGACCTCCCGGAGATGATGATCGTCGGGGCGCTGCTGTCGCTGCTGTCTGCCGTGGCGCTGTCACGCCTGCTGCACCGGTACGGACCTCGCCGGATCCTGCCCGGACTGTTCGGCGTGAGCGCCGTGGCCTTCGTCGGTGAGTGGCTGCTCGGGTTCGCTGACACCGGGTGGATGACGGTCGCGTTCTATCTCCACATGGCCTTGCTGGGCCCGGCGTTACTCTCGGCGTTCTGGTCGCTGATCAACGAGCACTACGATCCCTACAACGCCAAGCGTGCGGTCGCGCGGATCGCCGGCGGCGCGACCGTCGGGGGCGTGGTGGGCGGCGTCGCGATCTATAGCGTCGCGGAGGTGATCGCGCTGCACGATCTGCTCCTGGCGACCGCCGGGATCCAGGTGGTGTGCCTGGCCGGCACGCTGCTGATGCGGGTCACCATGCGCCCGACACGCGAGCCGAGACCCGGCGCCGTGCGCCCCACCGGCGATGCGCGGGGGCTCCGCGCGCTCGTGCGTGCGCCGCTGCTGCGCAACCTCGCGGTCCTCGTCGCGATCGGATCGGCGATCTCGTCCCTGCTCGACTATCTGCTCAGCTCGACCGCGAGCGAGCTGCTTGGCAAGGGCGCGCCGCTCCTGTCATTTTTCTCGCTGTTCTGGCTGAGCGTGGCGCTGGTCTCGATGGCGGTCCAGCTCACCCTCGCCGACCGCGTCCTCGGTCGCGTGAGTCTCGCGAAGAACATCGCTACCCTGCCCGGACTGCTGATCGTCGGCGCCGCGGCCGCGATCGCGCTTCCGTCGCTCGCCTCGTACGTGGTGATCCGCGGCTTCGAGGCCGTGCAGCGGAATACCCTGCATCGTTCCGCGTACGAGCTGTTCTATACGCCGGTCGCGGAGTCGCGAAAGCGCGCGGCCAAGGCGTTGATCGACATCGGCTTCGATCGGCTCGGCACGGTCATCGGCGCGGGGTTGGTGGCACTCTTCCTCGCGGCCGACCCCGGCCAGGTCTCGCTGCTCGTGCTCGTCGCGGTCGGCGCCCTCTCGGTCGCCTCCTTGTCGCTGACGCCACTGCTCCGCGCGAACTACATCGCGGCGCTGGAGGGTGGCCTGCGCGACACCGCGCTGTCGACGGCGCTGACCACGGACGAGTCAGCGGTGCCCGACGAGCCGACCCCGCCAGCCGCAGGTGCTCTCGACGAGGTCGCCGTGCCCCCGGTGGAGCCCGCCAGCGTCGGCGAGGGACCGATCGCCGACGCGTTGCGCGACCCGATCAACTCCGTCGATGGTCGCGAGTGGCTCGGCGGTTCGGCGGAGGCCGTGCTTGCCGGACTCGACACGCTCACCGCGCGCTCGGCCCAGCCAGCCGTCGCGTACGCGATCATGCTCCTGACCCATCGCGAGCACTACGCCGTTGCGTTCAACGCCCTGGGCAAGATCTCCGCCACGATCGCCGGCCAGCTCGCCGACGTGCTCGTCGATCCGGGCGCCGATGTCGTGGTCCGCCGCCGGGTGGCGCTCGTCCTCGCACGCACCGGCACGCAGCGTGGTGTGGATGCGTTGTTGCTGGGCGTGGCCGATGACCGGTTCGAGATCCGGTACACATGCTCGCGCGCGCTCATGCAGCTCGTCACGCGTCATCCGCGGCTCGAGGTCGATCGCGCGACGACGCTGCGGGCACTACTCCTCGAGCGGGACCACCGCGCGCGCCAGGCGATTCGGCCCGCATTCGTGCCCGATGCTCTCGAAGAGTTGCCGATGTTCGTCGCACAGCCGCTTCACCCTGCGACCGACCACGCGCTCGATCACGTGTTCACGGTCATCGGCCTTCACATCGATCGCGATCAGCTGCTCATGGCGTATCGCGCGCTGCACCAGGACGACGTGCGGCAGCGCGGCACGGCCCTCGAGTACCTGCAGACAATCCTGCCGCTGGACGTGCGCGACGCGGTGTGGCCATTCGTCGACCAGCTCGCGGCGCCGCCGCCGCGGAGCGCGCGCGCGGTCCTCGCCGATCTCATCCGCACCACGTCGGTCGCGTCGCGACGCAGATGACTACGCCGCCGGCAGCTCGACGACGAACCGCGTCCCCTTGCCGAGGCCCTCGCCTTCGACATTGATCGTCCCGCGGTGAAGCTCGACGAGGTGCCGCACGATCGCCAGCTTGAGTGCCATGCCGCGCAGGCTCTCGGGAACCTCCGCGTCATCGAACCCATCGAAGATCTTCGGCAACATGGCTGCGTCGATGCCGGGACCGCGGTGCTCGACGGTCAACTGCACCTGCGACCCCGAACGTCGGAGGGTGACCGAGACGACGCCGTCGGCCGACGACGCCCGCACGGCCGCAGTGACGAGCTGGCGCACGATCTGAGCGAGCCGCTCGGCATCGCCGCTCATCGGCCTCAGCTCGGGGTCCGTGGAGAATTCGATCCGGACCGATGCAGCGATCGCACGCGGGCGCAGTGTCGTGACGACGCCTTCGACGACCGTCGCGAGGTTCACCTTGGACGGAGTCAGCTTCAGCGTCCCGGCGGCGACACTCTTCATATCGAGCATCTCCTCGATCAGCTCGAGCTGCGCGTCTGCATGTTGCTCCACAGCGCCGAGCTGGTGACCTCGCTGCGGCTCGGCGACGGCGCCGCTGCGCACGGCGCGGATCGTATCGCGCATCGTCTTCAGCGGCGCACGCAGCTCGCGATCGAGCGACGCCACGAACTCCTCGTTCAGCTTGCCGACATTCTCGAGGTGCGCGGCGAGGTGCTCGGCCTCCTCGCGCGCCTGCTGCTCGCGCGCGAGCTGCTGCTCGCGTGTCACGTGGATCTCGGCGAACACCTTGACCTTGGCGCAGAGGACATCGCGATCGACGGGCTTGGAGATGAAGTCCACCGCGCCGGTCTTGTAAGCCTCTCGGACACGGTCGGTGTCGTGCGAGGCCGCGGTGATGAAGATGATCGGGACGGCGCCGCCGCGTGGCATCCGCTTGATCCTGCGGGCCGTCTCGAGCCCATCCATGATCGGCATGTTGACATCGAGCAAGATCACGACGAACGCATGCTGCCCGACCGCCTCGATCGCCGCAGCGCCCGACGTGCACTGAACCAGGTCGTAGTCCGACTCGAGGATCGACTCCAGCGCGAGCAGGTTCGCAGGGAGGTCATCGACGAGGAGCAACTTCGGTTTCATTGCCGAGCCGCCTTGCGGGACGAGCAGGCCATGCCCAAGCCTAGCGCGCCATACGCGTTCCGGCAGCGTCAGCGTGTGAAGTCCGAGCGAGGCGCGATACCCGGCGCTCGCGGTGGAATTATCGCCATTTCGATGGTGGCCTGGTGCCTGACCTACCAAGTCATCCCCGCTCGGACGCGATCATCCGCTGTTCATCTGTTGGAGCGCCCCGCGCGCTACAGTGGATCTAGCTTCATGGCCAGGATCGAGATCGCAGCAGGCGTGGTGCACGAGATGCCAGCTGATCTTCGCAAGGCGTTGCTGGCAGACAAGTCTGCCCTGGAACGATGGCAAGCCCTCACGCCCCTTGGCCGCAACGAGTTTCTGTGCTGGGTCGAGGACGCCAAGCAGCTCGAGACAAGGAAGCGCCGCATCGAGCGAACGCGAGAAGAGCTACTCGAGGGAAAACGCCGGCCTTGTTGCTGGGCTGGCTGCATCCATCGCACCGACAAGCCCGTCAGCCCGTGGGCGCAACGAGTCCTGGTCGACAAGCAGCGCAAGCCCACGAAGGCGAAGGCCAAGTAGTCAGCGTCGCTGCCGGGCTGCGAGTGCGAGCCACGCGTACAGGGTTGCTCGTGGAGGTTGTCCGTCGAGTGATACGATGACGCGCGATGGATTCGTCGGGGCGGCGACCGGTGTTTGGCTCGATCGCCGAAGGCGGCACGATCAGCACAGGCGGGCACGGCAGCGCGTCGACCGAGCCGCACGATACGACCGAGCTCCTCGAAGGCCAGCAGGTCGGCGAGTACCGCATCCTCGGCCCGCTCGGCGCAGGCGGCATGGGCCGCGTGTACTCCGCCGAGCATCCGGTGATCGCGAAGAAAGCCGCGATCAAGGTGCTGCACCCGGAGCTCAGCATGAACAGGGAGGCCGTCGATCGGTTCGTGCAGGAGGCGCGCTCGGTCAACCAGATCGGCCACCCGAACATCGTCGATATCTTCGCGTTCGGCCGACTGCCTGATGGTCGCAACTACTTCGTGATGGAGTGGCTGCGCGGCGAGAGCTTGCGCGATCGCATCAGGCGCGCGGGGCTCCCGTTGCCCGATGCCCTCGCCATCCTCGAGACGATCACGCTGCCGCTCGAAGCGGCGCACGAGAAGGCGATCGTCCACCGCGACCTCAAGCCCGACAACGTGTTCCTCGTCGACCTCAGGGATGATCGGCCGCAGGTCAAGCTGCTCGACTTCGGCATCGCGAAGCTGATGGGCACGTCGGGTCTGCAGCGTACACAGACGGGCAATCTGCTCGGCACGCCGGGTTACATCTCGCCGGAGCAAGCGCGTGCCGAGGGTGTCGATCACCGCACCGACATCTACGCGCTGGGGGCGATGGCCTTCGAGCTCGTCACCGGAGAGCTGCCGTTCGCCGCGACCAATGCAGTGGACATGATCGCGCATCACTTGTTCTCCCCGCCGCGCTCGGCCTCCGCGCTAAACCCGCAAGTACCGGCGGCGCTCGACGCGTTACTCGCGCAAATGCTCGCGAAGCAGGCGTACGAGCGACCGACGCTCGCGCACGTTCGTTCCGAGATGCGTGCCCTCCGGTTGCAGCTTGGCGGGTTGCCGACGCCGCCGCAGGGCATGGCGGCCGCCCGCTCGTCACCTCATGGCACCCAGGTGACGCCCATGCACCTGACGCCGTCCGCGATGCCGGCGGCGACGCCGCTGACCACGCTGCAGACCGCGCCGAAGCGCTCGCGCGCGCCGCTGATCGTGATCGCCATGCTGCTTCTCGCGTGCGCGGGTGTCGTCGCGTTCTTCATCGCGAGTCGGCGCGACGCGTCGACGAAGCCTGCCGAGCCCGTCGAGACACCTGCGGTTCAGATCGAAGTGACGGAATCGAAGCCGGCCGAGTTGACGGAGACCAAGTCGGTGGAGGTGAAGCCGGCTGAAACCGTCGAGACCAAGCCGGTCGCGGCCAAGCCCGCCGACAAGCGCACCGAGACCAAGCGCACCGAGACCAAGCCGGTCGCGGCCAAGCCCGCCGACACGCGCACGAACCGCGAGCCGAAGAAGCCGAGCGAGCCGACGCCGCAAGGCAGCGGCTCGGCGGAGAAGCCGTTTGACCCCGACGCACCGATGTAGAGGTCACCATGAAATCACGAACGCTCGTCTTGTTGGTCAGCCTCGCGTTCGCAGCGCCTGCGCTCGCACAGCCGAAGGATGCCGGTGAAGCGGCATATCAAGCTGGTCGCAAGGCCTACGACCTGCGCGAATGGGACAAGGCGATCGAGGAGTTCAAGCAGGCGTATCGGATCCGTTCCGACGCAGCGTCGCTGTTCAACATCGCGCAGTCGTATCGGCTCAAAGGTGACTGCGGCGAGGCGCTCGGCTTCTACAAGACGTACAAGCGGAACTTCCCGACCGCGCAGAACATCAGCGCCGTCGACCAGTTCATCACCGAGATGGAGACGTGCGCGAAGGAGCAGGCGACCAAGCAACCACCACCGCCGGCCGCGCCGCCGCAGACGAAACCGGAACAGGAGCCGATCGAGACGGCAGAGCTGAGGCCGCCACCACCGGCGCGCGACTCGGGCAAAGGTAAACGCACCGCTGGCATCGTGATGGGCGTTGCGGGTGTGGCGCTCGTAGGCACCGGCTTCGCGTTCGGCATGAGCGCGAAAGGCAAAGCCGACGACATCACGAGCGGCGGCGATCCAAGCAATCCCCCCGAGTTCGACGGCGCGCTCGAGGACAGCGGCAAGCGCGCCGACCTGCTCGCGAAGATCTCGTGGAGCGTAGGCGGCGCGGCGGTGGTCGGCGGCGTCGTGCTCTACATGTTGGGTCGTAGTGCATCGAGCTCCGAGCTCGCGATCGCACCGACGACGGGTGGCGCGACGTTCGCGTGGCGCGCTGAATTCTAAGAGCCACGGCGAGCCGGACGCGGTGGTCGAAGAGCTCGTCGTTGGCTACCGATTCTGGAAGTGTGTCATCACCTGGCCCGGCGAGAGCACCGTGCGATAGAACGCCACCTCGTCGATCGAGCCGTCGAAGCCTTCACGCAGCGTGCCGCGCTCGTCGCGGCAGCCGATCGCGAAATCGGCAGTCGTGATGGCAGCGGAGTCCACCGTGAACGTCCCCGTCCCGGCGTTCTGGCCGTTGACGTAGAACTTCACGGCCTTGTTTGTCCCCTCGAGCGTCGCGACGACGTGATGCCAGGTGTCGAGGCTCAGAGCGGCGCCTGCCAGAGTCTGGGCCGCGACGCCGTCGCCGACGCGCAACCGAATGCGCGACATTCCCGCCGACGGCTCCCACTGGAGGCCGAGCGAGTACCCCGAGTCGACAGCTCCGACAGCACCGAGCTTGCCGACGATCTCGCGGTGCGACGTCGTCGTCTGCAAGTAGGTCTCGATGTGGATCCAGGCCTCCAGCGAGAAGCTCGCGGCGTTGCTGATGTCGTACCGTGCCGCGCTCGTGACCGTGGCACACTGCACGCCGGTGGATGGCTCGAACGTCGCCGCGGTGCTGGTATCGCTGAGCGCCCCCGGCATACCGAGCATGACCGACGGCGTGTACGCGCCGTCGCCGGCGCCCGCGATCTCGTTGAAGGCCTGCGTGGCGCCGACCATCTCCCCCAGTCGAAAGTATGCGGTGGGAAGGTCGGCGAGCACGACGCTCGAATAGTTCGACGGGATCACGTCGCGCCCGGCATCCGAGTTACTGGTACACGGGCCCAGCTTCGCGGGCTCATCGCGACAGACGGCCTGGACGCAGTACAGACCACTCGGGCACGCGCCCGCGTTGCACGTGTACGCGCAGTCTTCAGCGCGTGGCGAGTAGCAGCCGGTCACGATCAGCGCCGCGACAAGCGCGACTACGGTGCCCATCGCATCCAGCGTATCACCAGCGCCGATCACGTACGCCTGGCTGGCGCGCCTAGACGGCACGCCACGCCGACGTCAACACGCCGACGATCGCCGCGAACCAGTCGGTGGCCGCGATCAGCACGGCGAGTCCGAGCACGACCGGTGCGAGGCCCGGACCATCGCGCGCGGGATCCCAGAACCCGAGGACGAGGACGAGCGCGATCGCCGCGAACAGCCCGAGCGCGACCCAGTGCTCCTTGACGTCGAACCAGCGCGCGGCCTTCTCTGCCTGCTTGACGATGGTCGAGAGCTGCTCGGCCTCGTAACCGGGCGACCGCTCGCGCGCAGCGATCTTGGCAACCTCGCGATCGTGGGCGGTCCGCTCGGCGACGATCGCACTCGCGTTCTCGAGGTAGGCGGTGCGGACCTCGACCTTGTAGGTGGGATACAGGACGTTGCCGGCGATGAATGCAGCGGCGTGGAGCGCGAGCACGTACCAGGCGAACCGCTTCACCGCGCGTCGCTTGCCGGACTGGCCGCGCAGGTAGCGGCGCAGCCAGATCACGAGGTGCGTCGCCGCGCCGACGGCCGCGACCCCGAGGCCGGCGTGGAGCACGAGCATCCAGCGCGCGGCGGAGTCGGTCAGCACGTGATCAGCCTACCGAAAACGGAAGAGGCCCGGATGGGGCCGGGCCTCTGATTCGCCGCTGCCGCGCCTCAGCGTAATGCAGGGAGGGTTTCTCCACACCGGGTGGCGTGGAAGGCGCGATCGGCGCGTCGGGTGACGCGCGCTCTAAGCTAACGAAGTCTAGGAGTGCGTCGTCGCGCTGTGACGGCGGATGAACGTCGGGACGTCGAGCTCGCTGTCGGTGTCGATCTCGCCGGAGAGCACGGCCTTCATGCTCGGTCGCGATTGCGCGCGCTTGCGGTCGGGGTGGACCAGCGGAGCGCCGTCGACCGGCGACGGGCCCGAGCCCGACGCGAGGCGCGCCAATGACTCGCCTTCTGGAACCGGGTCGACGAGGCTGGCGAGCGCGCCCTCGAGGCCATCGCCGTTGTCCCACTCGACGTCGATCTCGGGCTCGTCGATCACCTGCGCCGGCTGGCGACGGGTCATCGCCTGGAGCGGCGCCGGGTAGTCCTTGGTGATCTGGGTCGAGACATCGTATGGCATCGAGATCTGCGGCGAGCTCACGCGGCGGTTGCCGTTGGGCGCGACATGCGCCTGAACCTGGCGCTCGGGGACGATCATCTCGGTCTTGCTCGCGCGATCGAAGCCGGTCGCGATCACGGTGATGCGGACCTCCTCGGAGAGGTTCGGATCGATCACCGAGCCGAAGATGATGTTCGCATCCTCGTGCGCGGCCTGCTGGATCAGCGACGAGGCCTCGTTGACCTCGTGCAGCGTCAGGTCCGGTCCGCCGGTGATGTTGATGAGGATGCCGGTCGCGCCGTCGATCGAGACGTCCTCGAGGAGCGGCGAGCTGATCGCGGTCTCCGCGGCCTCGGTCGCGCGGCGCTTGCCGGTGCCGATACCCGTGCCCATCAGGGCGCGGCCCATGCCGCTCATGATGGTGCGAACGTCCGCGAAGTCGACGTTGATGAGGCCCGGGACCGTCATCAGGTCGCTGATGCCCTGCACCGCGTTGAGGAGGACCGAGTCCGCCTTGCGGAAGGCCTCGACCATCGACGTGTTCTGGCCGACGAGCGCGAGCAGTCGGTTGTTCGGGATCACGATCAGCGTGTCGACCGACTTCTCGAGGCGCTCGATGCCCTCGACCGCCTGCTTCGACCGCTTCTTGCCCTCGAAGCCGAACGGCTTGGTCACGACGCCGACGGTGAGCGCGCCGCAGTCGCGAGCGACCTGCGCGATGACCGGGGCCGCGCCGGTGCCGGTACCGCCGCCCATGCCCGCGGTCACGAACACCATGTCGGCGCCCGAGATCAGATCGGCGATCTGCTGCATCGACTCCTCGGCCGACCGGCGACCGACGTCGGGGTTTGCACCCGCACCGAGGCCCTTGGTCAGCGCGTCGCCGAGCTGGATCTTGTGGGGGGCCATGTTGGCTTCGAGCGCCTGCATGTCCGTGTTGGCGACCACGAACTCGACGCCGTCGAGGTTGCCGCTGATCATGGTGTTGACCGCGTTACCGCCGCCGCCTCCGACGCCGATAACGAGGATCTTTGCGTGACTGACGTCGTCGAATTCGATGAGTGCCATGGTGTTCCTGCTTCCCCCTGGTAGGCCCATATGAAAGTCCGGGGTCCGGTCGGGCAACTTTTTGATCGCAAACGATGCGGGTTTGTTGCGATCCGGATCTCTTCGCGCATTTTTCGTCGCGGAGCGCTCGCGCTCCTGTGAAACGAGCAGAGCGTCGATCAGAACGTCGATCAGAACGTCGATCAGAACATCTCGGCGAGCCGGCTCCAGGCGCGCTTGAACATGCCGGGGCGGTCCATGTCGCGGCTCGGCAGCTGCACCATCTTGCCCTGGTTCGCGCCGAACATGACGAGGCCGACGCCGGTCGCGTAGCTCGGCGAGCGGACGACGTCGACGAGCCCACCGATCCGGGTCGGGGCGCCACGCCGCGTCGGCAGCCCGAGCACGCGCTCGGCAACCTCGCTGATGCCCTCCATCGACGTCGCACCACCGGTAAGCACGAGGCCCGCGGCGAGGCTGTCGAAGTAGCCGGAGCGCAGGAGCTCCTTCTTGACGTGCTCGAAGATCTCCTCGACGCGTGGCTCGATCACCTCGACCAGCTCGGAGCGCGGCAGCATGCGCGGCGGCCGGCCACCGCTCGACTGCACCTCCATGCGCTCGCCGTCGGTGACGAACCCGCGCGATGCGGCGCCGTACTTGCGCTTGAGCTTCTCGGCCTGATCGAGTGGCGTGCGGAGCACGGTCGCGATGTCATTCGTGATGTGGCCGCCGCCGAGCGGCAGCACCGACGTGTGCACGATCGCGCCATCGGCGTAGACCATGAGGTCGCACGTGCCGCCGCCGATGTCGATCACCGCGACGCCGAGCTCCTTCTCGTCGTCCTCGAGGACCGCCTGCGACGACGCGAGCGACTCGAGCACGATGTCGGTGACCTGCAGGTTGCAGCGATTCGCGCACTTGATGACGTTCTGCGCCGAGGCACACAGCGTCGTCACGATGTGGACCTTCGCCTCGAGGCGGACGCCTGCCATGCCGAGCGGGTCGCGGATGCCGTCGCAATCGTCGACGACGTACTGCTGCGGCAGCACGTGGAGAACCTCGCGGTCCATCGGGATGTTGACGGCACGGGCCTGCTCGATCACGCGCGCGATGTCGGCCTCGCGGACTTCCTTGTCCTTGACGGCGACGATGCCGTTCGAGTTGAGGCCGCGCACGTGGGCACCGGAGATCGCGGCGTACACCGTCGTGATCTCGCAGCCGGCCATGTTCTCGGCCTCGTCGACGGCCTGCTGGATCGAAGCGACGGTTGCGTCGATGTTGACGACATAACCGCGACGCAAGCCCTTCGACGGCGCGGTGCCGATCCCGATGATGTCGACGCCGTCCTCGGTCACCTCGCCGGCGATGCAGGCGATCTTGGTGGTTCCGATGTCGAGTCCGACGATGATCTCGCTGGTCTTGGGCTTTGCCATGTAATGCTTCAGTCCTTCACGAAGGCGACGGTGACGTGATCCGGGCGGTTATCGAGATGGAGGGTGCGAACACGGGCGCGCTCGGCGTCGCTGAGCGAGGCCCACACGGCGTCGAACGTCCGCATGCGCTCGGCTAGCGCGGCCGCGCCGGCCGTGGCAACGGGACCGAGCTGGATCGCGGAGCCGTGGTCGTAGGTGCGTAGCGTGAGCGCGTGCTGGGCGTCGACGTGGAGCTCGCCGATCGCGGGGCGGGAGGGCTCGCGGCGCCACTCGGCGAGCGCGTCGAGGGCCGCGAGGATCGCCGCGGAGGTCGTGCGTGGGTCGCGCTGGTAGGCGGCGCGATCGAACCCGGTCACGACCGGAAGGCCATCACCGTCGCCGGCATCGAGCTGGGTCTTCTTGAACGGCTGGCCAGCGTCGTCGACGAGGTAGAGCTCGCCGAGCTGGACGATCGCGACCGCGACGTGCTCGCGGATCTCGACGACGATGGTGTCGGGGAGCACGCGGTGCGCGGTCGCCGACGCGATCCACGGGTGCGCGCGCAGCGTGTTGGTCAGCGAGCCGAGGTCCGCTGTGAAGATGTTCTCGCCGGCCTTCAGCGGCAGCGCGGCGCGGATGTCATCGGGTGCGAGGTGCAAGGCGCCGTGCACCTCGATCGAGGCGACCGCGAAGCGCTCGGAGGTCGTCACGAAGCGGTAGCCGAGCCAGATCCCGGTGCCGATCGCGGTGACTGCGCAGCCGGCAACGAGCGCGGGCACCGCGCGCCGCACCATCCGGCCGCAGGCATTCGCGATCTCGGGCGGACGCGGGACGCGGGCCCACAGCGACTGCGGCTTGCGACGGTTCTTGCGGCCGCGAACCGTCAGTCGTGACGACGCGGGAACGGGCGGTGCGCTGGCCGGGCGCCCCTGCTTCGCCCCCGACCGACCACGTTGATCCATGCTTGGCAAATACGCACGCGCGGATCACCAGAGCAATTTTTCGGCGACACTCCGGATCACTTCGATCACTTGGAGATCACTCGGCGAATGTCAGAGAAACACCTGCTGAACAGACGTGCCCTGTAAACAGCTGAGCGGCGATCACTCGTCGTCGTCGGTGATGATGACCTCGTCGTCATCATCCTCGGGCACGGCCGCTTCGGCGCGGGCGCCCTTCTTCTTCTTCTTCGCGACCGGCGCCTCGTCCTCGTCATCAGATCGGTCTACAGCGACCGCGCGCGACTTCTTCGGCGCGAGCTTCGCGGTGCGCGCGGCCTTCTTCGCCGGAGCCTTCTCGGCCTTCGCGCGCTTCTCGGCGGTCGGCTTCTTCGCCTTCTCGGCCTTCTCGGCCTTCTCGGCCTTCGCCGGCTTGGAGCGCGACTTGAAGACCTGTGCGTGCGCCGTCGAGCCGGCGGTCACGAGGAACGCGAGCGCGAGCACGATCAGCCAGCGGGGACCCACGAGGCTATCGTGCCACACCCGTCGAGAAGATCCATCGCGGAAACCAAGCAGCTGGAATCATTGCCGGGGACAGGGCGGGCGCTCGATGACCTCGAGCCGGTGCAGCACGAGCGCGCCGCCGACCAACCTCAGGCCGAACCGGAACTCGCGGTCGTCCGACTTGCACGTGGTCCCGGTGCACCGCCGCATCGCTCGGACGAGATCATCGATCTCGGGTAGCACGAGGTTGTCGCGGGTGACGAGCTCGATCGTTCGCGCCGTGTGCGGGTCGCCGTCGCCATCGGTGTCGACCTCGCCGAGCGGATCGTAGGTGATGGTCACGCGCTCGAGGCCCTGCTTCGGTACGAACCCGGGGAGCAGCGAGACCTCGTCGGCACGTTGCTGCTGCTCGTAGCTCGCGAGCACGCAGATCGCACGCATCATCGCGTCGGCCGTCCGCACCCGAGGCCGGCGCGGTACGAACCGCTTGTCACCGCGCGCCTCGAGGATCCGCGCCGCGGTCGCGGCCACCGTGCAGTCCTTCGCGCCGGCGGCCTTGACGATCGCGGCCTGGACGTCCGCCGGCAGCGAGCCATCCACCGCGATCAGCTCGAACATCGCCTTGGTCCGCGCCTTGGCGTCGAAGGCGTCGTCGGTCACCGCGGCGAGGTAGGCCGCGCGATGGCCGTCGGCGGACAGCACCTCGAGCGCGCCGTCGATCCGATGCTTCATCGCGGCATCGACCAGGTGTGGCTCGTCGAGCTTGCCGACCGCCGCGTTGACGACGTCGCGCTGGCCGGCGCGCCAGCCGATCGCGAGCAGCTCGAGGCGCACCGCAGGCTGGTCCTCGGGGATCGCCGCGAACACGGCGGCGACCAGCTCGGACTCGGGCGGCGGGATCGCGGCGATCGCGCGGAACGCGTCGCGGACCTTCGGCAGGTCATCGTCTTCGAGCCGGCCGAGCGCCCACAGCGCGAGCATGCGGCGCAGACACGGATCGGACAGCCCGGCGGCGTGGGCCGGCGCGCGCACGTCGAACACCGCAGCCACGCAATCGCGCGCCGGTGGCGGTGTCATGCAGGTGAAGTTGCCGCCGCGCAACAGCGCGATCGCGAGCGGACGCTCGACCGACTCCGGGATCTCGCCGAGCTTGTCGTCCCAGTCAAAGCCGGTGGGCGCGATCTTCGCCCACACCGCGAGCGCGTCCGCATCCGTCGCGAGCGGTGTCGTGGTCCAGTCGATCGAGAGCAGCTGCGGGATCGGCGCACGCTCGAGATCTGGATCCGCTGTGCGGATCGGCTCGTTGGGGCGAGACGCCGCGATCGGCGCTGCGTTCGGGGTCGGAGCGCGGGGCGATCCGCCACACGCTGCCAACCAGGCAAGCGCGACGCCGATCATGAATCGCGATCTGCAGAGCACGTCTATGGGACCCACGTTCGAGCGGCAGGTTTCCGTCGGTCGATGAGTATAGTGCGCCGAGTTTCCACAGGAGATGCAAATGAAGATCACGATCGCGACTCTGACGATGGTTGGCCTGGTTGGCGTGGCTGCGGCGCAGCCAAAGGTCGACCCGAGGGCGCCGATCAAGGCCGACGCCAAGGCCGACGTCAAGGTGGACGCGAAGGCGGCCGTGAAGCCGGACGTGAAGACCGCGCCTCCGAAGACTGACGCGAAGCTGGACGTGAAGGCCGACGCCAAGCTCGACGCGAAGACCGTGGTCAAGATGGAAACGCCGAAGCCGCCGGTCGAGGTCGCCGACATGGCGAAGCTCGTCGTCGGCACCTGGCGCTGCACGGGCAGCGAGATCAATGCCGATGGCACGAGCGCGAAGATGACCGCGACCGTCAAGACCAAGCTCGATCTCGACAAGTGGTGGATCTCCGAGACGATGGACGTCAGGAGCGCCCGCGGCTCGTTCAAGATGGTCGCCTACTCGACGTACGCTCCGGGCTCGAAGAAGTGGCGCCGGGTCTCGGTCGACAGCATGGGCAACCAGTACGTCGGCACGTCGGACGGCGCCAAGGATGGCGTCGCCAAGCTCGACTGGAACATCGACACGATGGGCCCGATGGGCGCCGGCATGTTCCGCGACCACCTCGACCTGACGACCGTGAAGACCGGGACCAAGGCTTCCGGCGAGATCTCGATGGACAAGGGTAAGACCTGGAAGCCCGTCTACGAGATGACCTGCAAGAAGTGATCGGCTAGCAGCTTCTGCAGCGACGGCGGCCTGCGTGGTCGCCGTTCGGGTTTTCGGACGCGGTCGTTTCGGCGCTCAGAGCGTCGAGGCGCTCGCGAGGATCTCCTCGCAGAGCGTGCCGTAGTCCATGCCCGCGTGCTTGGCGATCTTCGGCAACAGGCTCGTCGCCGTCATGCCGGGCAGCGTGTTGACCTCGAGCACGAACGCCTCGCCGTTCGGTCGCAGCCGGATGTCCGGACGCGCGTGGCCGCTACAGCCAAGCGCCTCGTAGGCCGCGAGCGCGTAGCCTTCGCAGCGTGTGATCACGTCGGCGGGCAGCTCCGGCGGCACCAGGTACTTGGTGTCGGTGCGCTTGTACTTCGCCTCGTAGTCGTAAAACTTCGTGGCCGGACGCACCTCGACCGAGCCGAGCACGCGGCCGTTGAGGATGCCGACAAACACCTCGGTACCGGCGATGTACTCCTCGACGATCACCGGGCCGTGAAACTTGCGCGCGGCCGCGACCGCCGCGACCAGCTCGCTCCGGTGCTCGACGATGCTGACGCCGACCGAGCTGCCCTCGTTCGCCGGCTTGATCACGCACGGCATCGACCAGTCGGCGAGCGCGTCGAGCGCGTCACTGCCGCTCGCGGGCCCGTCGTGCGGCAGCACGCGCCAGCGCGGCGTCGGCACGCCCTTGGACTCGAAGATCCGCTTCGACATCACCTTGTCCATCGCGAGCGCACTCGCGAGGATGCCCGAGCCGGTGCACGGCATGCGGAGGCAGGCGCAGAGGCCCTGCACCGCACCATCCTCGCCCCAGGTGCCGTGCAAGGCGTTCCACACCGCGTCGGCACCGGAGTCCTCGACGAGCTGGGCGAGGCTCGTGCCTGCCTTCCAGTCGATGGCGACGACGTCCCAGCCGCGCGTGGTGAACGCGGCGAGCACGCCGGCACCGGTGTTCAGCGAGACCTCGCGCTCCGCCGACAGTCCGCCCATGAGGACGGCGATGCGCTTGCCCGTGAACGGATGGAGCATGATTCTTTCTAGCGCTCCGAACGTGCCGGGTCAGTTTTTGTTCGGCGATTTCACGCGGGCGGCTGCGGCGTGGGCTCAGGAGACGGCGGCTGCTCGGGAGGACCGATGGGAGCGGCGGGATCCGTCGGGGGCACGGCCGGCGCGTCCGGATCCAGTATTGGCGCCGGCACGGGCGCTGGCTCCGGCGGTGGCGCGACCCAGCGCGCGAGCGAGTGGGTGATCGTGATCGACGCGAACGCGCGGACGCCATCCGGCGCGACCCGGCCATCGAGGACCGCGTCGCGGCGCAGCGAGTGCGTGCCCTCGATCGACAACCCGAGCGCGACGCCGCCGCCGAGCGGGTACGAGCCGTCGAGCGTGCCGCCGACGATCTGCTCCTCGCCGCGGATGACCTTGTCGGGATAGTGGATCGCGCGGGCCGCGAACGCTGCGGCGCTGACCTGGAGCGGCCCGCGCTGGAACCGCGTCCATGCCGAACCGCGGTCCTCCTGCACGAGCTCGGCGAGGAGGTTGGTATCGAGCCCGCGATCGTAGGTCACGCCGAAACCGGTGCGGCGGTCGCCGAACGACAGCGCCGCGTGGACGAACGCGATCGCCTTGTCGGGGACCTCGGAGCTATCGATCACGGTGTCCTCGGACGTGATCGTGCCGGTGCCGCTGACGCCGACCGTCAGATCGGCGAGCACGCGGTCGGTCCCGAACCCGAAGCCCGTGATCCGTAGCGGCCAGAACTCGCCGACCGCGGTGCCGGCCTTGTCCTGCACGCCGTGGAACCCGAAGCCGAAGATGTCGATCGCGCGGTCGGCGAGCGCGGTCGCGCGGCGCCGGTGACCGAGCCGGAAGAAATATGCGTCGGCGACGATCTCCTGCCGGGATGCCTCACCGTCGGGGAAGCCCCGCCAGTGGTAGCGCTGCTCGACCGAGATGCCGGGGAACGCCCAGTAGTACTCGCCACGGTGGCGCAGGTACCGCATGCCCTCCATCCACACGCCCCAGCCGAGCTCACTGTAGGGCTCGGGGATGATCGCGCGAGACGCGGTCAGCGACGGCGTCTTGTTCAGCGCGGCGAACGCGCGGGCGCGGATCGGGAACACCGAGATCGGGACGCCCTCCGCCATCGCCGTGAGATCGATACCGTCGGGGATACACAGCGAGCCCGAGCCGTCGACGCTGCCGCGCGCGCGGTCATCGACGCTCGTCGCGGTGCGGCCACGCACGAGGAGATCGGCGCGAACGAACGAGCACTTCTCGCCGTCGACGTGTGCGGATGCCAGGACCGAGGCGTCCGCTCCGCCTCGATCGATGTCGCCCCCCCCGCCTGCCGTGGCGCTGACGTCGACCCCGGCGCCGTGCACCGGGTTGCTCTCGAGGTACATCGTCGCCAGCAAGATCGCGCCGTCGATCTGCTGGTGGAGCTCCTGCAACTTCTGGAGCTGGCGGCCGATCTTCGCCTCCTGCGTCGGCGCCCATTGTTGCGTGGCACCGCGGACGACATCGAGGATGTCGGCTTCGGTGGCGCGGGCGTGCAGCACGACCCAGATGCACAGCCACCAGCGCATCGCGCGAGCATATCAGCTGCGGCTCAGTCGACGCCGACGATCACCGGCTCGGGCACGAGCTCGATCCCGAAGGCCGCGTGCACGCCCTGCTGGATCTCGTGGGCGAGCGCGAGCAGCTCGGTGGTCGTCGCGCCGCCGCGGTTCACAAGGGCGAGCGCATGCTTGCGCGAGATCCCGACGCGGCCGACCGTGTAGCCCTTCGCGAAACCAGCGTGCTCGATCAGCCAGCCGGCGCTCAGCTTGGTGAGTCCCCCGGATGCGGCAAACCGCGGCATCGTCGTGCCGGCCGGCAGCCTCGACTCGAGCGCAGCGAGCTGCACCGAATTCACGATCGGGTTGACGAAGAACGAGCCGGCGCTGCGCGACTCGGGATCCGCGGCATCGACGACCATGCCCTTGCCGCGACGCAGCTCGATCACCGTGCGCCGGACGTCGGCGAGTGGCGCGCGGCCACCGTCGGCGACGCCGAGCGCGCGTGACAGCTCGGGATAGCGAAGCGGCGCCGCCCGCCGATCGCGCGCGAGCCGGAACTGGACCTCGACGACGATCCACCGCGTGCTGCCCTTGAACAGGCTCGTGCGATACGCGAAGCCGCAGGCAGCCTTGCGAAACGTCTCGAGCTGGCCGGTGTGGCGATCGAGGACGCGGACCCACTCGATCGTATCGGCGACCTCCTGGCCATACGCGCCCACGTTCTGCATCGGCGTCGCCCCGACGAGCCCGGGGATCCCCGACAGGCACTCGACACCCGCGAGTCCGGCATCGAGACACTGCGCGACGAGGTCGTCCCACACGACGCCGGCGGCCGCGGTCACCGTCGCGGTGTCACCGTCGTCGACGATCGCGATCCCGGGCAGCGCGATCGCGACCGCGAGGCCATGCCAGCCGCCATCGCGCACGACGAGGTTCGAGCCGCCGGCGAGCACGAGGACGGGCTCGCCGATCGCGGCGGCATCGGCGAGCGCGTCGCGGAGCTCGTCGATCGAGGTCACCGTGCCGAATCGCCGGGCAACACCGCCGACCCCGAGGGTCGTCCTCGGCGCGAGCGGTACGTCGCACGAGACGTCCATGCCGGCGCTCACTTCGGTGTGGGCTCGACGCCGGCTTTCAGTGCGCACGTCGAGAAGTTTTGCAGCAGCTGCGAGAGCTCGGTCTGCTGCGCCGGCTCGAACTTCGCCTGGGTCGCGAACGTCCAGAGCAGGCGACGATCGAGCTCCAGCTGCAGCGGACGCGCGCACGCGGCGTCGGCGCCACACGCACACACCTGATCGGCGAGCGCGCGCGCGTGCTCGAGCAGCGCGGCCGGCGTGAGCGGCACCTTGACCAGGCAGCGCAGGTAGCGCTGGGATTCCTCGGCCATCGCGTCAACATCGTCCGCCGCGAGGCTCGCGCTCGTCTCGGACGCCAGCGCGGCCCACTGGCGATCGATCGGATCGGCGCACGCGACGGTCGTGCAGGCGCACGCCTGGTCGGCGAGTGCACGCGACTTCGCGATCACCGGCGATGGCGGTGCATCGCTCCGCTTGCTGCAGGCGCCGGCGGTTACCACCGACATCACCACGCCGGCAGTCAGCGCGGACGCCAGCACGCCGGCGGTCATCGCAGACGCCAGCCTGCTGGCGAGAAGCTCACCGCGCAACGGTCGCGCTCGATTCATCGATCCGCACCAGGTTCTTCTTGGTCGCCGCGCCGAGCCGCTTCTCGAGCAGCGCGATCACCTCGTTGCACGACAGCTGGATGTTGCCGGCGCCGAGCGTGATCACGAGATCACCGGTGCGCGCGTGGCCGTCGAGCCAGCTGGCAACATCCTCGCGGCGGGCGACGTACGTTATGTCCTTGTGGCCTGCCTCGCGCGCGAGCTTGACGACGACCTCGCTCGAGATCCCGTCGATCGGCTTCTCGCCGGCGGCGGCGATGTCGCAGATCACGACCTTGTCGGCATCGTGGAACGCGCGTGCGAACTCGGCGAGCTGATCGCGGGTGCGGGTGTAGCGATGCGGCTGGAACGCCGCGATGATCCGGCGGCCGCCGAACGAGCTCTTCGCACCCGACAGCGTGGCCTTGACCTCGGCGGGGTGATGCCCGAAATCGTCGACGACGGTCACGCCGCCGACCTCGCCGCGCACGGTGAACCGCCGCGCGACGCCCTCGAAGCTCGCCAGCGCGCTGACGTAGGTCTCGAACGGGATGCCCATGAAGTCGGCGACCGCGAGCACGCCGAGCGCGTTCAGCACGTTGTGATGGCCGGGCATCGGCAACACGACCTCGCCGAGCTCGTTGGCGTGGCGCCACGCGACGAACCGCGTGGTCAGGCCATCGGGCCGCACGTTGCGCGCGCGATACGTCGCCTGCGAGGCGATCCCGAACGTCGTGAATCGCTTCGTCAGGTTCGGCAGGATCGCCTGGACCCCGGCGTTATCGAGGCACAGCGTCGACATCCCGTAGAACGGAACGCGGTTGCAGAAGTCGGTGAACGCCTTCTTGACGTTGTCGTAGGTGCCGTAGTGATCGAGGTGCTCGGCGTCGACGTTCGTCACGATCGCGACCGTCGGGGTCAGCGTCAGGAACGAGCCATCGCTCTCGTCGGCCTCGGCGACCAGGTAGTCGCTCTTGCCCCAGCGGGCGTTCGCGAGCCCCAGCGAATTGACGCGGCCACCGATGACCGCCGTCGGGTCGTAGCCCGCCGCCATCAGCACGGTGTGCATCATCGTCGTCGACGTGGTCTTGCCGTGCGCGCCGGCGACCGCGATGCCGTACTTCATCCGCATCAGCTCGCCGAGCATCTCGGCGCGCGGGATCACCGGAATCTGGCGCGCGCGCGCGGCCTCGACCTCGGGGTTGTAGCCCTTGATCGCGCTCGACACGACGACCACGTCCGCCTCGCCGAGGTGGTCGGCGCGGTGACCCTTGACGACCGAGCAGCCGATGCCCGCGAGGTGGCGGGTGATCTCGGTGTCGTTCATGTCGGATCCGGACACCCGGTAGCCCATGTTCGCGAGCACCTCGGCGATGCCGCACATGCCCATGCCACCGATGCCGACGAAGTGAATCTTGGTGTCTTGCTTGCGGAACATCGCGCCTATCCGATCAACGTGTCGTGTCGACGGAATATGCCGTCGGGACGCGCCCGTGGTGATACCAGATCCGGCATCACGCCGTCACCTCGGGATAAATCGCGCGCCAGGCATCGCAGCTCGAAGGCGCTCGGAGCCGCTCGGCATCGCTCAGAGCCGGCCGGCCGCGCCGATCGCCGGCACGAACAGCGTCGCAGACTCCACGCTCGCCTCGGGGTTGACCAGGTACTCGACGCCGAGCTCGGCGATCAATGCGAGGTGACGGCCCAGGGACAGCTCGACCCCGCCGGCGCCACGCAGCGCGACCCGCATGCCGTTCGAGCTGAAGACCGGGATGCCGGCGGCGACGATGGGCCGGACGCGGCCCGACAGGAACGCGAACGTCGCACCGGCATAGCCGCCGAAGTACGGGCCGAGGATCGCCGCGCCGCGCACGCCGAACCCGCCGGTGACGTCGACCGCGACGCCGACGAGCGCCGCGCCACCTTGGTTCACGGGATCGAGGTGGGCGAGCGCGAGGGCGCCGAACCGCGACCGCGGGTCCGGTTCGAAGCGCGTGCGCAGCGAATCGTCGGGCGGCAACACGACCGGCGCCTCGACGACCACTCGTGCCTCGAGCGTGACGGTCAGGGCCTCGCTCGCTCCGGCGACAAGCGTGACGCGCCGTTCGAGCGGATGGTGATCCGGGTGCCGGAACCGCACGACGTGCTCGCCGGGCGTCACCCGCACACGCTTCGTCGTGGTCGCCGGTTGCCAGTCCCCGTCGCCGACCTGAACCTCGGCATCGACGGGCGTGGCTGCGAGATCGACGACGCCGACCTTGCGATCGAGCTCGGCGAGCGCCTTCAAGGCGTCGGCGCGCTTCGTCGGATCGCTATCGGCCGCGTCGAGGTAGCGCTGGTAGACGTTCGCGGCCTCGGCATGCCGATCGAGCTTGATCAGGGTCGTGCCGATGTTGAGCAGGATCTTGCTGCTCGGAAACCGTCCGTACGCGTCGCGGAAGACAGCGAGGGCGCCGAGGTAGTCCTTCGCGGCGTACAGCTTGAGGCCGGACTGCAGGAGCGCCTTCGCGCTCTCGCGGTCGGCATCGGTCGCAGGCGCGGGTGCCGGCTGCGCGAGTGCGGTGCCGGCGAGACCGCAGCCGAACGAGATCGCGATCGCGAGCCGGCGCATCACAGATCGGTCTCGAGCAGATCGTCAGCGGGCTTCGGCTTCGGCCGCTTCTTGCGCGCCGGCTTGTCGGCGGGCTTGACCTGCTTGTCGACGGCAGGCTTGTCGGTGGTCAATACCGGCTTCGCGGCCGAGCCGGTGGCGGGCTCGACGGGCTTTGCGATCGGCGCGGTGCCCGTCGGCTCGGGCTTGGTGATCGGCGGCGTCGGCTCGGGCGTCGAGCCCGGCTCGGGCGTCGATTTCGGCTCGGGCGTCGATCTCGGCTCGGGCGTCGATCCCGCAGACGGTGCAACCTCGGCGGGCTGGCTCGCTGGCTGGGGCGACTTGTCAGCGGACTTGCCGGTCGTCGCGACGACCACCGCGATTCCGATCGCGATCGCGACGATCGCGGAGCTCGCGATCACGATGCCATGGCGCCGCTTCGGCGCGCTGCCCGCACCCATCGCCTGGCTCGCCATCCCGGATAGCGTCGTCGGTTGACCAGGTGGCGCTTGCGATGGCATCGCCGGCGCGACGGGCGACGGTGTGAAGCGTGCGGGATCTGGCGTGAGGTGCGCCGGCGTGTGGTGCGGGTGTTGCGGCTCCGGCGTGAGATGCGCGGGCGTGTGATGGGGGCGGGGCGGCTCTGGCGTGCGATGTGCCGGCGTGTGATGCGTCGGCGTGAAGTGCGCCGGTGCTGGCGTGTGATGTCCCGGTGCGACGTGCGCGGGCGTGTGGTGCGCCGGCGCGGGCGTGTGGTGCGCCGGCGCGGGCGTGTGATGCCCGGGCGCAGGCGTGTGACCTCGCGCTACCGCGTGATGCTGGACCACGGTCTCGGTCGCCGCGAGGACTGCGGAGGTGTGCCTGAAATCGTTGCCCCACCCGTTCGCCTGCGCGATCTGCAGCAGCAGGCCGCCGAGCTCGCGCGCGGACTGCACGCGCTGCTCGGGCTGCTTCGCGAGCAGCGCCATGATCAGCCCCTCGAGCTGCGGCGAGATCGACACATGCCGCGACGGCGGCTCGGGGTCGACGAACAGGTGCGAGCCGATCAGCTCGCCGGCTCCGCGGTTCACGAACGGCGGACGGCCGGCGACGAGCTCGTACAGGATGCAGCCGATCGAGTAGAGGTCGGCGCGGTGATCGACATCGCCGCTGCCGCGACACTGCTCGGGAGACATGTATGTCGGCGTTCCGAGCACCGAACCGGTCTTCGTGGCATTCCCAGCGAGGCCGATGTCGGTGAGCTTCGCGATCCCGAAGTCGAGGATCTTGGTGCGCTCGCCGTGCTCGACGTCGGGGATCACGAAGATGTTGTCGGGTTTGAGATCGCGATGGACGATGCCCTTCGCGTGCGCCGCGGCGAGCGCGCTGCAGACATCGCGCATCAGCATCGCCGCCTCGCCCTCGGACACGCGTCGCCGCTCGTGCATGCGCTGGGTCAGCGGTTGCCCGTCGAGGAGCTCCATGACGATGTACGCGTGGCCACTCGGCATGTAGCCGAAATCGAAGATCTCGACGATGCCGGGATGCTTGATCGCCGTCGTCGCCTTCGCCTCGTTGAAGAACCGTCCGACGATGTCGCGGTTCGCCGTCATCTCGGGATGCAGCAACTTGACCGCGGCCAGCCGCCCGATCAGCGTGTGCTCGGCACGATAGACGGCGCCCATGCCACCGACGCCGATCTGGCCGACGATGCGGTAGCTGCCGACGGTCGAGCCAATCACGAGATCTGAATCATCCGGGGTGATCTGGGGTCTGTCAAACCGCCATCCGCACACATCCAGCCTGCGCCGGATCCCTGGACCGGAGGAGAGAGGCCATCCGCGAAGCTCATGGATTGACACCGCACCGGGTTGGCCTGGATCCTGGCGCCGTGCAGAGGGTTCTCGTCGCCGCGTGCTTCCTCGCGGCGTGTCTTTTCGCATGCCAGGTCGCATGTCAGGGCGGGCCACACCTGTCGACGACGTCGCAGGAGATCATCGTGGTCTCGCCGGCGACCTGGGATTTTGGCTCGTTCGAGGTCAGCCAGACCTCGGCGGCTCGCGAGATCCAGATCGGTCCCGCCGCCGGCAACCAGACCGACGTGATCAACGCGGTCACCGCGAGCTGCCCCGACTTCACGATCGCCGCGCCGGAGCTGCCCGCCTCGGTCTCCCGCGTGTGTGCCGAGGGCCAGGCCTCGCCGTGCACGACGAGCCAGTACCAGAGCTACAGCTTCAGCGCGCAGTTCACGCCGACGGTCGAGGGCCAGGTGAGCTGCGTGGTGACGATCACGACGAACACCACGACGACGCGCACGATCACGCTCTCGGGGACCGGCACGATCCCGGCGCTGCGGATCGACGTCGAGCCCGCCTCGGTCGAGTTCGGCGACATCCGCAGCACGGTGACGAGCAGCGCGGTGCCGGTCGTCATCCGCAATGCCGGCAGCCAGCCGCTGATCGTGAGCTCGGTGACCGCGAGCACCGGATTCTCGGTCGCGAGCCCGCTCGACATGACGATCGCTCCGAGGAGCTCGCAGACCTACAGCGTGACGTGCACGCCGCCCGGCGTCGGCGCGGTCCCCGGCGAGCTCGTGATCTCGAGCAACGATCCGCTGCGGCCAACCGTGACCGTCCCGCTCGTGTGCGAGGGCATCGACTCGGTCCTCGGCATCACCCCGAGCCCCCTGACGCTGGCAGCCGTGCGGGTCGGCGAGACCGTGGAGGCCTCGCTCGAGCTCTCGAACACCAGCCTCGCCGACATCACGCTCGACGCGGTCACCCTCACCGCGACCGGGCTCGCGCTCGTCAACCCGCCGGCCGCGGGCACCCTGCTGGCTGCGGGCGCGATCCTCAGCATTCGCGTGCAGCACGCGCCGCTCGACGAGGGCACGGCATCGGGGACGCTCTCGATCACGTATGACGGTGGCCAGATCCGGACCGCGCAGGTCACGGGACGCGCGCTCGCGACGGCGATGTCGCTGACTCCCGACGGCGAGGTCGATCTCGGGCCCGTCTGCATCGGCCAGGCGAAGATGCAGCCGTTCGTGGTGGTCGCCAACGCCGAGGCCGATTTCACCGTCGTCTCGATCGAGCCACCCGCGGAGCCGTTCACGCTCGCGAATCCACTGTTGCCCGTCGACATCCAGGGCAGCGGCGCGAGCTCGTATCGGTTCGACGTCACCGTCGCGCCGACGGCTCCGGGCCCGGTCAGCTCGCCGCTGACCGTGGTCACGAACATCCCGGACGCCCCGCGACGCGAGGTCCGACTCTCGGCGATTGCGCTGGCCGCCGGCGTGTCGCCGTATCCGGATCGGCTCGACCTCGGATCGCAGCCGCTCGACACCACGACGATCGGCCAGCCGGTCAACCTCGTGAACTGCGCGGCCACCGCGACCGGGTTTGGCACCGCGCGCATCGAGGGGCCCGATGCGACGAGCTTCGCGATCGTGTCGCAACCGATGACGTCGACGATCGCGCCGAACGGCCTCGCGACCTGGCTTGTCGTGATGACCGTGCGCGACCCGGGTCCGAAGTTCGCGACCCTGGTCATCCCTCACGATGGTGGACTCGCAACGGTCGCGCTCGAGGGCGAGGGATTGACGCCGGCCGTGCTCGGCGAGGATGGTCCGGCAAGCTACTACGACTGCAGCACCGGCGGACACGATCTGCCGTGGCCGCTCGGCATCGCGGTGCTGGTCGTGTTGCGCCGGCGCCGTCGCTGATCGCCGCCGTTCGATCAGTGGCGTTGCGCGGTCGCCCAGTCGACGACGGTCGCGGCTGCCGCGGGCTTCGCGAGCGCCTTCATTGCCGCGCCCATGCGCTGGCGGGTCGTCGGGTCAGCGAGGAGTGGGCGCAGGGCGGTCGCGAGTGCGTCGGCGGTGAGCTCGGACTGCCGAAACATCAGCGCGGCACCGGCCGCCGCCATCTCGCGCGCGTTGAGCTCCTGGTGGTTGTCGGCGGCGAACGGGTAGGGGATGAAGATCGCCGGCTTGCCCGCGATCGCGAGCTCGGCGACGGTCGTCGCGCCGGCGCGCCCGATGATGACGTCCGCACGCT
The DNA here is from genome assembly GCA_013812655.1 of Deltaproteobacteria bacterium. GTDB lineage: Bacteria > Myxococcota_A > Polyangia > Haliangiales > Haliangiaceae > JABFXX01. Next base: position 5,764 of record JACCTC010000410.1, on the reverse strand, counting down.
GGTACGCACTCGCCATGTCCTTGATGAAGGCGCGGCACTCGGCGGTGATCCCGGCAGCGGCGTAGCGTTGCTGGGTCGCCGCGAGATCCTTCTCGCCGGTCTGGTGGACGATGCGAACTTTGAGCTCGCCGGCGAGCGAGCTCAACGCTCGCGCTGCCAGCTCGTTGACCGCGACCGCACCCTGCGAGCCGCCGCAGATCAGCACGTGCACCGGCTCGTCGGCGACCGGCGTCGCGCGTGATGGCGCGAGCAGCTTCTGCACGAGATCGCGGCGCACCGGGTTGCCGCTCATCACGACCTTGTTCGCCTTGAAGAACCGCCGCGACTCGTCGAACGACAGGAAGATCGCGCGCGCGACCCGGCCGAGCAGCTTGTTGGTCAGGCCCGGAATCGAGTTCTGCTCGCAGATCGCGGTCGGGATGCCACGCAGCCGCGCCATCAGCACGACGGGCCCCGACGCGTAGCCGCCGACGCCGATCACCGCGTCGGGCGCGAACGCCTCGAGTGCCTTGCGGGCCTGCCACAGCGCGCGCGGGAGCCGGAACATGCCGCGTACCGCGCCGAGCGCGCCGACGGTCTTGAGGCCCGAGACCTCGATCAGCGCGAGATCCCAACCGAGCTCCGGTAGCACGCGCGCCTCGATGCCGCGGCGGGTGCCGACGAACTGCACGGTGGCGTCGGGCGCGCGCGCGCGCAGCTCCTCCGCGATCGCGACCCCCGGAAACAGGTGGCCGCCGGTTCCGCCGCCAGCGATCATCAGGCGCATGGCTATGCGATCACGACGCGCACGCGCTTGCGTTTCTTCCGCGCGAGCTCCTGGCGAGCACCCTCACGGGCCGGGCGGCGCTCGGCGCGGCGGCTGACGTTGAGGAGCAGGCCGACGAGGAACATCGTGACGACGAGCGACGAGCCGCCGTAGCTCACGAGCGGCAGCGTGATGCCCTTGTTGGGAACGACGCCGAGCACGACGCCGACGTTGAACAGGACCTGGACGCCGAACAGCAGCGTGATCCCGAACGCGAGGTAGCCGCCGAACACGTCGCGCGCGCCGAGCGCCGCCCGGATCCCGCGCCACACCAGGACGCCGAACAGCAGCAGTACGAGCGCGACGCCGAGGTAGCCCATCTCCTCGCCGATCGGCGCGAGGATGAAGTCGTTGTGGGCCTCGGGCATGTAGCCGAGCGTCTGGTGGCCCGACCCGAGGCCAGTGCCGGTGAGCCCGCCCGAGCCCATCGCGAGCCGGGCCTGGAGGAACTGGTAGGCCTCGGTGCTCGCGTAGGCCTCGGGGTTGAAGTACGCGAGGAAGCGCTGCAGGCGCCACGGCGTGCCCACGACGAGGTGATACGCGATCGGCGCCGACGCGAGCACGGCGAACACGATGTACGAGACCTTGGTGCCGGCCATGAACAGCATGCCGAGCGTGGTCAAGCCGAGCACGACCGACGAGCCGAGGTCGGGCTGCGCGAGCAGCAGCACCATCATCACGCCGCACACGACGAGGTGTGGGACGAAGCCGACGGTGAACGTCGTGACCCGGTCCGCCTTGCGGCCGAGCGAGTATGCGAGATAGGTGACGAGCGCGAGCTTGGCGATCTCGACGGGCTGGAACGTCAGCGGGCCGAGCGGGATCCAGCGGCTCGCGCCGTTACGGGGCGGTGTGGCGAGTGTCGCGGCGAGCAGCACGACCGCGAGGACGAGCAGCGGATAAACCCAGTGGCGAAGCTGGCGATAGTCGAGCCGGCCGGCCATCCACATCGCGAAGCCGCCGACGGCAACGAACGCGAGCTGGCGCTCGAGGAAGTGACCGGACGCGCCGGTCGAGCGACTGCCGAGCGTCATCCCGTAGGCGGCCGTCGACGAGTAAATCTCGATGCTGCCGATCACGAGCAGGCCGAGCACCGCCGCGAGCAGCACGAGGTCGTACGGGCGTTCGGGCAGCGTCGCGCTCGGATGCTGGACGGCGACGACCTGCGCGGTGGCGGGCAGCGTCGGATCGAGCTGCCCTGCCGAGGGAGACGCCACGCGCGTGCGGGCACGTGCGACGGCACGCCCAACCTTGTGGACCACGCGCGCGAGGCGTGGGCGCGTTGGTTGTCGGTTACCGTCGTATTCGGCGCGCTCGGCGCGCCACGTGGCGATACGACGGAGCACGGTCATCCGATGGCCATCCTCGGGCCGCGGATCCGGCGTGGCCAGTTTTCGTCAGCGCTTGTCGTGCCGGGTGCGGCGACGCTGAATGAAGTACGCGACACCTGCGCACACTGCGCCACCGATCCCGAGCCCGACGCCCAGCTCGACGCCGTACTTGAACGACTCGGTGCGCCGCCGGTAACCCGGCTCGGTACGCGAGATCATGATGGCGGTGCCGACGAGGCCCCCGACGACGACCGTGACGACGAACGCAATGATGGCGACACGGAGCGGTGTCCTCGGCGGGATGACGATCGGCTTCGGCACACGGCCTGATACCAGAGATCGGCCGTCGGGAAACCACGCAAGCGAAGAGGCACGTCGATTGCTCCTCTTTCCGGTCAGGAGAATCAACATGTCTACAACCGCATGGATCGTTGTCTTGCTTCTCGTCTTCCTGCTGATCGGCGGCGGCGGCTACTTCTATCGCCGTTGATCAGTTGATCACTAACCCGCCCGACCAGGGCCCTGACCAGCGCCACCCGCTGCGGCACTCGCACCAGCCGGCCGTCAACCATGCGCGCGCGCTCTAATCGAGCCGTGACGCGCCGACAGCCGAAACCGCCTCGCGAAACACGCGGCCGCGGTGGCCAAAGTTTTGAAACATGTCGTAACTCGCGCAAGCGGGGCTGAGCACGACGGCATCGCCGGTCGTGCATAGCTCTGTTGCGCGCTGCACGGCGTCGAACATGTCCGTCGCGTCGATGAGCGGATAGCTCGCGCCGTGGGCGAGGGCCGCGTCGCGGATCAGCGGGGCGGCCTTGCCGATCAGCACGATGCCCTTGCACACGCCGTCGAGCGCCTCGAGCATCGGCGTGTACGAGCCGCCCTTGTCGACGCCGCCGGCGATCAGCACGAGCGGCCGCGGAAAGCCGCGGACCGACGCCGCGACCGACGCGACGTTCGTGCCCTTGCTATCGTCATAGAAGTAGATGCCGGCCTTGTCGCCGACGAGCTCCATGCGATGCGGGAGCGGGCGATACGCACGCGCTCCAGCGCGCACCGCGGAGCTCGGGAGCCCGATGCCGCGGGTCGCGAGGTACGCGCACATCGCGTTCTCGAGGTTGTGGTTGCCGACGATGACGAGATCGTCGACCGGGAACCGTTCCTCACTTTCGGGCAGCCTGAGCACGAGCTCCTTGCGGTCGGCGGACACGAAGGCGCCGCGATCGAGCGACGCGTCAGCCCCGGGTCGCGAATCGAAACGATAGAGCTGCGACGGAATGCCTGCGGTCTCGCGCATCACCCACGGATCGGCGGCATTCGCGATCGCGAGATCGTCGGAGCGCTGGAAGTCCCAGATCCGGCCCTTGATCTCGGCGTAGCGCTCCAGCGTGCCGAACCGGTCGAGGTGATCCTCGGTGATGTTCGTCAAGACGCCGGTCTTCGCGCGAAACGTGTCGCAGTGCTCGAGCATGAACGCTGCGACCTCGACGACGATCAGCCCGCCCGGTGCGTTCGCGGGGTGCTCGACCGCGTCGATCATCGGCATGTTGCCGAGGTTGCCGCCGCAGAACGTCGGCCGGCCCGAGTGCTCGCACAGCTTGCCGGTCAGCGCGGTCGTCGTCGACTTGCCGTTCGTGCCGGTGATCGCGAGCACGGTTGCCTCGGGATGCAGGAAGCGATACGCGAGCTCGATCTCGGCGAGCACCGGGATCCCGTGTCCCTGCGCGGCGCGGATCTCGGACAGCGTCGGCACGCCCGGCGACATCACGACGAGGTCCGCGGCGAGGAACGTCGTCATGTCCATGCCGCCGAGCTCGTAACGTACGGGTACACCGTCGAGCTGCTGGATCGGCGCTGCGAGCTGCTCGGCGGCCTTGCCGTCGGTGACGATCACGCGGGCGCCGCGCTTCGCGCAGAACTTCGCGAGCGCCACACCGGTCTGCGCGAGGCCGACGACCACCACGGTCTTGCCGTCGAGCTCTGTGATGGCGGACTTCATCGCAGCTTCAACGTGCCGAGTGCGATCAGCGCGAGCACCAGCGAGATGAGCCAGAACCGGACGATGATCTTCGGTTCCTCCCACCCCTTGAGCTCGTAGTGGTGATGGATCGGCGCCATCCGGAACACGCGTTTGCCGGTGCCGGTCATGCGTTTCGTGATCTTGAACGAGGTGGTCTGGATGATCACCGAGAGCGCCTCGAACACGAACAGGCCGCCGACGATCAGCAGCACGAGCTCGTTCTTGGTGAGCACCGCGAGCATCCCGATCGAGCCGCCGAGCGCGAGCGCGCCGACATCACCCATGAACACCTGCGCGGGGTACGTGTTGTACCAGAGGAAGCCAACACCGGCGCCGAACAGCGCCGCGCAGAAGATTGCGAGCTCGGCGGTGCCGTCGATGTGCGCGACGTTGAGGTACTCGGCGATCGTCACGCTCTTGCCGGTGGCGTTGATGATCGTGGTCTCGGTCCCCGCGATGTACGCGAGGATCAGGAACGTGCCGGCGTTCATGATCGACGGCCCGATCGCGAGTCCGTCGAGTCCGTCGGTCAGGTTGACTGCGTTCGCGGTCCCGACGACGACGAACGCGCCGAAGATCGTGTACATCCACGCCGGCATCACGAGCGCCTGCGTGTAGAAGTTCGTGAACGGCAGCTGAACCGAGAGCCGGATGGTCTCGGGCATCAGCTCGGAGTGAAACAGGTACGCCATCGCGGCCCCGGCGATCGCGAACTCGAGGAACAGCCGGAGCTTGCCGGAGATGCCGGCCTTGTTCTTCTTCGCGACCTTCGCGTAGTCATCCGCGAAGCCGATCGCGCCGAACGCGACGGTGACCGATAGCGCGAGCCACACGTACTCGTTCGACAGATCGCACCACAGCAGCGTCGAGATCGTGAGGCAGAACAGGATCAGCGAGCCGCCCATCGTCGGCGTGCCCGCCTTCTTCTTGTGGGTCGCCGGGCCGTCGGTGCGGATCGTCTCGCCGATCTGGCGCGACTTCAGCTTCTCGATGAACCACGGGCCAATGATGAAGGACAGCAGCAGCGCGGTGATCGCTGCCGCGAGGATGCGCGTCGACGTGTAGCGGAACACCCGCAGGAAGCCGATGTCGTCGCTGAGCACACGGTACAGCAGGTGAAACAGCACTAGCGCGCGGCCTCCTTCATGGCGTCGAGCACGCGTTCCAGACGCATGCCGCGCGATGCCTTGAGCAAGATCCAGTCGCCGGCTGCCGTCCGCGCGAGCACGCGCGCTGCCGCCGCCGCCGGTGAGCCAGCCACCTCGGCGCCCTGACCCGCGGCCTCGACGACGCGCGCGGCGTGATCACCGAGCGCGATCACGCCGATCCCGAGCTCGCGTGCGAGCGTGCCGGTGTCGTGGTGCGCGGGCGCCGCGTGATCGCCGAGCTCGAGCATATCGCCGACGACCGCGATCGCGGTGCGTCCGTGCGCGCGCTCGGCGAGGGCCCGCAACGCGGCCGCCATCGATGCCGGGTTCGCGTTGTAGCAGTCGACGATCACCTTGCGGCCGCCGAGCTCGAGCACCTCGCCGCGCATCGCGGGTGGCCGTGCGCGCGCGAGGCCCTCGAGCGCCTGGTCGATGGTCGCGCCGGCCGCGTGGGCAGCGG
>JACCTC010000402.1 GCA_013812655.1 Deltaproteobacteria bacterium | reverse complement strand
CGAGCCCGAGCGCGCGCGCAGCGGCCTCGCGATCACGCTCGACGAGCCCGAGCGCGCGCGCAGCGGCCTCGCGATCATGCTCGACGAGCTCGAGCACCTCGAGCGCCGCACGAGCACTCGCGAACCGGTCGGGCAACCGGCGCGCCATCAGCTTGCGTGCGAAGGCCTCGAGGACCGGATCGATGTCGACTCCCGCACGCGCGCGCTCGGCCATCGCAGGCGGATCGAGCGACATGTTCGCGAGCACGATCTCCATGCTCGAGCCATCGAACGGCAGGCGGCCGGCGAGCATCTCGTAGACCATCACGCCAAGCGCGAACAGATCGGTGCGCGGATCGGGCTCGCCCGCCTGCGCCTGCTCGGGCGCCATGTACGCCGGCGTGCCGATGATCGTGCCCGCGGTCGTCAGCCGGCGCGCCGTGCTCTGATCGCGCAGCACCGCGATCCCGAAGTCGACGATGCGCGGCACCTCGGTGCCGAGGTCATCGCGCTCGACGATCACGTTCTCGGGCTTGAGATCGCGATGGACGAGGCCAGCTGCATGCGCGTGCGCGAGCCCCGCGAGGATCTGGCGGGTCAGCTGGAGGACGCGCGCGCGATCGAGCAGGCTGTCGTTGATCAGCGAAGCGAGGCTCGGGCCGCGCACGAGCTCGAGCACCATGAAGCACTGGCGGTCTGCGGTCTCGCCGACGTCGATCACGTTGACGAGGTTCTTGTGGTGCAGCCGCGCGACGGTCGCCGCCTCGCGATCGAAGCGCTCGACCATCAGCGGATCCGCCATGTGGTGCGCGTGGAGGACCTTGATCGCGACCTCGCGGCGCACTCGCACGTGGCGCGCCCGGAATACCGTCCCCATCGCGCCGCACCCGAGCTCCTCCTCGATGAGGTACCGCTCCTCGAGGACCTGACCGACCAGCGATCCCGGTGACTCCATGTCGACGAGGAGTGCGAGCCTCATGCCCCGGCCAAGTAGGCGTGGCGCCTCTGGTCCGACCGCCATCTGTTCACCACGCTGTCAGCCTCTCCGACGGCGACCTGTCTTCGCAGTGAGACCGGCTACCGCGAAGCCCGCTACGCAGCTCAGGGGAGGGGGGCGCCGGAGACCGAGACGTTGACGACGTTGAGCGGCTGCGTCGCGGGCGTCGGGATGATCGTCGGGACCGCGCCGAACGCGTAGTTGTCGCGCGCGAACGCCGTGTAGATCTGGAGCCGCGCGTCGATCGCGACGATGTCGAGGCGTTGATCGCCGTCGAGATCGCGGACGACGACCGCCGCGATCGTCGCGCACGACGAGCAGTCGTAGGTGCACGAGCAGTTCCCACCGGGGCAGTTGGTGCAGGTCGCGGCACAGTTGCACGCATCGCCGGGCAGCCGCAGCGGATCGACGCTGATGCCATCACCGCTGCGGCGCGCGCGGTACAGCCGGCGCCCAGGGAACACCGAGATCACGAGCGAGGCGCCATCGACGGTCGGCAGCGCGGCACCACCGTACGACGCGCGCTCGAGATCGGGCTCGGCCTCGGCCATGCACGGGCGCGCGGTGCTCGGTGGATCGCAGTCGAGCTCGTGATTCGGGGTATCGCGAAGCACGTCGGGCGAGGTGTGGATCCGCAGCGACGCCCCGAACACCGCGAGGTCGAGCAGGTGGTCGCCGTCGAGATCGAGCCAGTCGATCGCGCGCGTCCCGGGGGCGCCCGGCGTCGGCCCGCCGGTGAGGTTGCCGGTCGCCTGGTTCGCGAGCGTGCGGACGTGTGCCCCGTCCTCGAGGTTGTCGAGGAAGCTGTACTGCACGCCGTTCTTGACGATGCCGTCGGGGAAGCCGTCGCGATTGCGATCACCCCACGTCAGGTTCTGCGACGCCGGAAACGCCGCTTCGCGTACGGTGCCGCTCTCGAGCTTCACGATCTCGATCGCGTGGGTGCCCGACTGGGTCTGCTGGTAGCCGGCGACGATCGTGTCGCGGCCATCGCGATCGACGCCGATCGAGGTGATCGACTGGTAGGAGCGATCGGCGGCGATCGCGATCGAGGTCTCGCCGATCACGAGCGTGGTCGGGGTGGTGCCGGCGAGCCTGGGCTCGAGCGTTGCGGGTGCTGGTGCCACCCACGCGAGCGGCGCGCCGAGCGTGGTCACGCGCGTGACCGAGAACTTCTCGCCGGTCCACCGGACATCCCACAGCTCGGTGTTGACGCCGCGGATCGCCGTGATCGCGATCCGGGTATCGCAACGCGCCGTGCACGCCTCCTGCGCGAGCTGCACGCAGGCATCGGTCCACGCGACGCCACAGCAATAGGGCAGGCGCTCGCAGACCGTGGCGAGGCAGCCCTCGGGCAACACGGGCGGCTGGCCGCCAGCGCACGCGTTGAGCGGGACCTGGCGGTCATCGAAGCACGTGCCGGTCTGCTCGCCGGCATGCGCGCTGTAGCGACGCTGCGTCGGGCACGCGAGATCGTGCTGCGTGCACAGTCCGTCACGCTCGCAGCGGCCGCCCTCGCCGAGATCGCACTGCAGATCGTTCGTGCAGCGATAGCGATCGGGCACGCACGCCAGCGCGCCGACCGCGACGAGCACGAGGCAGGCGCTCCGCATCACCATCGCCGGCTCACCACGAGCGAGGCGCCGGACGGCGTCGCCGCAGCCGAGATCACCGCACCATCGGATCGCAGGCGCCAGCGCAGCACGGTCACGCCGGCGAGCAACGCCCCCGCGCTCGCGATCCCGACGCCGGTCCACTGCGTGGCGCGCGCCTGATCGAGGCGCTCGTCGTACTCGGCGAGCGTGCCGCTGGCATCGCTGCCCATGCGGTAGCCGTACGTGTAGAGCCCGGCACCGACGACGACCGCGGCCGCCCCGAGCGCGAGCAGGCCGGTGTCCTCGGTGGTCCACCGCCGCCGTGTCCGGATCGGCTCGACAGGCTCCGGTGTCGGGACCGGCGTCACCGCGTCGGCTGGCTCGTCCGGGTTGGCAAGCCGCATCCGCGCGGCGCCGATCGCCTGCTGCGCGAGCGCGACCTGCTCGTCGCTCGGGCCCGTCGTGATGAACCGCTCGTAGTAGTCGATCGCGGCGGCGTAGTTGCCGAGGTTGAGCTCGACCTGGCCGAGCGCGAACAGCAGTGCGGGATCCGGGGCACGGTCGTACGCCGCCAGCAGCTCGCGACGCACGCCCCCGTAGTCGCCCTTGGCGTAGAGATCGCGGATCCGTGCGAGCGTCTGCTCCGCCGGTGTCTCGGCGTGCAGCGGGCTCGAGCCGATCGTGATCGCGACCACGAGCGTCGCGAGTCGATATCGCCCGGGCCCTCGCAGCTCGGACTTCATGGCTTCTTGGTCCCCGAGCCGGAGTCCGTCGGCAGCAGCATCGTCGGGTTCCACTCGACGCGTGTACGCGACGGCCGCGTCGCCTGCGAGCCGCTGCCGGCCGGGGGTGTCTCGACGGGCGCCGCGCTGCCGGCGGGGACGCGCTTCGCGGTCTTGGTCGACTTCGCCGGTGGGCGGCGTCGCCGTTCGCCCGACGTTCGCACCGGCGTTGCCGTCGTGGGCGCGACCTCCGGCTCGGCTTCCATCTCGATCGTTGGCTCGGTGGGTTCGGGCGTGGTGGCGGCCTGCTCCGGCGTCGGATCGGGCGGCTCGACGAACGACGGCAGCGGCGGCGTGACCTGGTGGGGCACGGGTGACACTGCCTTCTCGACCTCGCGGTCCGGCCGCGCGATCACGAAGGCACCGGCGGCGACGCCAGCGACGAGCGCGACCCCGATGGTCGCTGCGAGCCTGCGGTTGCGACGTGTGGTCGGCGCGCGCGGAGCGCGGCGAGCGATCGCGGGACCGGCATCGTCGGGCGCGCTGCCATCACTCGGGCCAAACGTCGGCAGCGGTGGCGCGTCCGCGGGCGTCGCCGCGATCAGCTCGACGAGCGAGCCAGTGTCCTCGGCTGCGCGATCCGGCGGCCCGGGAATCCGCTCGACGATCGTGACATCGCCGACCCATGGCGCGTCGCGTGGCCCCATCAGGTCGTGCACCCAGCGCGCGACCTGGCGCGCCCCGAGGATCTCGCCGACCTGGGCCGCGTGCGTCTCGATCGCGTCGGCAAGCGCGCGCGCGGTACCCCACCGCCGTTCGGGCTCCGGCGCGACCGCCCTCATCACGATGTCCTCGAGTGCCGCCGTGACAGTCGGGCGCACCTTGCGCGGTCGCGGCACGGTGCCCGACAGCACGCGGTGTAGCGACGCGACGTCGTTGTCCGCCCAGAACAGCCGCGTGCCGGTCACCAGCTCGTAGAGGATCACGCCGAGCGAGAACACGTCGGCGCGGCGATCGAACGCATGGCCGCGGCACTGCTCGGGCGCCATGTACGTGACGGTGCCGTGCATCGATCCGGACAGCGTCGCGACGCGGGTCTCCTTCGCGATCCCGAAGTCGGCGAGCTTGACCGCGCCGTCGAGCCCGATCAGCACGTTTCCCGGCGACACGTCGCGGTGGACGAGGCCGAGCGGCGCGCCGTGCTCGTCGGCGAGCTCGTGCGCGTCGTGCAGTCCGCGCGCGACATCGGCGACGATGCCGAGGGCAACGGCGATCGGCAGGTCGCGCACACGGCCACCGGATTCGGCCTGCATCAGCTCGCGCAGGGAGCCGCCGTGGACGTACTCGAGGACGAGGTAGTCGTAGCCGTCATGCACGCCGGCATCGAGGATCGAGACGAGGTTCGGGTGGCGCAGCCGGCCACCGAGCCGGGCCTCGCGCTGCAACGACGCCGCGGCCCGCGCATCGCCACGCAGGTGCTCGAGCGGGCGCTTGATCACGACGTGGCGCTGGAAGCCATACGCGCGCTCGATGCACGCGAGATCGATCCGCGCCGAGCCGCCGGCACCGATCGCGCGCAGGATCTGGTACGGCCCGACGCGATCGCGCTCGAGCGCGGCATTCGCGGTCACGCGGCATCCTCCCGCGCGCGCTGCTCGATCACGCGGACCAGCTCGCCGACCGCGCTGCACGACAGCCGCCACCGCCGCGCCCGCGCGAGCGCATCGAGATCGTCGACGAGCGCGCGCGCCGTCGGATAGCGCGCCTCGCGATCGCGGGCGAGCGCACGCCGCACGATCGCGGTGAGCTCCGGCGGGTAGCCGGGCCTGCGCACCGTGGGATCCGGAATCTCGCCGGCGAGGATCTGCTTCATCGCGCCGGCGTCGGACTTCTCCGAGAAGAGGCGCGTGCGCGTCGTCAGCTCGAACAGCAGCACGCCGAGGCTGAAGATGTCAGCGCGGCGATCGAGCGGCTCGCCGAGGATCTGCTCGGGAGCCATGTACGGCGCCTTGCCTTTGATCGTGCCCGACACCGTGTGATAGCTGCGGAGCCGCGTCTTCGCGATCCCGAAGTCCGCGAGCTTGATCTCGCCGAGCCGGCCGAGCAGCACGTTGCTCGGGCTGACGTCGCGATGCACGAGGTTGAGCGGCGTGCCGTCGGCGGCGGTCGCCTCGTGTGCCGCATCGAGGCCGGTCGCGAGCTCGGCGATGATCGTGAGCGCGAGGTGGTAGGGCGGCGGCGCGCTGAGGTACGCGAGGAACACGTTGAGGTCGCAGCCCTCGACCAGCTCGGTCACCAGGAACGCCCCCTCGTCGAACCGATCGAAGTCGACGATCTGCAGGATGTTGCGGTGGTGCAGGCTCGCGGCGATCCGCGCCTCGTCGATGAACATCATCGCGGCCCGCTCGTCGCCGAGCAGCTCGGTGCGGATCGTCTTGATGACGATCGGCCGCTCGAACCCGTGCGCCGCGAGCAGGCGCCCGAGATAGACGTCCCCCATCCCCCCGCGCGCGAGCAGGTGATCGACTTCGTATCGTCCGATCCGGGTCAGCACCCGCGGCGATCATGCCACGGTGCGCAGGGCGATCGACCCCGTGCGTGGCGAACGCGCCGAGCCAGATCGACCGTCACCTCCTGACCCCACTGCATACTCGCCGCAACAGCGGCCACTGGGCTTGCCGGTCAGGCTGGCTGATGCGGTTGCGCTAGCCGGTCGAACCGCGAGATCTCCGAGCAACCACGGCTACTTGAAAGCGGGGTCTGGTGGCATGGATCGAGCACTTCAGGTCGCCAACATGCGCCTCCGCCTCCTCGCCACCGCCCTCGTCGCCCTCCCGTTCTTCGCCGCCTGCGCCACCACGGACGGTGACGAAGGCCCGAGCCCGTACGACGACGACTACCCGGTCTCCGAAGGCGACATCAACGCGGGCGCGCCGGACAACGACTCGCTGCCCGACGACAACAAGTCCGACGCGGTCTACCCGCCGAAGTTCGAGGTTGGCGACCAGTCGCCGGTCCAGAGCCAGGGCAGCCGCGGTGTCTGCTCGATCTTCTCTGCCACCGCGCAGATCGAGAACCTCTACATCAAGGGCGGCATGCCGGTCGCCGAGGCCGACTTCTCCGAGCAGTACCTGCAGTGGGCTGCCAAGAACCTGAGCCGCGGGTTCACGAACACCGAAGGTTCGACCTCGGACATCAACCTCCGCACCGCCGTCCAGTACGGCACCGTCAAGGAAGCTGCCTGGCCGTACGAGCCGGCGCCGTGGAACGCAACGAACGACGCCGAGTGCGTCACCGGTCAGGAGAACCTGCCGACCAAGTGCTACACGAACGGCGAGCCGCCGGCGTCGATCGCCATGGCCGAGAAGTTCAAGCTGCCGTCGTCGCGCTGGATCAACACCAACTCGATGAAGGCGCACCTCACCACCAAGAAGACCGGCGTCAACGTCGGCCTGACCTTCTTCTACCAGTCGTGGAACCACCGCAAGTCCGAGCTCCCCGTGAACGCGGACTACTGGCGCAAGGGTTACGTCACCTACCCGAACGCCGACGACAAGACCAAGTCGCTCGCGAAGCGCGCGGGTCACGCGATCCACATCATCGGCTGGGACGACGATCTCGAGGTCGAGATGCGTGACGGCGAAGGCAAGCCGATCCTCGATGCGTCGGGCAACCCGCGCAAGGAGAAGGGCTTCTGGCTCTTCAAGAACTCGTGGGGCACGGCCGGCTTCGGCATCGATCACCCGACGGGCGCAGGCTACGGCTGGCTCTCGTACAAGTACATCCAGGAGCAGGGCTCGTGCGTCACGGCCGAAGTTCCTGTGCTCGGCGGCGGTGGCGGCGGCGGCGGCGGCACGGGCACCCCGCGCAGCTACACCTCGGCGGCTCCCGCGTCGATCCCCGACAACGCACCGGCCGGTATCACCAGCGCCATCAACGTGACGGACGCGGGCACGGTCTCCGGCGACGTCAAGGTCACCGTCGACATCAGCCACACGTACAGCGGTGACCTCAAGGTCTCGCTCGTCAAGGGCACGACCGAGAAGGTCCTCTCCGCGAACGTCGGCGGCTCGGCCGACGACATCAAGAAGACC
>JACCTC010000371.1 GCA_013812655.1 Deltaproteobacteria bacterium | reverse complement strand
CGGTGATGGTGACGACGCCGCAGGAGGTCTCGATCGTCGATGTCGTGAAGGGCATCGCGATGTTCGAGAAGGTCGAGATCCCGATCCTCGGGATCGTCGAGAACATGAGCTACTACAAGTGTCCGGCTTGTGGACACAACGACGAGATCTTCAGTCACGGCGGCGGCAAGCGCCTCGCGCAGGAGATCGGCGCCGAGTTCTTCGGCGAGATCCCGATCGATACGCGGATCCGGTTCGGCGGTGATGCCGGCGTGCCGATCATCGTCGCGAGCCCGGACTCCGAGAACGCCATGCGGTTCATGAACCTCGCGTCGGCGATGGCGATCAAGGTCGCGCAGAACGTGCTCAGCAAGCCGAAGCGCTCGCCGCGGCTGGCCGTGATCAAGTAACGGCGATGGCGGCGTCGCTCGACGACGGAGACTCCGTCGAGGTCCAGGGATCGAGCAGCAAGTACACGCTGTCGCGCAACGGCAGCGTCTACATGTGCAGCTGCCCGGCGTGGAAGAACCAGGGGGCGCCGATCGATAGCCGGACCTGCAAGCACCTGCGCGCGTACCTCGGCGACGACGTCGAGACCCTGCGGATCGGCACGGCGGTGCCGGGCTCGCGTGCCGCGTCGACGCGGGCGAGCGGGGGCTCTGGAGCGGTCAAGAAGGACACCGCGCCGCCGGTGCTGCTCGCGCACAAGTGGGAGCTCGAGCACGACCCGACGGGCTGGTGGATGAGCGAGAAGCTCGACGGTATCCGGGCGTACTGGGATGGCGAGGCCTTCGTGTCGCGGCTCGGCAACAAGTTCTTCGCGCCCGACTGGTTCGTCGCCGACCTGCCGGCGGACACGCTCGACGGCGAGCTGTGGGTCGGCCGCAAGATGTTCCAGAAGACGACGAGCATCGTGCGCTCCGGTGCAGCGGGACAGGAGTGGCGCAACGTCCACTACGTCGTGTTCGACGCGCCGAATGCCAAGGGTGGGTTCGAGGAACGGCTCGCGCACGCCCAGCACGTGCTGACGCGCGCCGCGGCGCCGCACGCGCGCCCGCTCGACCACGTCCGCTGCGAGGGCTTCGCGCACCTCAAGGACGAGCTCGCGCGCGTCGAGGCGCTCGGCGGCGAGGGGCTGATGTTGCGGCGGCCGGGTTCGAATTACGAGATCGGACGCTCGACGTCGCTGCTCAAGGTCAAGACGTTCCACGATGCCGAGGCGCGCGTCGTTGGCCACGCGCCGGGTGCCGGCAAGCACAAGGGCCGGCTCGGCGCGCTGATCTGCGAGCTGCCGGGCAAGGTCCGGTTCAACGTCGGCACCGGGTTCACGGATCTCGAGCGCCAGGCGCCGCCGGCGATCGGCTCGATCATCACGTTCCGCTACCAGGAGCTCTCCGACGACGGCGTGCCGCGGTTCCCGTCATACGTCGGCGAGCGCGTCGATGCCGAGGCGCCGGTCGCGCTGACACCCGCACGAAATATCGCGCAGCCCGCGAAGCCTCCGAAGCCGACGAAGCCGCAGGCAATCAAGCGCGCGCCGGTCGAGCCCGAGCCCGCCGACGCCGAAACCGACGCCAACGCCAACGCCGACGCCGACGCCGACGCCGGCGGCGGATTCGCCAGCACGCTCGGCGCCGCGAGCTACACGTGCAAGCTCGTCCACGAGGCCGAGCAGAAGTTCTGGGAGATCGAGGTCCGCGGCACCCAGCACATCACGCGGTTCGGCAAGCTCGGCAGCAAGGGCCAGATGCGGCTCGCCGAGCTCGGCAGCGCCACCGCCTGCCGCAGCGACGCCGAGAAGCGCGCGATGCAGAAGCGCAAAGCCGGCTACGTCAGCGCGACGAAGCCCGCCACTCCATGACCTCGCGGCGAGCGTCCTCGTGGATCGTGCGGAAGCCGAGCCGCACGTAGAGCGCGCGCGCGGGGTTGATGCGCAGCACGTTGAGGCGCACCGGCGTGGTGCCGGCGTCCTCGAGGATCTCGCGGAGCGCGGCGGAGCCGATACCCTTGCGCTGGTACTTGCGCGCGATCGCGATCGCGTCGATGTACCAGAACGCACCGCGGTCCTCGATCGAGAAGTAGCCGGCGCGTGCACCGTCGACGACGAGCACGTAGCAGCTCGCGAGATCGATGTCGGCGTGAAACTGGTCGAGCAGCCGGCACGCCGGCCAGCCGTAGCCGACGAGCGCCACCGGCCCGAGCGCGGCGACGTGGACGTCCTCGAGGAACCCGCGATCATGCTCGAGCGCGCGCCGCCGCTCGATCCGCATAGGCCGCATGACGCCGCCGGTCAGTTGACCATGGTCTCGCATGGCGCGAGCTCGCACAGCATGTGGCTGACGTGGCCGAGCGTGCGCTGCAGCCGGACCATCGGGTCACAGGCCTCGAGCAACTCCTGGCGCGCATCGGGATCCATGATCAACGCGGCGGCGACCGCGTCGGCACACGCACCCGGCGACTCGAACGATCGGACGAGGTCGCGCAGCTGGGCGCCGCCCTTGTCGATCACCTCGGCGAGCCGATCGCAGAGCGCGATCAAACGCTGGTGGTGACCTGTCGCCTGGGTCGGATCGCACGATGCGTCGCTCAGCTCGCGTGCCTCGACGGTGCGATAGGCACGGGCGGCGGGAAGCTCGCGCGCGATCTCGACCCGCGCGATGCCGCGGAGCAGGAGCGCGAACCGACCATCGGGTAGCTCCTCGGAGCAGATGATGCGACCGACGCCGCACCGATCGTACACCGGCGGACGGCCGTAGTACGTGGTCTCGAAGCCGGGGCGGAGCCGGGCGACCGCCATCAGCTGATGACCGGCGAGGCAGTCACGGGTGAGCTCGCGATAGCGTGGCTCGAACACGTGGAGTGGCAACAGGCCGCCGGGAAGCAGCACGCAGTTCGGTAACGGAAAGATCGGAAGGGACGAGAGCGCGCCAGGTTCGAGGCCAGCCGGTTCGCGCATGGGTCCTTCCATCCCCTTTCTCCGCCTGGTCCCGGTTATCCGAAGACGTCGATGCAGGTGCCGGTGAGGGCTTCCGGCGCTTCGCACGCCAGAAACAGGGCAGTTCTCGCGATGTCGTCAGGGCTCATGTCGGGACTCGCATCGGGCATACCCTCTCGAAGCATGGCCGTGTCCACGCTGCCGGGACAGATCGCATTCACCGAGACCTTAGCAGCGCAGAGTTCCTCGGCAAGGGCTCGGGTGAACCCGACGACGCCGTGCTTGGCGGCGCAGTAGGCGGCCAGCAGCGGGGTGCCTTGCCGTCCCGCGATCGACGAGATGTTGATGATCCTCCCACCTGCGCGCGTGAGATCGGCGAGGAACGCTCGGGTAACATAGAAGGTGCCATCGAGGTTGACCGCCATGACCGATCGCCAGTCCGCGTCTGTGAGTGTGGCCGTCGGCTTGCGGATCACCGAGCCCGCATTGTTCACGACGATCCGCACCGGTGGCATCGTCGCGCGGACGATGGCCGCGGCCTCGGTGACCGCTCTCGGATCACTGACGTCGACGATTTGCGCCCTCGCGCGTCCGCCGCGCACCTCGATCTCGCCGACGACGACCGCGAGATCCTCGGCATCGCGCGCCCACAGCGCGAGCTCGGCACCTGCACCTGCGAGCCGCAGCGCGATCGCGCGACCGATCCCTCGGCTTGCCCCCGTGACGACTGCCGTGCCGCCCGCGAGCGGCAGGGTCACTGCGGCGTCTTCTTGTCGAGCGCCTTGAGACTCTCGGGCTCGTCACCGAGCTGACCGCGCCCTTGCTGGGCGGCGACGTCGAGGGGATCGACGATGCCGTTGTACGGGTAGGGCATCGACCGCGACTGGCACTGGAACGTGGCCTTGTTCACGTCGTCCTTGACGTCGAACACGTAGACCGGATCCTGCTTGCCGCCAGTCCCGTTCTCGCAGTCCTTCATGTTGGCCCAGCCGGTGCCGTCGATCTCGCGCCACACGCGGTCGAACTCGCCGGGCCGCATCGCGCGCGCATCGTCGACACGCGCGCCGACCTTGTCGACCTTCCAGCGCTTGATGCGCGGGCCCTCGCTGCAATCCATCTGGACCCCGAGCTCGCTCGCGCCCATGTGACCGGACACCACGTAGCTGACCAGCCGATCCTTGCACTCGAAGTGTTCTTGCTCCGCGCTCGCGCGCTGTTGACGCGACGGCCCGCAGCCGACGATCCCGAGCGCCACGATACCGATCATGAAGCTACGCATAATCACCTGCCAGCGATGCCCGCATCGCCTCGGGGCACTCGACGCGGTGCCGGTAGTTCGGATGGTCGATCTCGAGTGCGACCTTCGTGCCGGGCGTCCGCAGGGCCGCGCGCGCCTCGGCCGAGAGCGGATAACGGATGTACTGGACCGCCGAGATCTTGTCCTCGGTCGACCGGCCCGGCTCGAACGATGCGCGGATCGCGTGCGGCCCGATGTGGAGCACGACGTGCTCGTCGAGCCCGACCAGCTTGTTGAGCGCGACGTAGGGGTCCTCGTCCGCGGGCAGCTCGATGAACAGCGTCGCCGACAGCGAGTCGGGGGTCGGCATCAGCGCGTTGTAGACGTCGATCTCCGACTCGATCTGCGCGTCGGTCGTCAGGCCCTCGGCGCGGCAGATCTCCTCGATCTGCAGCGTCAGCGTCAGCCGGTTCTCGAACACCATCGCGACGCGGTCGCCGATCAACACGCGTCGCGGCCGCTTGAGCTCGATCACGCGGTGGCGGTAGTCGTCGCGGATGGGCCCGTACAGCACGGGACCCTTGATGTCCCGCCGGGTGATGGGGCGGACCAGACTCATGCGACCTGTGTACCACGCTCGTCGAGCAGCCGACGCAGGCGCGCGGTGCCGCGCGCGAACATCTGCCGGAGCACCGCCCGCAGGATCGGCGTGGCAGGCCGACCGACCGTCGTCGGAAAGGCACCGACGACCCACTCGAGCTCGACCTCGGGGCCATGTCGCGTGATCCGCCAGTCCTCGGCCATCCGCTTCGCGAGCGGCGACGTCGAGGCGATCATCGTGAAGGCGAAGCGCTCGCCGGGATCCCACGCGAGGATGCGCTCGTCGAACTTGCCGAACACGCGCAGCGCGACGCTGCGCTCCGCACCGACGGCCGCCGTCTTGTCCGACGTCCAGGTCGCGCGATGCATCATCGGGAACCAGTCGAGCCAGCGCGCGGGCTCGGCCAGGTTCTTCCACACTGCCTCGGGACTACCCCGCAGCCGCGCGCGCTGCTCGACGCGGAACGGCGCGGTCTCGATCTCGGCGAGCGTCATCGGCGGCATGTCGCGCATCCGCGGATGGTAGCGCCGAAACCCAGTCCGAAACGAAGCCGAGCGCCCGGGGGTGACCCAATGCGCCCGTCATCGCGACGTCGAGACTGTTTACTTCGTGTTGAGGGCGTCGAGGCCCTTCTGGAACCGGCCGGCGTGCGAGCGCTCGGCCCGCGCGAGGGTCTCGAACCACTCGGCGATCTCCTCGAAGCCTTCCTCGCGGGCGGTCTTCGAGAAGCTCGGGTACATCTGCGTGTACTCGTAGGTCTCGCCGGCGATCGACGCCTTGAGGTTCTTCACGCTGTCACCGATCGGCTCGCCCGTCGCCGGATCACCGACGCGCTTGAGGTAATCGAGGTGACCGTGAGCGTGACCGGTCTCGCCCTCCGCGGTGTCGCGGAACAGGCCCGCGAGGTCGGGGTGACCCTCGACGTCGGCGACCTTGGCGAAGTAGAGGTAACGGCGGTTCGCCTGTGACTCACCGGCGAACGCGTCCTTGAGATTTGCGTGGGTCTTGCTGCCCTTGAGCTCGGCCATGGCGGACTCCTTCTTTTGGTGAGGTCTTGGTACCACCGTCGCAAAAACCCAGCAATGGACGAAGGCCGGAAGCCACCGCGCGCCTCGGCTCGCCAGGCTGCGCTACTGGGCGCCAAGGTAAGCGGCCATGATCTCGACCATCTCGTCGATCATCGCGCGGACGAGCGGACGCTGGCCTGTCGGGATGTCATTCACCAGGATCGCGAATGCGAGGACGTGCGCCGGATCGACCGCGATGTACCCCGCGAGCGTGTTGACCTTCTCGAGCGTCCCGGTCTTGGCGCGGACCCGGCCACGCGGCGGCTTGCCGTGCCAGCGGCGGGACAGCGTGCCATCGAAGCCGCCGATTGGTAGCGACGCGAGCAAATCCGGTCCGATCCGGTAGTCCTTGTGCGCGGCGGCGAGCATCGCGACGAGCTGCTGGGGCGTGACCTCGGAGGATGCGTAGAGGCCCGAGCCGTTCTCGCTCTTGTAGCTGCCAGCTGGCATCCCGAACGGCCCGAGCTGCGCGCGAAGCACCGCGAGCCCGTCGGACCAGGTCGCCGGGCCCGGCGTTGCCTTGAGCTCGGCGCCGAGCGTCTTCAGCACGGACTCCGCGATGTAGTTGTCCGAGTGCTTGTTCATCACGCGTACGATGTCGGTCAACGGCGGGCTGTCGTGGTGTGCGACCAGCTTCGCGGTCAGCGGCACGGCCGCGCTGCCAACCGCCTTGCCGCGGATCTTGACGCCGTTCGCAACGAGCGCCTGCTTGAAGACCTCCGCCGCGAACCGCGCCGGATCGTCGACGCGCCGTCGCAGATCCCAGCTGCCTTCGCCGGTCCGGATCTGCCCGGTGAGCTCAAGCTCGACGACGTTCTCCCTCGACTTCGGCTTGGTCTCGAGGCGCAATCGCGTCCTGCCGATCGCGACGCTCGTGACCTCCTGCTTGGTCAGCTTGATGTACTCGGTCTGCGGCTCGATCGTGATCCGCGCGCCGCCGCCGGGCTCGGCCATCACGGTGACCGTGACCATGCTGCGGTTGACGCCGAAGCTCGCGACCGGCGCGCGAAACGCGGCGCGCTCCTTGGGCTGCTCGTCGAAGTGCGGCGGCTCGACCACGTTGTCGAAGTACGTGGTGTCGAGCACGAGCTTGCCCTCGACGTTGCGGACGCCGCGCGCGGCGACATCGGCGGCCAGCTGGTGAAGCCCCGCGACTGACAGGGTCGGATCGCCGCGGCCGCGCACATAGAGATCGCCGGCGATCGTGCCGGTCTCGTCGGGATCGGTCTCGACGTACACGGCGGTCCGCCAGCTAAATCCGCCGCCGAGCCCGGCGAGGGCCGCGGTCGCGGTCAAGAGCTTGACGTTCGATGCGAGGTTCAGCGGCTTCGCACCATCACGTGCCATTACCTCGGTGCCGGTCTGGAGGTCGTGGATCGCGATGCCGATGCGCGCGGTCGCGAGCTTCGGTCGGGTGGCGATCGCGGTCGCGAGCTTCTCGCGCAGCCAGCTCGTCCGCGCCTTGGGATCCGCCGGTGCCACGAGCGCGCTGCCGCTACCGGTCCCCTCGTCTTCGGCGGCTTCGGCGGCTTCGGCGGGATCGGCGGTCGGGGGCACGGCCGCCGAGCCAGCTGACCCGGCCGGTTGCGGGTGCGCCGACCCCGAATCCATACTGACCAGCGCGAACGCGACGATCAGCGGTCCCCACCATGACTTCACGCGTCCACGTTATCACGGTCATTCTCGCGCAGCTGATCGCGTGCACGCCGCGCGCGCGCCGCACGCCGGACGACACCATCGTCCTCGTGATCGAGTCGGCGATGACCACCGCGGACCCTCGCTTCGCGATCAGCAGCCACGACGTCAAGCTGACGCGTCTCGTCGGCGCCGGGCTGACCGCAGTCGACACGCCGGACGTCGAGCCGCGCCTCGATCTCGCGTCGAAGGTCGACATGATCGATCCGCTGACCTTCGACTTCACGATCCGGCCCGACGCGAAGTTCTCCGACGGCACTCCGGTCACCGCCGAGGACGTCGCGTGGACCTACGAGTCCGTGCTCGATCCGAAGTCGACCAGCCTGCATCACAAGGGCTTCGTCGAGCGTTACCAGTCCGTCGTCGCGCGGAGCCCGAGCGTCGTGCGGTTCTCGCTGAAGCAGCCACTCGCGACCCTGACCTCGGATCTCGACTTCGCGATCCTGTCGAAGGGGAAGCGGCTCGGGGCAGGTCCCTACAAGTTGCGCGAGCTCAACGCCCTGCATGTCCTGCTCGACGTCAACCCGCACTACTACGGGCCGAAGCCGAAGACGCCGCACGTCGAGATCAAGTTCGTGCGCGACGCGTCCGCCCGACTGTTGATGCTCGTCGGTGGGTCCGCCGATCTGATCCAGAACTCGATCCGGCTCGACCTGATCGACGAGGTCAAGGACCGCCCGCGGATCGCGATCGAGGCCGCACCGAGCGTGATCCTGACGTACCTGATGATCAACAACGCGGACCCGGTCCTCAAGGATCTGCGGGTCCGCCAGGCGATCGCGCTCGCGATCGATCGCCAGGCGATCGTCGACGCCAAGTTCGGCGGGCGCGCGAAGCTCGCGAGCGGGCTCTTGCCGGCGTTCCACTGGGCCTTCGCGAAGGAGCTGCCGACGTGGACCCGCGATCTGCCGCGCGCGAGGCAGTTGCTCGATGAAGCGGGGCTCCGCGATCCCGATGGCGATGGACCGCGGCCGCGGCTGTCCCTCGTCTACAAGACCAGCTCGGATGCGTTCCGGGTCACGCTCGCGCGCGTGATCGCGGCGCAGCTCGCCGAGGTGGGCATCGATGTCGAGGTGCGGTCGTTCGAGTTCGCGACGTTCTTCGCGGACGTCAAGAAGGGCAGCTACCAGCTCGCGTCGATGCAGTCGGCCGAGCTCAACGAGCCCGACTACTACTACTTCTACTTTCACAGCTCGCGGATCCCCGACGCCAAGAACCCCGACGGTGGTAACCGCTGGCGCTATCGTAACGCGACGCTCGATCGGCTGACCGAGGAGGGCCGGCGCGAGATGGACCGCGAGAAGCGCAAGCTGATCTATGCCGAGGCGCAGAAGGTCGTCGCGACCGACCTGCCGATCGTGCCGCTGTGGCACGAGGACAACGTCGCGCTCACGAACCGCACCATGCATGGCTACACGATCACGCCGAACGCCCGCTACATCGGCCTGATCAACGCTTCGAAACAGTGACGCCGGCGCGACCGTCGACGGTCGTCACCCGTCCTGGATCGATCGGATACTTGCCGCGCATGTACGTGGCCGCAGCCGCCGCTCGGGCGCGTGCGCGGCGCTTGCCGGCGTCGAGCCGGACGACGTAGGCGGTGTCGTCGACGGTGTTGCCGACGAGATCGATGACGAGCCCGTACCGCTGGCGCTCGTCGAGCTGCGCCGGCGCGGTGACGAGCACGCGTTGCAGCTCGCCACCGACGAGAAACGAATCGGCACGCTGTCGGGGATGGGCGCTCCGCGGCGCGGCCCACGGCGCCGCCGGCGGCAGCTTGCTCCGCACCTCGGCGAGCTTTCGCAGGAAGCGCACGCGCTCGGGCGCGGCCATCGGTCGTGGGCGTCCCCACTCCTCGATCCGCGTGAACAGCCGCCCCACGCTGAGCAGCTTGCCGTCGTGGACGTAGAGCTTGTCCTGCGCCGCATCGCGAGTCAGCACGAACTGCTGATCGAACAGGAAGTTTCCGGCCCCGTAGTGCACGTAGGCGCCGTGGTGGACCTCCCACGGATGCGCGACGTGGGCCTGGCTGCCGAACACGACAGCCGCACCGGCCTCCGCGATCTTGCGGAAGTCGTGGACGAGCAGCTTGGGCGGCTCGCGGACGTACACCTCCTCGTGCTGGATCGAGACGATCGGCACGATACCGCGCCGCCGCAGATCGACGACGTCGGCGCGCACGCGCTCGAGATCGCACATCGCGACGCCCGGACCTTCGCGCATGTGCTTCGCCTGCGTGAGCGGCCGATTGCAGCCGACGAACGCGACCCGGTTGCCGTGGTGCTCGACGATCCGCGCCGTCGACGCGTCGAGCTGGTTGCGCCCGCCGCCGAACCAGACCCAGCCGCGCGCCGCGTACATGTCGATGGTGTGCGTGAGCCACCGTCGCCCGTGATCGATGAGGTGGCTGCCCGTCAGCTCGATGATGTTGGCGTGGCTCGCCTCGAGGAGCTCGATGTACGGGTCGCGCCCGCACAGCAATGAACCCTTCAGCGTCTTCTCGAGATCGCAGTGGGGGAGCAGCGAGACCTCGTGGCTGATATGCACGAAGTCGGCGGCACGCAGCCAGGGCTCGACGTCGCGGATCGGGTAGGTCAGGCCGCGCTTCTCCATGAGCTGCGCGACGAATCGCGTCAGCGCGCTCGTGCCGGTCATCGCGATCGTGGTGAGCCGTTCCGGATCGATGTTGCGGACCGCTGCACCGCACAGCGGGACGGTCAACACCCCGGCCGCGGTGGCCTCGAGCGGATGGCTCGCGTCGACGGTGATCAGCTTCCAGGCCGGCATCAGCTCGTGGGCGGGCACGATCGCCCAGCGGCCGGCAGCGAGCTCGGGTCGGGCACCGGCGGCGAGCGTCGCGGGTCCGGAGAACCCGAGCGCATCACGAGTCTCGGCCGTCGCTGCGATCCGACCGGCACGCCAGGCCGCGGCAAGCTGATCGGCGGTCACGGTCTCGAAAGGCTCGTACAACGAGCCGATCAGCGCGAACCGCCACTCGCCGGTCGCGACCTCGCCGGGGGCGCAGCGCTCCACCGCACCGCGCGCACATGCCGCCGCCGGAAGCGAGCGGTCACAGGTCCGCGCTGTGGCCACGGCCGGAGTCAGCGCGATCGACGCGAGCAGCGGCTGCGGGGCAGGTGATGTGAACGCGCCAGCCGGTGGCTCGATCGGTGGGTCGATCGGAGCCTTGGCCTCGCTTCCCGCCGGTGTCCGCGGCACCGAGCCGTGACATCCGGCCACACACCCGGCGACGACCAGCACCGCGACGCACGCCGCGCGAAAACCACCCACCGGCACATTCTACGTGACGCCTCGGCCAATCCGGACGCGCGAACCCGAGGGACCGCGTGAGGGCTCGACGACCTACCGGCCTGGCGACAGGCGCGCGTCGAGCTGCTCGAGGAGCTCGATGATCTGCACCATTTTGTTCGCGAGCACGGTGTCGCTGCCGCGCTGCTCGACGGCGGCGCTGACGACTGGCACGAGCGACGTCTCGATCCGCTTGACCTGCGCGAGCAGCGCCGCGGCGTCCCAGTTCTCGGCGGTCGGATTGCCGTTGCCGTGATGCGCGGGCACGTGGCTCTGGTGCACCTCGACCTGCTGAGGACGCTCGGCGAGCGAGCGCAGCCCCGCCGCGATCGCATCGAGCCGCTCGCCGAGCCAGCTCGCCGGATCGCGCGCGGCCGCCTCGGACGCGGTCTTCTGTGCGGCCCGCAGCAGCGCCTCGCGGAGCTCGCGCAGCTCGATCGTCACGTTCGCGGTCCCGGTACCATTGCCGAGCGTCGAGCGGATCGCGCCGAGCTCGGTACCGAGATCCGTCGCGAGCCCCGAGAGCGTGCCGACGAGCTTGGTGACCGGATCGGCATCGCCGCCGCCCATCCGGCGCTGGCGCACGAACTCGAGCTTGATCTCCGCCCACCGCTGCGCCTGCTCGGGCGTGAGCTTGCTGCGCAGCTCGCCGAGCTTGAGGAGGTTCTGTTCGGCGGCGGTCGTCAGCGTTTGCGACTCGCCCTGGTAGTGATCGTCGACGAGGCGGTCGAGCTCGGCCGGCGTCATCGCAGAGACCACCTTCTCGGCGATCTTGTTCATGTTGCGATAGCTGCCCTGCAGCTTGAACGGCGGCTCGGTGCGGAACGCGTCGGCCTGGCCCGCCGAGCGGATGTACTCCTGGTTGACCTTGAGCAGCGTCTCCTGCGCGACGAACAGGTGGCGGATCACCGCGAGGACCTCCTCGAGCTCGACACCCGCGTACCCGTGCGAGAGCTCGGTGGTGGGGATGGGCTCGCCCTTCGCCATGCGGATGATCTTGTGGACGTCGCCGAGGTCGCGCGTGGCGAGCGGCGCGAGCGTCGGGCTCGACGTCAGCGCGTTCTCGAGGAACGACAGCGCGAACGCGTCGGTCTTGCCGCTCAGCACGTCACCGAGGTTGTAGACATCGGCGCGGTTCGCGAGCATGTCGGGGATCTTGAATTGCTCGCCGCTCTCCGTGTACGGGTTGCCGGCCATCACGACGCAGAACTTCTTGCCGCGCAGATCGTATGTCCGGGTGCGGCCGCGCCACACGCCCTCGATCTTGCGCTGCGCGTCGCACAGCGAGATGAACTTCTGCAGCAACTCGGGCGACGTGTGCTGGATGTCGTCGAGGTAGAGCATCACGTTCGTGCCCATCTCGAGGGCGAGGCTGACCTTCTCGATCTCCTGGCGCGAGGTCGCGTTCGGCGCCTCCGCTGGATCGAGCGACGTGACAGCGTGTCCGAGCGCCGGACCGTTGACCTTGACGAACGCGAGGCCGAGCCGGGCCGCGACGTACTCCATCAGCGTCGTCTTGCCGTAACCGGGCGGTGAGATCAGCAGCAGCATGCCCATCTGATCGGTGCGCTTCGCTGCGCCGGCGGCGCCGAGCTGCTTCGCGAGGTTGGCGCCGCACAGCGGCAGGTAGACCTGGTCGATCAGCTGGTTGCGAACGAACGACGACATCACCCGCGGCTTGAGCTCGTCGAGCCGCAGCCGGCGACGCTCGCGCTCGACGATCTCCGCGCGCAGCGTGCGGTACGCGCGAAACGCGGGGACGATGTCGCGGCGGAACCGCTCGAGCCGCGTCGTCAGCTCGTCGAGCCGCAGGGGCAGGGCGCCGTCGGTGATCCGCGGGTGACGGCCGAGGAGGCCGGTGACGCTCGCATCGACGACCGCGCTCGAGCGATCGCGCGACAGGGCGGGTGTAGCGAGGTACGCGGCTGCCTCGATCGCGGCAGGTGCGAGCTCCGGCTTGCGCGCGACGATGCCATCGACCCACGCGCGGGCAAGCAACAGGGCGGCGCCGGGTGCGCCGGCGAAGGCGCGGGTGTCGTCGTCGAACGCGAGCCGCGCGGCGCGCGCATCGAGCTCGAGGTGCAGGGCGTCCGCGATCGCGATGGCCGCGCCGCTGACGATGAACCGCGGATCCGAGATCGCGAGCTCGCGTACCAGGTAGGTCGCGGCGAGGTCAGCATCGGCGAGCGCGAGTCCCGCGGCCATCAGCGCCGGGTCGCGCTCGACGAACCGGCGGATCGCTCCACCGATGTCGGCCGCGAGGTGCGTACGCGCACCGCGGTCGCCGAGCACGTCCGCCAGCCGCGCGAGGCTCTGCGCGGAGCGATGCCAGCGGCTGCGTGTGGTGGCATCCTCGTTCGCGCTGCCCCAGAACACGATCGCCAGCGCACGCGCACTCGCCGGAAAGGCGAGCAGCCCGGCGCCCTCGCGCATCGCGAGCAAGCGCGCGAGGATCTTCGCCGCATCGTGATCGTGAACGCCGCGCTCGTAGCCTTCGTCGTAGCGCTCCTGCGCGATCTGGCGCAGCACCGCCTCAAGCGTGCCGGCTCGCAGCGCGTCGTAGAGCGCCGACAGCGTGAGCGCGCCGGTGCCGGCTGACCCGGAATCTGCAAGTGCGAGCACCGACGCCGCGAGGTACTCGCCGCGGTAGACCTCGGGCGACTCGCTCGGCAGGTCCTGGTGCCACAGGTGGCGCGCCTGCACGAGCTGCGCATCGTCGATCGCCTCGTAGAAGTCGGTGCCGGCGAGGTGGACGGCCAGGCCGTCGTCGTGCGGCACGATCATCAGCTCGAGCGGCTGGGTGTTGACCGTGAAGCGGTGGGTGCCGAAGCGGATCAGCTCGCCGCCGCCCTCGAAGAGATCCGCGCGATCGCGCTGCCCGCGGAGCGCGTCCTGGCGGGCGGACTTGAGGCGCGCCTCGAGCTCGTCGGCCTTGACTGTATCGCCGAGCGTCCCCATCTCTGCCACGATGTCGCGGAGCTTCTGGACCATCGCGTCGGACGCGAAGTACGCGTTGACCTCGTCAGACGTGGCGAGTGACGACGCCCGCCGCGCGACGCCCTCGAGGATCCGCGTGGCCGCCTTCTGGAGGTTCGCCGCGCGCCGTTGCCGCTCGGCCGCGAGCAGCTGCTTGCGGGCACCGACCGCGTCGACGATCTCCTCGCGCTTGGACGCGAGCTCCGCGGTCAGCTCGTCGATGTCGGCGAACCGCCCCTCGAGCTCCTCGAGCTGGACGAGCAGCCGGGTCAGCTCCTGATCGCAGCGCTCCGGCGTGTCGCACTGTGCGAGCGCGGAGGCGACGCTCTGGGTCAGCAGCTTGACCTGCGCGCCGAACTCCGCGCGACCTTCCTTCGCGGCGAGCTCGCGGTGGCGGCCCTCGATCACCGCACGTGCGCGGTTCACCTGGCCGAACGCGTCGGTGATGTTCTCGAGGATCACCGTGCGCTTCGTGGTGTCCTCGATCTTGAGCGAGCCGATCACGTTGCCGAGGAGATCGAGCCCGGCGGCGACCTGATCGATCTGCTCGCGCACCGGCTTGGTGTCGATCGCGGTCACCAGCTCGGTGACGCGCGCCGCCAGCGTGTTCGCGCGGGTGACGAGCTCGCCGAACGCGTCGCCCTTCGCGAGCAGCGCGACGCAGTCCGTGGTCACCCGGTCGAACGCGGTCGTGACCTCGACCTCGAGCTCGCCTAGCCGCTTGACGTCGATGAAGCGGATCTCCTTCTTCGAGATCAGCTGGCCGCGCAACCCGCGCAGGCCGGTCAGTGCCTCGAGGAACGGATCGATGCGATCCCAGCCTTCGGACCGTGTCGCGCGTAGCTTCTCGACGACGAGCTCCTCGGCCTCGACGAGCGCCTTCCGCGCGGCCGCCTCGAGCGCGAGGACCTTCTCGTACTCGTCGAGGATCAGCTTCGCGGTGCTCTTGACGTCGGCGACCGCGGTCTTGAGATCGTTGGCATCGGCGTGGCCGAGCCAGTAGTACGCGTCGGTCGCGCGCGTCGACAGCGCGAGGATGTCCTCGAACGTCGTCCGCTGCGGCTTGTCGGCGCCAGCGAGCCGCGAGATCGACAGCGCGTCGGACAGTCCACGCACGAGATCCGCGTTGCCGACCTTCGCGAGGTAGCTGCCGTCGGTGGGCGCGCTCGCCGCATGCTCGGCCGACGTGAACGGCGTCTGCCACACCTGCATCGGGTGGACCCGGGTCGGCTCCGCGGAGGCGGCGCGCATCACGACCATGCGGCCGTCCGCGAACAGCGAGTAACCGCTGCACACGATCGGCGCCGCGACGCCCTTCTCGATCAGGTTGTACGGGCACAGGACATAGGTCCCGTCGGTGCCGCGCTGGTAGACGTAGAGTACGTCCTCGCCATTGGGCGACTTGAGCTCGCGCTCGAGCACGTAGTCGGCGTGATCGCCGTCGAACAGCTTGCGCTCGCCGCCGACGAGCACGTAGCCGCCCGGGAAGATGATGCCGTGGTCCTCGGGGAGGCTCCGGCAGCCCTGGCCGATGCCGTCCGCGCGCACGACCTTGCGCGACCGGGTATCGAACACGAGGTAGCGCCACACGGTCTCGCGAAACGGCAGGATCTTGAGGACGACGAGCCCAGCTTGGCGAGAGGTGATCGACCCGATGGGCGCGTAGAAAATCTTCGCGTCGTCGAGCGACTGGTTGTGATCGTCGACCGCCTCGGAATAGACCCCCTGGCCGCTCTCGGTGTTGTTCTCGACCTTGATCGTGAGGTCGCCGCCGACGCACTCGACGAACATCGCGTCGAGGATGTTGTAGTGCGGGTGCTTGCCCGAGACCTGATTGTCGCGGGTGACCTCGCGCCACTCGAAGTCGTACGGCTGTGGGAACAGATCCGCGTAGTCGCGGTCGCCGCGGTCATCGACGTAGATCACCGCGCCGGTTGGCTCGATCCGCCAGCGCAGAACCTTAATGTCGCGCCACGTCGCCCCCGCCTGGAACACCGCGAGCAGCTGCGTCGTACGCTTGACGAGCTGGATGAGCCGCGCGTCGCGGTAGTAGCGATAGAGGTTCGCGAAGTCGCGCGCGAGATCGCCACCGGTCAGGAAGCCGCCGAGCGCGTCCTGCGGCAGCGCCGCGGTCTCGAAGCCGCCCGTGGCGAGCGCCTCGAACTGGTGCAGCGCGAGGACGTCGGCGATCTTGGTCTCGGCCTTGAGCCCGAGGAACACGTTGTAGCCGAGCAGGAGGTGGCCGCCGATCGCGACCATGTCGACCGGCGCGCAGTTGTGCTCGGTTCGCACGCGCTCGGTCGCGATCAGCTGCGGCTCGGTCGCGCCGAACACCGCCTTGCGGCGGAGATTCAGCGCATCCGCGCGCTTCGCGAGCTCGGCCCCCGCGGCGGCGAGCCGCGCGCGCAGAACCTCGTAGTTACCGCCCGTCAGGGCGGCGTCGACGTCGGCTGTGGCCATGGCGACCTCCCGGACCTGGCTACTCAGCTCACCTTGTCGTCATGCACGCCGAGCTGCCGCGCCTGCTCGAGCAGGGTCTTGAGCTTGGACTTCGTGCTGTCGTCGGCCTTCATCATCAGGTTGCCGAGCAGGCTCGACAGCGTCGCGTTCTTGTCGGTCGCCGCGGCGCGCGCCATCTCGCGGACATCGTCGAGCAGCTTGCCGTGCCCGTTGCCGTTGAGCCGGTCGCCGAGCGCCTTCTTGACGACCTCGGAGTTGTCGACGACGCCATCGATCGAGTTGCCGAGCGCGACCGCCTTCACGAAGCGGTCGAAGAACTGGCCGTCGCCGCCGATGATCTTGATGTCGGCCTTGCCCATCGCCTCGGCCATGATCTTGGCCTGCTGCTCGGTCATCTGGACGCGGGCATGGATCTGCTCGATCGCGATCTCGCGCTCGTTCGCGAGCCGGAGCCGGAACTCCTCGTGCTCGCGGGCGTTGCCGTCGAGCGCCTTCATCGCGTTCGCCTTCTCGGCGAGGCCGCGCGCCTCGGCCAGCATGCGCTTCTCGATCGCGCCGGCCTCCGCCTCCTTCGCGGTGACCTCGGCGAGCAGCTTCTCGCGGATGCCGACCGCCTCGGCGATGCCGGTCTTCTCGATCGCGGACGCTTCCGCCTCGCGGCCGGTCGCCTCGGCCATCGCCTTGCGACGGACATTCTCGGCGATCACGGTGCCTTCCTTGTCGGTCACCAGGATCTGAGCGTCACGCACGCGCGCCTCCGCCATCCCGACCTTCTCGGTGGCGATCGCGTCGGCTTCCTTGACACGGACGTTCGCGAGGCCCTGGGCCGCCGCCTCGGCCTGCGTGCCCTCGCTGCGCCGGATCGCGGCGCGGGCTTCCTTGTCGCTCGCCTCCATCGACGCCTCGGCGGTGATCAGCAGCTGCTTCGCACGCGACGTGGCGACCTGCTGCTCGGCCTCGGCCTGCTTGATGTCCTTGATGAACAGCTGCTGCGCCGCAGCCTCGGCGTGGACGATCGTCACGTGCTTGTGACGCTTGGCCTCGGAGTCGGTGCGGAGATCCTTGATCGCCTCTTCCTCGACCGCGACCGTCTTGTCGACGGCGACGCGCGCCCGGATGATGTCGGCGATCGCGCGCTTCTCGGTCTCGAGCGACTTGTTCATCTCGATCTGGGTCAGCGAGACTTCCTTGGTGCGGCCGACCTCCTCGAGGTCATGCGCCTTCTGCACGCGCACCTTCTCGATCTCGACCTCGCGGATCCGGCCCTGCTCGGAGACCTGGACGGCGCGCAGCTTCGCCTGCTCGGCCATCTGGATCGCTTCCTCGGCGCGCTGCCGCTCGACGTGCGTACGCTTCTCCTCCTCGAGGCGGAACCGGTTCGCTTCGTTCTCCTCGCGCGCGGTCGCGATCGCGATCTCCTTGTTCTTCTTCGCCTCGGCCTCCGACTGCTGCTGCTCGAACCGGTAGATCGCTTCCTGCGAGGTCAGGTTCGATCTGCCGAGCTCCATGCGCTCGCGCTGCTTGAGCTCGTTGGTCTGAATGTTCGCGCCCGTCGTGATCTCGGTGATCTTGCGGATGCCGAGCGAGTCGAGGACGTTGTTCGGGTCGAGGACCTCGATCGGCGTCTGCTCGAGGTAGTCGATCGCGGCGTCGTCGAGGACGTAGCCGTTGAGGTCCTTGCCGATCACCTGGATGATCTGGTCCTTGAAGACGTCGCGCTGCGTGTAGAGCTGCTCGAACTCCATCTTCTTGCCGACGGTCTTCAGCGCCTCGGAGAACTTCGCCGCGAACAGCTCCTCGAGCGTCGTCTGCTGCGACGCCCGGATGCAGCCGATCGATTGCGCGACGCGCAGCACGTCATCGACGGTCTTGTTGACGCGGACGAAGAACGTCACCTTGATGTCGGCGCGGATGTTGTCCGCGCAGATCAGGCCGTCCTTGCCGCGGCGCGCGACGTCGATCGTCTTGACCGAGAGGTCCATCACCTCGGCCTTGTTGACGATCGGCAGCACGATCGCGCCGGTGAACGTCACCTTGGGCTCGCTGCCCATCTTGTTGACGATCATCGCGCGACCCTGATCGACCTGGCGCCACGTGCGCGCGATCAGGAGCAAGATGCCGAGGAGGAGAACACCTCCGATGACGACGACCATGATTGCCATTTCTTGCGGCATGACCAACTCCTCCTACTCGACCGTTGAGAACGAACGCGCGATGAACGTGATGAGATGAAGCGAAGCGCTACGAAGGTTCGCCCGAGGCCTTCGGTTCCAGCATATCGAGTGCGGGCTCGACAACATAAGCTTGACGAGCCTCATCGAAGTCGATGATCAGCGCTTTGTCGCCGCGTGAGAGTTTCCCTGTGCGGTCGCATCGCACCGGAATTACCAGCACGGTGCCGCCATCCTCGACGGTGGCTTGCCCGAAGCCGTCGTCGACGTGACCGGTGCTGATCGAGCACGTGTGGCCGACGTAATCGCGGTTCGTCTTGCCTTCCTTGATCGCGAACACCGGCGCGAGTGGCCGCACGAGCACGCTCGTGACGAGGACGGCGACGATCAGGATCGCGGGGAGCGTGACCATCGGCAGCCACTTCATCCCGAACGCGGCCGCGCCGTAGTGCATGACGAGCAGCGAGCCGCACCAGCCGACGAGCATGATCAGCGAGACCGTGACCGTGATCGGCACGACGCCGAGCCCGAGCTTCGCGAAGACGCCATCTCCATCGGCGCCATCGCCGGCCGCACCCTTGAGCGCCTCGGCGCCGCCCTTCGCGCCGCCGGTGAGCGCGTCACCGATGCCCTTCGCCGCGCCCGATGCATCGCCGCCACCGAGCAGGTCGATATCTAGCGCGCCGAGCAGCACGAACAGCCAGTAGATGAGGACGATCCCCAGGCCGATCGTGAAGACCACCGTCGGGAAGCGCAGTGATGCTTCGAGTAATTCGTTCACGCAAACCTCCCCACGGCGCGAAATGGACCCACCATCGCCGCCGAGTGGTAGCGCGAGTTTGGGTTCGTCGTCTCGACGAAGTCGTGCCTTCTGAAGTCGTGCCTTATGTCGTGCCTTCTGAAGTCGTGCTTTATCAAGACGTGCTTTCCGTAGGTCCGTGCCAGCGATCAGGGAAGGGACGATCGGACCGCGTGGCGCACGATTTCACCGTCCCGTCACGCAGGCCCGTCACGTAGGGACGAGCGCCGAAATGGCGACCGGGCCTGGGCTTTCCCGCGAATCCGCGAAGATCAGCGCTTGGAGGGGGTCCCGGGGCTGTGGTACCTAACGTGGCTCCCATGGCGTTGGACCCTGCTACCGAAGAGCTATTCCTCGGCATCGCTCACGCGCTGTTCGTCAACCGTCTTCATGTGCTCCGCCTGACCGAGGTCGTTCGCCTCGGCATCCGACCGGATCCGCACGACCAGAACATGGAAGTGCCGCCGGATGTCGACCGCGAGCTGATCAACCAGGCGTTCGCCTACGTCCAGCGACACTTCCCGCAGGTCTTCAGCGGGAAGATCGAGCAGGCGAAGGCACGCTGGATCCGGCTGGCCTAGCTCCGCTGGCGCGTGAACGCTTCGATGCGTACCGTGTAGCTCGTGGCGCATTTCGACTCTGATCCCGTGCTCGAGCGCGTGGTTGATTCCAACCCGAGCGCGTCCTCCAATGGCCTTGCAGGCCTTGGCGAGCTTCAGGCCTTCGTGCCGTACGCACTCGCGTTCCTCGCGAACGATGGCGAGGACGGCACCTACGCGTCGCTGAAGCGGGACCTCCGCGAGCGCGCCGCGGCCGATCCGATGGACGCCGTGCTCGCGGCAGTGCTCGGCGGCGGCCTCGCGTTCTATCTCGCCGAGCGCGACACCAACCCGGCGTGCAACTCGCCATGGGACGGTATCCTCTACATGGCGACGGCGCTCTCGGTCGGTCCGGACAGCGTGCGGCCGACGACCACGACTGGCGCGTTGCTCGCCACCGCGGTGCGCACGTTCGGGCCCGCGCTCGCGTTCCAGGCGCTCGATCCGCCCGCGGCCGAGACCCGCGCGAAGGAAGCCGAAGCCGCCGCGGTCAACCGCGCGATCCTCGCGCGCCTCGAAGACATCGTCCGGCTACTCGAGAAGTAACTACCGCTCGGGCTTCTTGGTCGCGGTCGCGGCCTGGGGCGCGGCCTGCTTCGCCTCGAGCTTCTTGCGCGCGATCGTGGCGAGCCGCTCGCCAAGCTCGGCCTCGAAGCCCGAGTCGCACGGCTCGTAGATCTGCTCGCCGACGATCGCGTCGGGGAGGTAGTCCTCCGGGACGTAGTTGCCGTCGAAGTCGTGCGGATACTTGTAGCCCTGGCCGTGGCCCATCGCGCGATCGGTCGCCGTCGAGCCCGGGCGATAGCGAGCGGGGATGGGCAGGGTCCCCTTCTCGCGCACGAGCTTGCGTGCCGCGGCATACGTGGTGAGTGCGCGGTTCGATTTCGGCGCGAGCGCGAGATACACCACGGCCTGCGTCATCGGCAGCACGCCCTCCGGCAACCCGACGAGCTCGACCGCCTGGAGCGCCGCGGTCGCGAGGATCAGCGCCTGCGGATCGGCGTTGCCGACGTCCTCGGCCGCGAAGATCACCATGCGACGCAGCACGAAGCGCGGATCCTCGCCGGCCTCGATCATCCGCGTCATCCAGTAGACCGCCGCGTCGGGGTCCGAGCCGCGCATGCTCTTGATGAAGACCGAGACGACGCCGTAGTGCTCGTCGCCGGCCTTGTCATAGAGGAGGTTCTTGCCCTGCGCTGCCTCGGCGACGTGCTCGGAGGTGATCGCGGTGGCGCCCGCCCGCGACGCGAGATCCGCGGCGACCTCGAGCACCGAGTAGAGCCGGCGCGCATCGCCCGCAGCCGCGGCGGCGAGTTGTGCGGTGACCTCGTCATCGCTCGTGATCGCGAGGTTCCCGAGGCCGCGCTCGCGATCGGTCAGCGCGCGCGCCGCGAGCATCGCGAGCTCGGGATCGGCGAGCGCCTCGAGCCGCACGACGCGACAGCGCGAGAGCAGCGCCGCGACCACGCCGAAGCTCGGGTTCTCGGTCGTCGCGCCGATCAAGGTGACGGTGCCGGCCTCGACGTGCGGGAGCAGCGCGTCCTGCTGGGTCTTCGAGAACCGGTGGATCTCGTCTATGAAGAGCAGGGTCTTTGCGGAGAACTGGTCGCGGCGCTCCGCCGCCTTCGCGACGGCCTCGCGGACATCCTTCACTCCCGCATCGACCGCGGACAGCGCGACGAGCTCGCACTTCAACGTCTCGCCGAGCAGCCGCGCCAGCGTGGTCTTGCCGCTCCCAGGGGGGCCCCAGAGGATGACGGACGGAATGGCACGTCCAGGTACCAAACTGGACAGGATGCGTCCCGGGCCGACCAGATGGACCTGGCCAACCAGCTCCTCCAACGATCGCGGTCGCATACGCTCCGCGAGGGGCTGGCCGATCCCTCGTTTGCGAGCGTTCTGCGAGAACAGATCGGCGGCCATGAGTCCTACACGTGGATACCCCAAGCTCGGGGATGACGCGAGGTTAGCCGCGTGATCTGGCTTGCGTGTCGTTGCGACCACGCCGCCTCCGAGTGGTGACGCAACACCCGGCAAGTGGGGCTACCACCCGAGGGATCGTTGACGTCGTTTCAGTGCGTTACCCGCCGGCTACCCGGATCTCTACGTGGCACGCCCCCTGCTACTTCCCGGTTCATGCTCGTCGACATCATTTTTCAGTACCGCTCCCTCCTCGGGAAGTGCGAGCTGGGTGTCGGCCTCGAGTGGGACGAGATCGAGCGGGTCACCGAGCTCGAGTCCAGCTTCGCGCCGACCAAGGATGATCGGCGGATGTCCGCCAGCGGTCGCCGTTATCGCCGCGAGGCGACCAAGCTGTCCGCCGTGATGCGTGGCGATCGGATCAACGATCGCGTCGACGTCATCGAGATGGGGCC
Source organism: Deltaproteobacteria bacterium (assembly GCA_013812655.1). Taxonomy (GTDB): domain Bacteria; phylum Myxococcota_A; class Polyangia; order Haliangiales; family Haliangiaceae; genus JABFXX01. Next base: position 1,446 of record JACCTC010000371.1, on the reverse strand, counting down.
TGGCGGTCTGGTCTGTCGGAACGCGCCGTACGTCTCGCGTGGCGAGCAGGTCGAGATCGTGATCGAGGACGAGAACCTCAGCTACCGGTTCCGCGCCGTCGGCGTGTGGCTCAAGGATGACGGCGAGGACTTCCGCGTCGGGCTCGCGCTCGTCGGAATGCCGGTCTGCCTGCACAAGGTCGCGATCAGCGCGCACGAGGCCGACGTCGTCGACCAGCTCGCCGCTGCCGCCTGATCGCTGCGCTGCCGATCGCGACCTGTCACGATCTACTTGTTGCGATCGAGCACGCGCGACAGCAGGTGCAACGTGCGCGGCGGCAGGGTCTCGCCTCGCCACGCGATCGCGCGCGACAGCACGATGGCCTTGTCGGCGGTACCGAGCTGCGGCCGCTCGGCAAACAGCCGTGCGCCAACCGAGTCGATCTTGTCGAGGATGCGCATGCCGCCGTGCCAGGTCAACGCGAGCTCGACGGCGAGATCGGCGCCGACGATATCGACCAGCGGCCGGGCACGCTCGAACAGTGCGCGGGTTCGCGCGACCTCGTAGCGGACGAGTGCGCCGATCGCAGGGTTTACCCGGCGATTCGCGATGTCGGCATCGGTCACCCCGAAGTGACGCATGTCCTCGGCAGGCAGATAGACGCGGCCGCGCTGCCAGTCGGCGGGGATGTCCTGGATCAGCCGTGCGATCGCGAGCGCGCTGGAGAGATCGTCGGCGTAGGCGTGCAGCTCGGGCGCGCGATAGCCACCGATGTAGAGCAGGAGCCGGCCGACGGGCTCGGCGGCCTGACGCGTGTAGCTGCGCAGCTCGTCGAACGTCGAGTAGCGGCGGCGCTCGAGGTCGGTCCGGAAGCCGGACAAGAGCTCGGTGAACTCGGTGATCGGCAACGCGAACTTGTCGACGGTGGCCGCGAGCGCGACGAACACCGGGTGCGCGGCGTGTCCGCGATATGCGGCGTGGAGCTGCTCTTCCCAGCGATCGAGCTCGCGCGCGCGGCGACCCTCGTAGGCAGCCTCGTCAGCGAAGTCATCGGCGACGCGCGCGAACGCGAACAGCGCGAAGATGTGCTTGCGCAGGTGCGAGCGCGCGAACATCGAGCCGACCGGGTAGTTGTGATGGCGCGCGCGGACGAGCGCCTCGCAGTAGCGATAGCAACCGTCGACGTCGAGCGTCGTCGGCATCGGGACCGCGAGCGCGGGCGAACGAGCAACTCCGAGGCGATGGATCACGGCAACTCTCCTCCGGTGCGCTCCGGCACCGGGCGCGGAAACTCAGGGGTCGACACGATCGTGTTGCAGAGGCGCGCGAGCACCTCGCGGGCGCGGTCCGCCTTGACCTCGCCGGTCGCGGCGAGCTCGGCGGCGACGCGATCGACGAGCTCGCCGGTCGCGCCAGCAGCACGCGCGAGGCCACGGGCGTGGAGCGCCATGTGACCGCGCTGGATG
>JACCTC010000362.1 GCA_013812655.1 Deltaproteobacteria bacterium | reverse complement strand
GCGCTGACTGGCGACGACGCGTGTCAGAAGACCGCGCTGATCTCGGGCAAGGATCGGCTGACGATGGATACCGACGGTGCCGCGACCGTCTGGGAGGACCTCTCGATCGATACCGGCGCGGCCACGCTGACCCAGAACGTGTCGCCGACGCTGAACCTCCAGCTCGCGCTGTTCGGCCAGATCGTCGAAGGCTTCCAGTCCAACCCCTACCGCCGCGTCCGGATCGGCCCGAACGCCCCGCAGGAGCACATTCCGGACACCCGTGCGCGATGGTCGGTCTCGGCCCGCCTCAACCGCTACCTCCCCGCGCTGGCGGCCGCGGTGCACTTCGATGGGCGGTTCTATAACGACACCTGGGGCGTCACCGCGGGCAACGTCGAGCTCGCTTACTCGCAGTACGCCGGCAAGAGCCTGCTGATCCGGATCTACGGGCGCGGCTACCAGCAGTCGGCCGCGACGTTCTTCAAGGACGCATTCTTCTACGAGACCGAGTCGACCGCGGGCGAGTACTTCACGGGAGACCGCGAGCTGTCGCCGGTACGCAACCTGACGGTCGGCGGCAAGCTGACGATGATCACGATCGGCGAGGATGCGCCGGTGCTCGGGCTGTTCGACAAGCTCCAGCTGAACCTCCGCGGCGAGGTCCTGCTGCTCGACGTCATGCCCGCGGACAACCTCGCCGAGAACCCGATGGGTATCGACGACCAGTTCATCTACGGCACGAGCCTCATCGATGCGGTCGTTCTCCAGCTCGGTCTCCTCGGTAATTACTGAGAAATCCGGCGAACCGCGCGTGGCCGAGAACTTCGGTGGCCACGACCGGGAGTGCTATGCTCGGCCCATGTACCGCTATGGGGATGGGACACCCTTTCCGCTCGAGGAGAACTTCATCGAGACGCTGACGACAGCGGTCGAGACCTGTACCAACGCGTTCGTCCCGCTCTCCGATCTCGATGCACGCCGCGAGCGCGCGCGCGACGGCCGCCGCGAAGCCGAGCGCGAGATCGGACGGCTCGAGGAGCTCGAGCAGGCGATGGCCGGCACGCTCGTGCCCTACATGACCGCCGACAAGAAGCCAGCTGCCACCGCCACGGTCGCGCAGAAGCTCGCGCAGCTCTGCAAGTCCGAGATCGCCGCTGCCAAGAACCAGGTCGACTCGCGCGTTCGCACCATGGAGGCGCATGCCGCGCCGCGCACCGCCGTCGATGACATGCTCCGCGCGCTGCGGCCGTTCTTCGACGAGCACCAGCTCCCCAAGACCCAGTGGATCATGTCGTGGGACGTCCGCGGCAACGAGCCGCACGCCGATGCCGTCGCGACCGCAGGCCGGATCGTCGCGTCGTTCCAGCTCGACCCCGAGCCGTACCGGGGACCGATCCGTGTCGAGCAGCTCTCCGACGGCGTGATCGTCCACATGCTGCGCAAGGGCGTGTTCGGCAAGGCGAAGCCCGCGCCCGTCGATCTCGGCAAGTATGTCCTCGTCGCGTTCGAGAAGACCGCCCGCGACACGGTCGTCACGCTGAAGGAGAACCCACACAAGGCGTCGCCCGGCCTGCGCTTCGCGGTCTCCGATGGAGGCGCGACCGATGGTGGCGCGACCTGGGTCTCGATCTCGCCGAGCGGCGATGCCGAGGGCGAGGTCAACCCACTCGACCTCGACGACGTCGCGCCGATCCGCCAGCTCGCGGAGCGCACGACGGCGGCGTTCAAGAACCTGGTCAACAAGCGCTCGCTCGTCGACCTCACGTTCGGCGGCAAGCAGCTCACCGACCTCGAGGAGCCGCGCATCGTCGCGCTCGAGCTGTTGCAGCAGCTGACCCCGCTCGCCCGATCGATCCGCGAGAAGAGCCGGATGTCCGGCGAGCTCATCCTCAAGCGCGACATCGGCGATGGCCGCCGCGAGGAGCTGTTCGTGCCGCGCGCGACGCTCGCGCAGCAGTTCGCGCGGCTACCCGCGGAGTACCGTCGGCCGTTCGAGGAGATGGGGATCACGAACGAGGAGACCCAGCCGGCGATCATGTTGCCGCCGCGCCCTCCGGCACGCCGCGATGCCACCGCGATGGGCGAAGGCGACTCGACGGTCGAGGTAGATCCCGATCTCGACTGAGCCTAGGCGGCCACGAGGTGTTGGCTCACCGCGGCCGTGCCGGCCTTGGTCAACGCCGAATCTGATCGATGGCATCGGCTGCGCGACGCCGAGACGGGCGACCTGCTCGCACGATTGCCGCCTTCTTGCCCCCTACGGTTTGGGTGCAGTTCCCGATCTGGCGCATAGAAGCGGGAGCAGTTCCGATCACTTGCGCGATCTGAGTTGAAGTACGGGGCCGCCGTGCGGCAGATATCCGGTTGCTTACTCCGATCTCCGACGCAAGG
>JACCTC010000355.1 GCA_013812655.1 Deltaproteobacteria bacterium | reverse complement strand
GTCCACCGCCGGCGCGTGGGCTCGCGCTCCACCGCAGTCTGGAGCTCGCGGCGTGCCTCGGCGAGGTTGCCGCGCGCGGCCTGGGCCTCGCCGACGAGCGCGTGCCCGGCCGCGGCGCTCTTCGTCGCGCGCTCGAGATAGCGGCGACCGAGCGCGAGGCCACCGGTGATGTCGCCAAGCGCGAGGGCGCACTGACCGTCGACGAGCCACACGCCGGGATAGGTCTCGGCGATCGGCTCGAGCTCGCGGAGCAGCGGACGCGCCTTGCGGCAATCGATCGCGGCAGTCGACCACGCGATGCCGATCCGCGCGCGCAGATCGGTCTTGCGCGTCACTCCCCGGCCGGACGCCGCGAGCTGGAACAAGCCGAGCGCCTTCCGCGGCTGGCGATACCGCAGATATGCATCGGCGAGATCGACGCGATGACGCCCGTCCTCCTTCGCGAGCACCTCGGGCCGGTGCGCGAAGTACGCCTCGAGCGCAAGGATCGCGTCGGGCCACTTCCCGGTCGCGTGCCAGTGATGGCCGAGCAAGAGCTGCGCGTCGTAGCGCCGTGGATTGCGCGCGGTGACCTGTTGGAGCAGCGGGATGCCGGCGCTGGCATCGCCCGACAGCACGAGCTGCGAGCCGAGCGCGGTCAGCACCTCCTCGTCCCCGGGCGACAGCGCCTGCGCGCGCCGCATCAGCTCGATGCCCTGCTTGTACTGCTTGCGCGCCGCGAACACCGCGGACCGCAGGACGTACGCCTCGACGCGCCGCGGGTTGAGCGCGATCGCCTGGTCGAGCGCCTTCGCGGCATCGTCGAGCGCACCACGGCGGAGTGCGGCGCGACCCTCGTCGACGAGCGCGGCGCTCTCGTCCTCGCCCTGGTTCGGCCGCTGCGCGTTCGCCGGCGCCGCCGCAACGAGCATCGCGACGATCACGAAGGCGGTGCGCAGCAACGCGTTAGTACGAGTAGCCGACCTTGACATAGATCTCTCTGCCCTCGCCGGGCACGCGAGGGACGACCCTAGTGTCGGGCATCGAGCGGTCGTAGTCACCTGGTGCAGGCATCAGGTCGCGGGTGCCGACGAGGTTGCGCGCGCCCGCAGTGACATCGAAGCCGCGCAGCTGCGGTGCGTACACCGTGAGGTTAAGTCCGACCCACGCTGGTGCGTCCGCCGAGGGCTGATCGTTCGCGTCGGGCCTGGTCGGCCGCGTGCCGAGGTAGATCGCCTCCGCGGAGACGTGCACGATCTCGAACAGCTTCGGGGTTGATGCACCGAGCCCCGCCGAGAGCGCAGGTGCATTGGTGACGTCGCCGTACGCGAGCTCGCCCATCACCTCGCTGCCGACCCGCGTGTAGGCGCCGCCGCCGAACACGTACCAGCCCGCGCTGTTGCGATACGAGCCCTCGGCCTCGAGCCCGACCGACACCAGGCGCGTCACGTTCTGGAACTGCAGCAGATCGGAATCCTCGGGCGCCGGGCCCGCCTCGATGATGTTGCCGGCGTCCCAGTAGTAGGCCGAGAGCCGCGTCGCGAGCCCGGGCAGTGGCCGCGACCACGCGACCGCTTCGAAGCTGCGGATCGCCTCGGCCGACAGATCCTCGGGATGCGCGACGAAGTCGCTGGTGTCCTCGAAGTAGCCCTCGTACGCGCTCGGGTTCCGGAAGCCCTGCGCGTAGAGCAGCTTCAGCCCGTAGCGCTCCGGCTTCGCGAAGAACAGCGCGGCGCGCGGCGACAGCTTGTCTTCGAGCTTCGAGTGGCGATCGAAGCGCAGCCCTGCGGTGTAGCCGAACCAGCTCGTCGGCTGGCCGTCGAGCTCGGCGTAGATCGCCTGCAGGCTGTAATCGAGCGGGACGTCGGCGAGGAGCGCATCGGGTGCGTCGCTGCGAAACGCCGTGCTCGCGGTCCGGTTGTAGCTCGCCTCGGTGCCGGCGGTGATGCCCAGCCGATCGGGAAACACGAGCTCGTAGCGTCCGCGGAGCTCGGCGCCGTACGTCTGCGCAGCGCCGGTGGACTCGAGTGGCGCCTCGAGCACGGGCTCGTAGGACGGCGAGATATCGCGAAACGTGTAGAGGTTCGCGTAGCCACGACCGGCAACGGTGAGCCGCGACGACAGCCCGCGGGTGTGGCCGCCCTCGACGAGGAGCTGGGTGTCGACCTGATCGTACGGCGGCCCCGCGAGGTTGACGTCGTACGGTCCGAACGGCGACTCGCGGTTGAACCGCACCGCGCGCAGCTGCGCGAAGCTACCGCCGTACGCGCCGACGACGCCCGCGGCGAAGGCCCGCGAGCCGTCCTGGGCGAGCTCGAAGGCCGGATCCTCGTCGAGCGTGGTCGTCTCGCCGAACCGATCCATGAAGTGGAACGTGCCGCGGAGCTGACGGTCGACATCACCCGCCGCGAACCCCGCACTCGTCGTGATCCCGTTGATCGAGTGCACGCCGGTCCGTGCCCACGCACGAGCGGTCTCGGTCGCGCCGCGAGTCACGATGTTGACGATGCCGAAGAACGCGTTGGTGCCGTAGACCGATGACACCGGGCCGCGAATGACCTCGATGCGCGCGATCTCGTCGATGCCGACGATCGCGTCGAACCCGACGCCGGCATAGGCGCCCCACGCCTCGTTGATGCTCGCGCCGTCGACGAGCACCAGGATCCGGGTGTTGAAGTCACCCGGGATCTGGAGGCCGCGGATGCCGACCGAGTACGAGAGCCGGTTGTCGACGAGGTACGCGCCGGCCACCGCGGCGACGGCCTCGCCGATCGTGCGGTACCCGAAGCGGCGCAGTCGATCGGCGGAGATCACGGTGACCGCCGACGCGACGTTGCCGAGGCTCTGCTCGCGCTTCGCCGCGCCGACCACGACATCCTCTTCTGCCGACGTCGCCGCGAGCACGGTCGCCGAGCTCGAAGGCTCATCGTCGGCGGGAGGTAGCGCGGGTAGATCGCGGACGTCGACGCCCTGTGCGTGTGCCACACCGGAGCTGATCACGAGCGCGCCGGCGATCGCCAGCGCGCGTTTCACGCGACGCCTCGCCCCACTACTGATTCGCGGTTGGCCACCGAGGCCGGGTCGTAGTGGCAGAGCACGAGCGTCATGTCGTCCTCGGCGAGCGTGCCCTCGGCGTAGGCCTCGAGCGTGTTGACCACGAGATCGCGGAGCCGCGCCAGCGCCGGACCATCGGGCAGCGGCTGGCCGGTGAGCGCGCTGCGCAGCCGGCGATCGCCGAACAGCTTGCCGGACGGATTGGCGCGCTCGACGACACCATCCGTGAAGCACACGAACAGATCGCCGGGCCGCAGCTGCAGCGAGCCACGCCGGATCTCGACGGCGATGTTGCGATCGCCGAGCGGGTTGCCGCTCGCGGCGATGATGCTCGCGTCCTCGAGGATGCGTGTCGCGCCGAGCTTGACCACGTACGGGAAGTTCTGCCCGGCGTTCGCGTAGTGCAGGATCCCGTTCATCGAATCGAACACCGCGGCGAATGCGGTCATCAGCACGTTGTGATCGCCGACCTGGCGGATCGCCGAGTCGATCGCGCGGAGCACCTGCTCCGGTGTCAGCAGCCGCTCGTCGATCCCCGACAGCGCCTCGACCGCCCCGCGCGCGGTCGCCGCGATCATCGCCGAGTGGATGCCGTGACCGGTCGCGTCGCCAACGACGAGCAGCATCCGGCCGTTCGACAGCTTGCGATACGTCCACCAGTCACCGCCGCAGCTCGACGCCGGCATGCAGTAGCCGACGACCTTGAGCGCGCCGTGGACGTCCAGGGTCTCGGGCGGCAGCATCGCCTGCTGGACCTGGCGGGCGAGCGACATCTCCTTCTCGAGCGATGCCTTCTGCCGCTGCTCGACGAGCAGATCCTGGATCTCGTCGACCATGTAGTTGAACGCGCCGGCGAGCACGCCGAGCTCGTCGCGGCGCTTGTGTGGCACGCGCATGCTGAGGTCACCGGCCGCGATGCGCTCGGCCTGCGCCGTCAACACCTTGATCGGCCGTGCGAGCTGCACGCCTTGCAGCGCCGCGAGCACGATGCCGATCGCGAGCACGACGAGCGAGACCAGCCACACCCGGTTACGCGTCGCCTCGGCGCGCACCTGTGCCTGGACGAGCGACGCCCCGAGCTCCTGCTCGAGTCCAGCGGTGGTGACGCCGATGCGCAGCGCGCCGACCGCGCGGGTCCCGACCTCGATCGGCGCGCCGTAGACCCAGCTCGTGCCGCTGCCGATCCGCGCGTGGACCACGCTGCCCGCCGTGGCGCCGGTCTTCAGGAGCTGCTCGAGCTCCGCGAGCTTCGCCTTGTCGGGCGCACCCGGCGTCGCCTGGACCAGGGTCCCGACATCGTCGGTCACCACGAGCCACTGCACGCGATGATCGCCACTTGCCTTGTCGTCGCTGATCGCGGCATCGAGGACCGGCGTGATGTCGGCGTACGCGCTGTTCGCGAGCGGCAGCGCGACCGCGTTGGCGACCGCCTTCACCACCAGCACGGACTCGCGCTTGATCGATTGCTCGCCGCTCTGCCGCCGTGCCGCGATCTGCTTCTCGGTGAGATCGCCGATCGAGGTCTGCGAGAACCAGGTCGCGGTCCCGACGGCTGCCGCGATCACGATGGACGTCGTGAGGATCAGCTTCACCGAGATCGGAATCCCGGCGCGGGCCTGACGGGCCTGACGGGCTTGACGCGACGCAGCCACCTACGTCGAGGGTAGTGGATAGCGACGGATCAAGGCAATCCGCAGGGGGCTCACAACTGCCGCCCCATCCGCGCCGCACGCTCGACGGCGACCTCGAATAGCCGCTCGAGAGGCGCCGCCACGGTCTCACCTTCGAGCAGCCGCAGCGCGCGCGCGATGGCCTCGATCGTCGAAACCCGCCCGGGCTCGGGCGACGCGCGCATTCGCGCGGCCGGCATCGGCGCGTCGGGGAGCCGCAGGATCGGAAGCCCCCGCAGTGCCGGCAGCTTGCGAAACATCCGGCGCGCCTGCGACCACGTGGCATCGAGCACGACGAGCTGACGCGGTGGCACCGGTGGTGCGGTCTTGGTCTCCGCACCGGTGGGAAACACGAGCCATGCGCCGTCGAGCGACGGCAGCTCCGCGGGGCCGCCGGTGCCGCCGTGATCGTGCAGCGTGCTGTTCGGCAGCGCGTAGTGCGCGAGCCGCCCGGAGTTCGAGGACCGCCACTGCTCGAGGTGGTGGCGCACGATCACGACCCGGGTCGCCGTCGGGATCGTCGGGATCTCAGCGCACAAGCAGACGCGCTGCTGAAACAAACATCGGGTACAGCGCTCGTGGCCGGCGTCCACGCTACCTACAGCAACGGAAGCCAACGTTGGGAAAGAAGAACTGGTCGTTGGCCAGCGTGAAGTTGAGCCCACACGTCAGGCCGTTGACCTCGTTGTTCGAGGCACCGCCGCGGATCGGGTTCTGCCCCGCCGACCGAGCCAATGTCCACTCCTTGACGTTGCCACTCATGTCGAAGGCGTCCGCGGTGCCCGGTCCGTTCGCGAAGCACATCGCCAGCGAGCCGGTTGGCAGGATCGCGTCCTGATCGCCGGCCGCCGCGGAGGTGTCGAATTCGTCACCGTTACAGGTCTGCGGCTGCGCGACCTTCGGGTTGGTCGCGTAGGCCCACGTCCGCTCGTCGAACGTCGGCGTGGTCGTGTTCGTCGCGCGAACGACCGCGATCGCATCGACGCGAACGCCATCCTCGGCCATGTAGATGCTGACCGTGTTGGTTCCTGCCGTCGCGCTCGACGTCACGGTGCCCGACTTCACCCAGATCCAGAAGTTGTCGGGGCTCGTGGTCAGCGTGCTGATGGTCGCGCCGTTGAGCCCGACGTACAGCGTGTCGCTCGTGGTGTTCTGGTTGGTCTGGCAGGTCTCGCTGCCCGGGCAGTCGGAGTTGCCGTTGCACACCGTCGAGCTTGTCGACGAGCACTGGCCAAGCCCCATCATCCGGACCCACACCGCATACTGGGTGCTCGCCGCCATCGTGACCGTGAAGTCCAGCCGCGCCGAGTTCGCCGGCGCGTTCGCGACGCTGACCAACGTGCCGTTATCCGAGAGCGCACGCAGCGCGCTGACGCCCGAGAAGTCCTGGGTGTTCTGCACGGTCCAGCTATCGCTACCGCCGGTCGCGGTGCCGGTGGTCCTGGTGAGCGCGTTCTCGGCCTCGATGAAGACGAAGTCGGTGGTGCCCGTCGGGCCTGCGACCGGGTAGGTCACGGAAGGCGAGCACATCGACTGCCACTCCGCCTCGCTGCACAGCGTCGCGCCGACACCGCTGCACGCGGCGACGGCCTGCGGGTAGGTGATGTTCGTCCACGGCAGCACGCCTGGACGCGAGCACACGTGTGTGGTCTGCGTGCCGTCCGCCGCAGCTCTCGCGTCCGGCCGCGATGCCTCGTACTTCATGATCTCCTTGGTCGAGCCTGGAATGGTCACCCACTGCTGGCCTGCGAGGTCACCTGTGATCGCGCCGTCATCGATGGTGCCATTGCAGTCGTTGTCGATGCCGTCGCAGAGCTCGGCGCTCGCGGCGCCGCCCGGCGGGGCATTGCAGACCGCCGCGCCGGTACCGCTCGCGGGACACACGAACACGCCGGTCGTCTGGCAGGCGCCCTGGAGGCCGTTGTCGCACGCCTGGCCGAGGTTCGGCTGGCCCTCGTCGACGACGCCATCGCAGTCATTGTCGAGGCCATCGCACTGGGTCTCGGCGAGGATGTTGCCCATGTTGTCGTCGGAGACGTCGGGATCGGCGTAGCTACAGCGCAGGCCGTTCGCGCCGCCACACACGACCGTGGTGCCGGTCGTGCACTCGCCGATCGTCCGGCAGAACGAGCTCGCCGGCGGGATCGTGAGGTTGTCGTCGACCACGCCATCGCAGTCGTCATCGACGTTGTTGCAGACCTCGTTACCCTGGATGGTGCACGGCCCGAACTCGCAGCCGTTGTTGGTCGCGCCGTCGTTGTTGTGGAAGCCCTGGTCACACGCGGCGATGGTGCACGTGCCGCTCGCGCAGCCATTCGTCGCATTCGCGAGATCACATTCGTTGCCGCAGGTACCGCAGTTGTTGGGATCGGTCTGCAGGCTGTAGCCGTTCGTGCTGTCGCCGTCGCAGTCCTGATCCGCGGCGTCACAGAGCTCGAACGCTGGACCCACGGACCCGACGCAGACGATGCCGCCGCCCATGCACATCCGGGTTCCCTGCTGACACATGCCGGCGTTCGGATCGGCGAACGGACCGCCGCCACACGCGCCGAGGCTCGTGAGGCCCTCGTCGAAGCTGCCGTCGCAATCGTCGTCCTTCGCGTTGCACGACTCGGAGGTTCCGAACGGCGCCATCGTGCCGCCGGTCGCGCCGATGCAGCTCAGCACGCCGTTCATGCAGCGGTTCGTGCCGGCGATGCACTCGCCGAGATCGGTGCCGCACTTGGCGCCACCACCCGGATCGCCCTCGTCGACCACGCCGTTGCAGTTGTTGTCCTTGTTGTCGCAGAGCTCGGGCATCGCTGGCTTGGTGCAAGTCACCCCGCCGTTGACGCACTGGTTGATGCCGCCCGCGCACTCGCCGCGTTGCTCGGCGCAGAGCTCGCCGATCGTCGGCAGCGATCCCTCGTCGACGTTGCCGTCGCAATCGTTGTCGTCGCCGTCGCAGACCTCGCTGCCGGTCGGCATGCACGGACTCGCGTCGGGGGCGTCGATGCTCGAGTCGATCGCATCGCCGTCGCCACCATCGCCCAGACCACCGTCACCGTCGACCGCGCAGTTGAGGCAGTAGTCGTTGACGTTGCACGACAGCGCCGAGGCGCTGGCCGCCAGGAAGCCGATCATGAACAGGACGCGCGCGCCGATCTTCACGACCGACCTCCGGTCGCACGCCGGGTCACGCGCCGTCTGCGAGCACCCGCCAGCAGCGCGAGCCCGAAGAGCAGGCCGAGGCCCTGACCGCTGCTGGTGTTACAGCCACCGCCACCACCGGTGGTGACGCGGATCTCCGGCGCGGCGTCAGGCAGCAGAGACTGCGGATCGACGCACGTGCCGGCCTTGCAGACCTCGCTCGGGTCCGGACATGCAGTGCCGACGCACGGGTCGGGCTCGCACATGACCGTCTGCGGGTTGCAGTACTCGCCGGTCTGACAGGGGATCAGCGTGCACGGATCGGTCTTGCACATCCCGTCCGCCTCGATGCAGACCTTGCCGAACGGGCACGGTCCACCGCACGGGTCAGCCTCGCAGATGCCCATGCGGCAGCGCTGGCCCGTGTCGCACTCGACGCCAGCGCAGCTGCCGTAGCACTGGCCGCCGATGCAGTACTCGCCGGTCGGGCAGTTCACACCCTGGCAGAGATTCGTCACGCAAACGCCGGCGATGCAGTTCTGCTGCGCCGTGCAGCGATCGGGGAACGTCACGCAGTTGTCGGGCTTGCACTCGCCGGTGGCGCCGATGCAGACCTCGCCCTGGTTGCACTGCGCGATCGAGCAAGCGGTCACGCAGACCGCGGCGTTGCCGTTGGCGTTCGGCCGGCAGACCTGCTTGTCGCCGTTGACGTTCGGGCACGTCACCCCGAAGCACGGGTCGGCGATGCAGAACTGGTCCTTGCAGAACTTGCCCATCGGGCACGGGAACTCGCCCTCGGCGCACGGGAACGCGCACTGGCAGTTCGAGCACGTCGCGCCGGTCGGACACGTCGAGCCCTCGTCGACCTTGGTGTCGCAGTCGTCGTCGTCGCAGTTGCAGCTCTCCTGCGCGATCGTGTCGCCGACGCAGACCTCGGCGCCGTTGATGCACTTGATGAGGCCGTTGCAGACAGTCGGTGGGGGGCCGGCGCCGCACGTGCCGGGAGAGACCCAGTCCTCGTCGAAGATGTTGTCGCAGTCGTCATCGACGTTGTTGCACGTCGGATCGTTCTGCGCCGCGCTCGTGTTGCACTGGACGACACCGTTGATGCACGAGGTCGTGCCGACACCGCAGTTCGTCGAGCAGTCGGCCGGCGTGAAGTTCTCGTCGATGTCGTTGTCGCAGTCGTTGTCGAGGCCATCGCAGGTGTCGACGCACGGCGTCGCGCCGTTGCACGGCTTGATCTCGCCCTGGCACGCCCCGAAGTTGTTGGGCGGGCCGACGTTCGCCGGGCAGTTCTTGACGCCGGGCTGGCAGATGTTCTCGGGGATCGGGTTGTTCGTCGGGTGACCGGGGTTATTGCGCGGGTCATCGATGGCGAAGTTCTCGGGCGGCAACGGCGGCATCGTCGAGCAGCCCTGGTTGAAGCCGTCGCGGACACCGTCGCAGTTATCGTCGAGGCCGTTGCAGATCTCGGTCGTCGGCGTCTGGGCCGTGCAGCCACCGAACACGCCCGCGGCGCACGTCTCGGTTCCCTGACAGGTACCGGTACCGCACGGGCGTACGATGCCTTCATCGATCCGGCCATCGCAGTCGTCGTCGTCGTTGTCGCACTGCTCGCCCTGCGGAGAGCAAACACAGTTGTTGAGGCCTTCGTCGATCTTGCCATCGCAGTCGTCGTCGAGCGTGTTGCAGACCTCGGTCTGAGTGGTCGGGTTGCAGATGCCCGCCTGGCAGGTGCCGACCACGGTCGCACCCGCGGTGTTCGTGACGCTGCAGGCGAGGCCGTTCGAGCCCGAATTCGTGCACGGCGCGACGGCGCCCGCGTTGCAGCGCAGCCCGGTGCCATCCGCGCGACACTCCTGCGCGCCGTTGACGCGGCAGATGCCGAGCTTGTCGTTGTTGCACGCAGAGCCCTTGCCGGGAAAGTCCTCGTCGATCAGGACGTCGCAGTCGTCGTCGAGGTTGTTGCAGCTCTCGGTGCGGATCGCGTCGGCGAGGATCGCGGAGATCGCGAGCTGGAGGCCGGCCTCGTCGCTCGCGTAGAAACCCTCGTTGCCGACACCATTGGGCTCGCCACCGGCCTGTGCGATCGCCTCGACGTCGGCGTCGCCCGGGGGGATGCCGAAGCCGATCGCCTTGGTCTCGATCCGGTAGCGACGCGTGGACGAGCCCGTCCCGATGTCGGTGCGCAGCAGCGAGTCGGCGGCGGTCGGCGGATTGCCGCCGCAGGTCTCGTCACCGTCGGTGAGCAAGATCGTGATGTACGGGCGGCACTGCTCGAGGCAGCAGCAGTTCGTCGCCGACGTACAGCCCGCCGATGCGTCGCACGTCGTCGGGTTCGGGTTGCAGCTGGCGGGCTTGCCGGGCTTCGGGAGAAAGCTCTGCGCCAGCGGATCGTTGACGATCGGGTTATAGCCAGGGAGGTTCGTCGGCCAGATCGTGAAGTTCTGGCCCTGGAGGCCCTGCCAGTAGGCCTTCGCGCCGCTCAGCGTGCCCTCGAGTGGCGTGTTGCCAGCCGCGCCCCAGATCTCGGGATCGCTGCCGACCTGCGTGCACGTGTTGATCGTGCCGTCGGTCCAGACCGCAGCCTTCTCGTTGTCACCGTCGACGACCGCCGACAGCAGCTCGAACATGTTCGTCGTCGTATTACACGTACTGCTGCCGCTCGTTCCCGCGCCGGTCAGCGTGCAGCTCGGGAACGTACCGCCCATCGCCATGCGGAAGCGGCCGAGGCCGAACACGATGTCGCCGTAGCTGTTGACGATGCGATTGATCGCGCAGCGCGCGTGGTTGATCCGCGTGTCGGGTCCACCACAGCTCGGTGGTCCTGATCCGGTCGCGATGTTCATCGAGCCCGATGTGTCGAGGGCGAGCACGACGTATGGCTTGAGTGGATCGCCTGCGTGTGCAGTCGACGAACAAAGCCCCACCAGCATGGCTGCTCCTAGCCACGCGAAAAGTTTCCTCATGAGGCACCCATCATAGGTGGGTGCGTCGACAATTGGGAAGCCTTGTAGCGGTAGCTGTTGCGCTTTACGGCGGTTTGATCACAAGCCGTTCGCCTACCCCTACCGAGAAGATCTCGCGTTCGATCTCCCTCCGTCAGCGCGTCAGGATCGAGCGGCCGATCACCTTGAGGGCGAGGATCGGCTTCACGCCCTCGAAGATCGGGAGCACCTGCGCGTCCGTGACACACCGGCTGATCGGGTACTCCTCCGCGTAGCCCCAGCCGCCGTGCAGCAGCTGCCCGAGCTGGGTCACCTCGACGGCGACGTCGCACGCGAACAGCTTCGCCATGGCGGCGAGCGGGGCGGCCGCACGCTCGTCACCGTCCATCGCGGCCGCGGCGGCATACGTGATCGCCCGGGCCGCGGCGAGCCGCGAGGCCATGCGCCCGAGGTGGTAGCGGGTCAGCCCGAAGTCGCCGATCGGCCGCCCGAACTGCTTGCGCTCCGCCACGTACTTCGCGGTGTGCTCGACGGCGGCCTGCGTCACGCCACACGCCCGGCCCCCGGTCTGGAGCCGACCCGCCGCGAACCCTGCCATCTGCAAGGCGAAGCCGCGGCCGAGGCCGGCCTCACCACCGACGACCTGCGCGTCGGGCACGAGCCAGCGGTCAAACGCGAGGGTGAACGAGTGCATCCCGCGGTAGCCGGGGGTGCGGTCGGCCTTGCCCGAGAGCGTGCCGCCACCGGGCTGGCTGGCCTCGAGCTCGTGGCCGAGGAACCGCGGCTTGTCGACGATGAACAGCGTCAGGCCGCGGGCGCCTTCGCTCGGCTCTCCTGTACGGGCGAGCAGTGCGATCACGTCGGCGCGGCCGGCGAACGTGCACCATGCCTTGGCACCCGTGATCGTCCAGCCGCCGGGGGCGCGCTCGGCGCGGCAGCTCACCGACGCGACATCGGATCCGGTGTTCGGCTCGGTGACCGAGATCGCGGCCATGATCTCGCCCGACGCCAGACGTGGCAGCCAGGTCTGCTTCTGCTCCTCGGTGCCGCCAGCGAGCAACGCCTTGGCGAGGATCTCGGGGCGCGTGATCAGCGATCCCGCCGCGGCGAGCGAGGCCCGCGACAGCTCCTCGGTCGTCAGGATCATGGCGAGGTTGCCGAGCTCGTGCCCCCCGTACTTCTCGGGGACCGAGAGCCCGAAGTAGCCGAGCTTCGCCATCTCGGTGATGAACCGCTCGGGCACGAGCTCGTCGTGATGATGGATGTGCTCGGCGTGCGGCATGATCTCGCGCTCGGCAAACGCGCGCACGTTGCTACGGACCTCGCCGAGCATCTCGTCGAGCGGCCACGGCTGCCGGCCCGCGGATGCGATCATCGCGATGCCGATCGCCTCGACGGCCTCCGGTGCGATCCCGGTGGCGATCGCGGTCGCGGCGGCGTCGTCGTAGCGAAGATCTTCGAGCCCGAGGCCGAGCGCGGGTGCGATCGGCGCGAGCCGGTGTGGGAGCGCGGCGGCGAGCTCGGCGGCCGCGACCGTTGCCACGGCAGCGAGCTCGCCAGGCAACCGCGCGAGCTCGGCAATCACGCGCGCCTCGGTCGCGACGTACGCGACGCGATCGACGACGACCTGGTGATCGTCGATCGCCTCGCCATTGCGGGTCAGCACGCGCGCGGCCTCCATGACACGATCGGCCAGCGCGCTCGCGGCCGTCGAGATGACATCGCAATCGGGCATGCGGATGCTTATCGCGACCACGCGCGGGGCACTACCGACCCGCCCGACGTCTAACGGTCAATCTCTCTCATTCGGCGCAGCCTCAGGCGAGGCTGGCGAGCGCGCGTGCGACCTGGGCGCCGTAGCCACCGCCGAACAGCACGGCGTGGGCGGCCAGCGGATAGAGCTGCCAGAGCGTGACGCGATCGCGCCAGCTATCGGCGAGCGGAAACACCTCGTGGTAGGCGGCGATCAGCGCGGGCGGCACGCCGCCGAACAGCGCCAGCATCGCGAGATCGACCTCGCGGTGACCGCCGTAGACCGCGGGATCGATCAGCACCGGCGCACCCATCTCTGCGATCACGTTGCCCCACCACAGATCGCCGTGCAGCCGCGCGGGCGGCTCCGGCGGCCCGAATCGATCGGGGCGCGCACGCAGGCGGTCGAGGTCTGCACGGGCGTCGGGCATCGAGCCGGCGCGGATCGCGCGTTCGACGAGAGGCCGTACGCGCTGGTCGATCCAGAACGCGACGCCGTCGGTCGTCGGCGTGTTGTCCTGTGGCAGCGTCGCGAGGTAGCTCTCGCCGGCGAGCCCGAAGGTCGGCGCACCGCTCTGGTGAAGTCCCGCGAGCCCGCGGCCGAGGGCCTCGTCGAAGTCGCGACCCTTCGCCGAGACGTCGATCCACTCGAGGGCGAGGAACGTCTCGGCGCTCGCGAGGACGCGCGGCACGCGCAGCGGCGCGGTGCGTAACCAGTCGAGCCCCGCAGCCTCGGTCGCGAACATGCCGGGCGGCGGGTTCGCATGGGTCTTCACGAACACGACGCGGCCATCTGCGAGCCGGACCCGGTAGGCCTCGTTGATGTCGCCACCGGTCACCGCTTCGACCGCTGTGACCCGCGCGCCGATCGCGGCGGCGAGCTCGCGCTGCCACATCTTCATGGCCGTGATCGCGCATACGCGAGCACGCCGGCGCACGCGCGCTCGCAGAGATCGAGCACGACCTCGAAGCCGTCGTCGGCGTCGTAGTACGGATCCGGCACGTGCGCGTCGACCGGTGACGCGGGATCGAAGCTACGCAGGAGCCGGACCTCCGGCGTCGTCCGCGCGCCGACGAGGCTGCGCACCGCGCGCAGGTTGTCTGCGTCCATCACGAGCAGAAGATCGAAGCGGTCGAGATCGGCGCGCGTGAGCTGCTGCGCGCGCGAGCACAGATCGAGCCCGCGGCGGGCGGCGGCCGCGCGCGACCGTGGATCGGGGAGCTCGCCGACGTGCCACGCGCCGGTGCCGGCACTCTCGATCGTGATGCGATCCTCGAGGCCCGCCGCGCGGACGAGCGCACGCATGACGCCTTCGGCTGTCGGCGATCGACAGATGTTGCCCGTGCAGACGAAGCAGATCCGCACGGCGTCAGCAGTCGGGACCGCTATCGAGCTCGCCGGTCCAGTACAGATAATCGCGCCACGCGTCGGGCACGCTCTTCAGCGATACCCGGATCGCGACCGCGGGCACCCAGTTCGGCTGGGTCGGCGGCGTCAGTAGCGCCATGCCTGCCTCGCGCGGCGTCCGCCCGCCCTTCTTGCGATTGCACAGGTAGCAACAGGTGACGATATTCGTCCACTCGGTCATCCCGCCCTGCGAGCGCGGCACGACGTGATCGTAGGTCAGGTCGGTGATCGCGGCCTTCTTGCCGCAGTACTGGCACTTGTAGTTGTCGCGCGCGTAGATGTTGACGCGCGAGAACTTCACCGGCCGGGCGTGTCGGCGGAACGCCCGCAGCAGGCGAACGACCGCCGGGATCTTGATGATGAGGCTCACCGACCGGATGCCGTGGTCGTACTCCTCGAGCACCTCGACCTTGCCGAGGAACAGCAAGGTGATCGCCCGCTGCCACGAGATGACCTTGATCGGCTCGAAGCCCTGGTTGAGCAGGAGGGTCTGCTGCGCCGTGTGCATCGGTGAGATCGAATGTAGCATCGCGGCGACGGCGCGCGAGAATTGCGCCCGAGCCGCAACCGCCTCTGTGCGATCTCGGACACATACGGCGGGAGCCGGCAAACGCGAGATTGAAAACCATTTTCAAGAATGGTAGCTCTCAGGCGGTGTCGTCACTCGCCGAGCTCGCGCTGGGACAGACGGCGACCGTGCGCGAGGTGTCCGGGCCACGCGCGTTCCGGCGCCGGCTGCTCGAGATGGGGCTCGTACCGGGCGTCGCCGTCAAGCTCGTGACGATCGCGCCGCTCGGCGATCCGCTTCGCATCGAGGTACGCGGCGGCCAGTGGTCGATCCGGCGTGCCGAGGCGACCCAGATCGAGGTCACGTGACCGCTCGCCTTCAGATCATACTCGCGGGCAATCCCAACGTCGGCAAGACCACCCTCTTCAACGCGCTGACCGGGCTCTCCGCGAAGGTCTCGAACTACCCGGGCATCACGGTCGAGCGCCGCGCGGGCTCGATCTCGCTACCCGGCGCGCGCCTCGCCGACATCCACGACGTCCCGGGGACGTACAGCCTCAATGCGCGGAGCTCCGAGGAGCAGATCGCGTTCGACTCGATCGTCGGCGTCGCCGGTGCGGGCGTGCCGGATGTCGTGGTGATCTGCATCGACGCGACGCAGGTCGCGAAGTCATCGTACTTCCTGCTGCAGTGCCAGGAGCTCGGCGCGCGCTGCGTCGTCGCGATGACGATGGTCGACGAGGCAGCGAGCGCGACGCCCGATCCGAAGGCGCTCGCCGCGCTGTTCGGTTGCGATGTCATCCCGGTCACCGCGCGCACGAAGTCGGGGTTGCCCGATCTGCTCGCCGCGATCGGTCGCGCGAGCCGTGCCGAGCGTGCCGCGATCTGGCGCTGGCAACCTGACAGTACGCTTCGCGCGCGACTCGCGACCGTGCGAGCCGCCCTGCCCGCCGCATGGACCACCGAGGCGCGCCACGGCGCGAGCCTGCCCGCCGGCGACGATGCGCTCGCGCTGTGGGCGCTGACCTGCGTCGAGCCGCGCACCGGCGGCCCGGATGA
>JACCTC010000333.1 GCA_013812655.1 Deltaproteobacteria bacterium | reverse complement strand
GCGTTCGACGATACCGGTCCGTCTGCGTTGATCGGCCTCGCGCGCGCACACCGGGCCCTCGGCGATCCGGCACGCGCGAACCAGGCCCTCGCGGATCTCGAGCGGCGGTTCGCCGAGCGCACGATCGAGAGCATGCCGGTTCGGCTCGTGGTCGCCACCCTGCGTGCCGAGGCGGCGGGACCGGACGCGCTGCTCGCGGTCGCCGAGGATGTGCTCGGTGGTCGCTACGCGCTCGACGCGATCTTTCGCGTCGGCGTCCTGACGCGGCTGCGCGACCGGCTCGATCGATCAGCGCGCTCGCTATCGCCGGAGCAGGCGCGCCGGCGTGCCGAGCTCGACGAGAACGTCGCGGCGATGCGCAACGAGGCCCGTGCCGCCGCCGGCCTCCTCGATGATGTCGCCGAGATCGCGCGGACCGCCGCCGCGACCTCGCGCGGGCGCGCTGCGTTTCGAGAGCCTGCGCGCACACTCGTCTACCGTCGGCGCCCTGATGGCGGCGTGATCGGCATCGCCGTCGACGCGCCGACGCTCGAGGCTGCGGCCGCGTGGACCCCCGAGGATGCGGTCGCTCGCGGCGCGCATCCGCTCGTGCTGCCGGCCGGCGCCTCGCCGCGGCCCGACCTGCGAACGATCTCGCAGGTACCGCTCGGGACCGCGCTGCCGCACCTGTCGCTCGCGATCGTGAACCCCAAGGCCGATCCGGATCCGCTCGACGAGGTGATCCGGAAGCGATCGCGGCGGCACGTGATCTACACGTCGACGCTCGCGCTCGCGCTCGGCCTCGGTATCCTCGCGACGATCCGCGCCGCGGTCCGCGCCCGCGAGCTCGCGCAACTCAAGAGCGACTTCGTGTCCACCGTATCGCACGAGCTCAAGACCCCGCTGACCTCGATCCGGATGTTCGCGGAGATGCTCGAGCAGGGCGTCGCCCAGGGCGATCCCGCGAAGATGGCGCGCTACCAGGGGGTGATCGTCCAGGAGAGCCACCGGCTCGGGCTCCTGATCGCGAACCTCCTCGACTACGCCCAGATCGAGCGTGGGACCCGCCGCTACATTCCGAGCCGACACCCGATCGCCCAGGTCACCCGTCACGCGATCGCGACCTTCGAGATCCTGCGAGACTCCGAGACCGGCGGGCGCAATCCGGTCGAGATCGAGGTGTCTCCCGAGGCCATGCGCGCGGACGTCGAGGTCGACCGGGACGTGATCGTCCAGGCCGTGCTGAACCTCGTCACGAACGCGGCCAAGTATGGCGGCGTCGACAAGCCGATCGAGGTCAGCGTCGGGGCCGATGCCGCGAGCGCGTGGATCCGGGTCCGCGATCACGGGCTGGGCATCCCGGCCGCCGAGCAGGGGCGGATCTTCCGCGAGTTCTATCGTGCGCCCGAAGCGTACCGCTCGAACATCGAGGGCACCGGGCTCGGGCTCGCGCTTGTCAAGCGTCACGTCGAGGCGCTCGGCGGCACCGTCGACGTCGAGTCGGTGGTCGGTGAGGGCGCGACGTTCACGATCCGGCTGCCGCGGGTCCAGGAGGTCGCATGACGCGCATCCTGGTCATCGAGGACGATCCGTCGATCCGCATGGGGCTCGAGGACACGTTGGCGGCCAAGGGCTACGAGGTCGAGGTCGTCGGGCGCGGCGCCGAGGGTGCAGAGCGCGCGATCAGTGGCCAGTTCGATCTCGTCGTGCTCGACGTCATGCTGCCCGACATCGACGGCTTCGAGGTGTGTCGGCGGATCCGCAGCACGCGCGGACCGGCGCGCCGGGTTCCGGTGATCATCCTGTCCGCGCGTGGTGCGGAGCTCGATCGCGTGCGCGGCCTCGAGCTCGGCGCCGACGATTACGTCACCAAGCCGTTCTCGCTGATGGAGCTGCTCGCGCGCGTCGCGTCGGTGCTGCGCCGTGCCGGGGGCGACACGACCGAGCCGATCGGTGTCGTGTTTGGCGAGATCGAGATCGATCTCGTCGGCCAGGTCGTCCGCCGCGCCGGCAAGCGTATCGATCTGCCGAGCCGCGCCTTCTCGATCCTGAAGGTATTCGCGCGGCGACCGGGCGAGGTCGTCAGCCGCGATGTCCTGCTCGACGAGGCGTGGGGCTACGAGGATTATCCGAACACGCGCACCGTCGATAACCACCTCGTCAAGCTGCGTCGCGCTCTCGAGGACGAGCCCGAGCGGCCGCGCTGGCTCGTGACCATCCACGGTGCTGGTTACAAGCTCGACGTGCCGCGCGAGGCCGTCCGCTGGGCGAAGCCGGGCTGACATGTGCGCGGCGCGTGACAGAGCCGTGCTTCGCGCGTCGCTGGTGGCCCTCGCGCTGCTCGCGCTCGGCTGCGCGGACGAGGAGCATCCGCGGGTGCCGACGACTGCGATCCACGAGCCCGGTCGCAGCGCCGCCGATCCTGCGCGTGGCGTGACGACCGAGCTCGACGGCACCGCACCGGCCTTCGTCGCCGGCGTGATCGCCGAGCTCGCGGGCGATCCGGCTGCGGCGCGCGCTGCGTTCGAGAGCGTGCTCGCGTCACCTGACTCGCCGGCACCGCTCGCTGGCCGCGCGGCGCTGCACCTCGCGCAGATGGACTCGCGCGCGGGCAAGAACCGGGATGCGCTCGATCTCGTCGCGCGTGCGACCGCGCTCGCACCCGCAGACGTCGTGATCGCCGAGGGTGTCGAGCAGCTGCGCGCGGATGTCGTCGCCGCCGCC
>JACCTC010000245.1 GCA_013812655.1 Deltaproteobacteria bacterium | reverse complement strand
GCCGCACCGCCTCGGCGGCCGCGCCCGACATGCCCTGCTGGGTGTCACCCGCGTCGTCGGGCTTGAGCGTGCGGCCGGTTCCAGGCTCGGCCTTCGCGGCGAGGAGCTGGTGCAGCTCGCCGACGCGCTGCGCGAACGCGTCGCGCTCCTCCTCGACCGCCGCGCGTGTCTTGCGCTCGAGATCGAGCCAGGTCGCGAGCGTGCCGTGCAGCCCCATCGGCGGCGGCATCGTGCCGCTCGGCGGGACGAGCCGGATCAGCAGGCTGCCGACGAGGATCATCTCTCCCGTCGGGACCTGCGCCCGCATGACCTTGTTGGGCCCGACGTAGACGCCGTGCGTGCTGCCGAGATCCTCGATCCACAACGAGCCCTGGTCGACGTAGAACCGCGCGTGCATGCGCGACACCCGCGGATCCTGGCTGCGAATCGCGCAGTCCGGCGCACGCCCGACGGTCACGGGCTCGGATCCGAGCGCGAATGACCGGTCGCGGCCGTCGGCATCCGAGTAGACCAGCGTGGGCATGCCCCCCGCGAAAGCTATCACGCCCGCAGGGTTAGCTGCGCTATCAGCGCGTCCGCGCCGGCGAGCGCGCGGTCGGTGTCGTCGTCGAGGAGCAGGACGTGGCCCATCTTGCGACCGGGCGCCGGCATGTCCTTGCCGTACAGGTGGAGGTGGGCGTCCGGACGCGACAGCACGTGGTGCCACGCCGGCGAGCCGGCGGCCCACAGATCGCCGATCAGGTTGATCATCACCGCGCCCGTGGTCGCCCGCGGATCGCCGAGCGGCAGCCCGCAGATCGCGCGCACGTGCTGCTCGAACTGCGACGTCGCGCACGCACCGTAGGTGTAGTGGCCGCTGTTGTGCGTGCGCGGCGCGATCTCGTTGACGAGCAAGCGAGCATCGGCGAGCTCGAACAGCTCGACCGCCATCACGCCGACGTGCGCGAGCGAGTCCGCGACGGTGACCGCGATCGCCTCGGCCCGCGCGCGCTGGGGCTCCGACATCGGCGCCGGGGCGCGCGTCGTGTGCAGCACGTGGCGGCGGTGCACGTTCTCGGCGATCGGATAGATCCGGTGCGAGCCATCGAGCCCGCGCGCGAGCACGACCGAGATCTCGCGGACGTAGCGCACGAGCTCCTCGACAACGGCCGGCTCGCCGCGCAGCTTCGCGAGCTGGGTCGCAGCATCATCGGTCTCGTCGATCCGGACCTGACCCTTGCCGTCGTAGCCGGCGCGCCGGACCTTGAGGATCGCCGGGCGGCCGAGCCGGGCGAGCGCGGCGTCGAGCTCGCCTGCGTTACCCGCCGGTGCCCACGCGGCCTGCGGCAAGCCGATGCGATCGAGGAACTGCTTCTGGACGAGCCGGTCCTGGATCGTGCGCAGCACGGCGGCGCCCGGTCGCACCGGCACGATCGTCTCGAGCTCGGCGAGCAGCTCGGCGGGCACGTGCTCGGTGTCGAGCGTGATCACGTCGACCTGCCGTGCGAGGTGCTTCGCACAGTCCACATCGTCGAGCGCGCCGACGACGACCCCGTCGGAGACCTGCGCGGTCGGGCACCGCGAGCTCGGATCGAGCACGACGATGCGGTAGCCCATCTGCCGCGCGGTGACCGCGAGCATCCGGCCGAGCTGTCCACCACCGAGCACTCCGATGGTGGCGCCCGGCACGAGCGGCTTCACGGGAGCTTCTCTTCCAGGACGCGCTGCGTCTGCGCCTTGCGATACGCGTCGAGCTTGCCCGCGACCTCGGGATCGTGGAGCGCGATGATCGCCGCGGCGAGCAGCCCCGCATTCGCTGCACCGGCATCGCCGATCGCGAGCGTGCCGACCGGGATGCCGCGCGGCATCTGCACGATCGACAGCAGCGAGTCGAGGCCGGACAGCGCCTTGCTCTGCACCGGCACGCCGAGTACCGGCAACCGCGTCTTCGCGGCGGTCATCCCGGGCAGGTGTGCCGCGCCACCCGCGCCCGCGATGATCACCCAGATGCCGCGGCTCTCCGCATTCTCCGCGTAATCGAACAGCAGATCGGGCGTGCGATGCGCCGAGACGACCTTGGTCTCGTGGCCGACGCCGAGCTCGGTGAGCACATCCGCCGCGTGCTTCATCGTGGCCCAATCACTCTGCGAGCCCATGATGATGCCGACACGTACGCTCATGAACGGGTCCTTCGTCAGGTCCTTCGCGGACCGGCAGCTCGTCGCAACCGATCGGCAACAGCTTCGCCCAGGCCTGCATCGGGAGGCAACGCGGCGATCACCACATCGACCTGCGCGGTGTCGAGAGCGCGGAGCGCCGCGTACAGCTCCCGCGCCATGCCGGCGACATCATCGGGCAGCGGATGCGCGACGCCGCGCAGCGCGGGCCATGCCGCGAACGCCGCTGCCGGTGCGAGTACCGCGACGCGACCGTGC
>JACCTC010000229.1 GCA_013812655.1 Deltaproteobacteria bacterium | reverse complement strand
GCCGCGCTCGAGGCGGCGCTCGACAACTCCGCGTTTCCCGAGATCGTGTCCGCCGCCGCGCTCGGCCTCGGCGCGCTCGGCCCGGCGTGCCCGCCGAGCGCGAAGGCGAAGCTCGTGATCATCGCGCGCAGTGGCAGTCAGAGCGCGTCGGCCGCGAAGCGTGCCGCGGCGCAGTGCGGCCGCTGAGGAACTGGTCGCGGTCAGAGGATCACCCAGTGCGCTCGCGCGCGCAGCGCGACGCGAGTTCGCACATCTCGATCGTCCGCGCGCGCGAACGGCGCCGGTCGCCGCGGGCACGACGGTTGCTCGACTGATCGACATGCAGACTCATCGCTTACTCGCGCCGGTCCTCGCATCGCTGGTGTCCCTTGGAATCGCAGCTGGCTGCGCGGGCGACGGCGGCGGCGGCGGCGGCGGGACCACCGTGATCCCCGACGCGTCTCTCGTCGTCTTCAATGACTCCGACTACGCGATCTACGAGATCTACCTGACGCCCGCCGGGGATCCAGACTGGGGCCCGAACTTGTTGCGCGGCGACGTCCTGTTGCCCGACGAGGAGCTCGTGCTCGGCGTGCCCTGCGACTTCTACGACGCGCTGCTCGTCGACGAAGATGACGTCGAGTGCGAGATCCACGATATCGATCTCTGCGCCAACGAGGCGACGTGGGTGATCCGCAACAACACGTGCACCGTGTTCGAGGCGGCCGCCAAGCAACGCGCCGAGCAGCTAGCGGTCGAGACCAACACGACGCTGTAGTCCCAGTCCCTGCGTAGCCGTCCCGCTTCACGCCGACGCCCTGACAGCGTTCCGTGCACACGTACCCGCCGCGCGAGCGAACCTCCAAACCTGCCTTGGCGTCTCGGCGTCTTGGCGTTCCAACCTCTGGAACAGGCGGCGCACGGAAGCTCACGTCGAGCACCCGACGAAGCGCGACGGCAAACGCCTCCTCAGGCGCTTCTCGAAACCTTGGCGGTTACGACAGCGACGAGAGCGCCTCCTTGAGGCGCTGGTTGTGCGGTTCGATCTCGAGGCCGCGCTGGAACATGCTCTTCGCCTTCGGCGGCTGACCGAGCTGCAGGTGGATCTTGCCGAGCGCCCAGTAGACCTCGGCCTTGGTCACGCCCGCATCGGACTCGATGTTCTGCAGCACGAGCGACTGGTAGATCTTGCGAGCCTTCTCCCAGTCCTGCGCCTCGAAGTAGAGCCGTCCCAGGCCCGACATCGTCGCGACGTCGGTCGGGTTCACGCGGAGCGCTTCCTCGTACGCGGCGAGCGCGCCCTTGACGTCGCCGCGTGCCTCGAGGATGCCGCCCTGGCGCCCGCGGAACCGCGCGACGTCCTTCATGCGACGAGCGGCCTTGGCCTCGTCGGCGAGCTGCGCGTAGATCGGCGCGGCCTCGTCGAACCGGCTTGCCGCGAAGTAGAGATCGGCAAGCGGCGCGAGGATCCGGGCGTCGCCAGGCGCATCCTCGGCGGCCTTCGCGAGGGCGGCGAGCGCAGCGTCATTGCGTCCGGCCTTGCGCTCGAGCTCGGCGAGCTCGACGAGGATCGCGACGCGCTCGGTCGGTACGTGGACCATGGCGACGCGGCGCTGCAGCATGTCGGCGAGCAGCGTGGTGTCACGTCGATCGCGCGCGAGCTGCTCGAGCGCCGTGATCGCCGCGGCATGCGAGGGATCGTGCTTGAGCGCCTGCTGGAAGTGCATGATCGCGGTCTCGGCGTCGCCGGTGTCACGATCGAATCCGACCCGCGCGACCTCGCCGAGCCGGAAGAACAGGTCGGCCGCGTCGCGCCCGCTCGGCGACAACTTGAGTGCCTGCTCGAGCGTTGCCTTGCACTTGTCCCAGTCGCCCCCGCGCTCGTAGATCTTCGAGAGCCGGGTGAGCGCGGCGACCGAGCCGGGCTCGCGCTGCAGGATCTTCTCGAGGATCTCGCCCGCGGCATCGGGGTTGTCGAGCTTGGATTCCCAGACGTCAGCGGCGCGCGCGAGGGCGGCGATCTCGGCGGGCCCATCACCGAGCGTCGCTTGCAGCTCGGCGTACCGCTCGAGGAGGTCGACGAGATCGTGGTGGCGGCCGCCGGCCGCGAGCAGGCGCTCGAGCTCGGCGAACGCCGGCTTGTGCGCGGCATCGACGTCGAGCGCGGAGAACCACGCGGCGATCGCGTCGTCGACCGAACCGCGGTGCTGCTCGGCAACCTGTGCCATCTCGGCGTGGATGGCGACCTTGTCCCAGGTCGACTTCGCGAGCGCGAGGCGCCGGGTCTGGATATCGGCGACCGCCATCCAGTCCTTGGCGCGGGCGTGGGCGGCCTGCAGCGCCGCGAGCGCGGAGAGATCGTCGGGATCGATATCGAGGACGCCTTGCCACGCGGCGACTGCGCGCGGGCCATCGGCCTCGAGCTGCGCGAGCTCGACGCGCAGGGCCTTCTCGTCGTCCGGCGACGCTGCGAGCCGGGCCGCGCGCCCGAGCGTGTCGGCGAGCTCGCTGCGATTGCCAGCGGCGCGATAGAGCCTCGCGAGCTCGTCGAGCGCCCCGCGATCGGAATCGTCGAGGTCCGCGATCTCGCGCCACGCGACGATCGCGGCGTCGCGATCGCCCGCGCGTTCGCAGATCTGGGCGACCTCCGCATAGGCGGCGCGCTTCTCGGGCGTCTCGGCCACGACCTTGCCACGCTGGCGCAGCGCCTCGGCGAGCGCGACCTGGTCGCCGCGCTGGCGCAGGATCGTGATCAGCTCGTCGAGCGGCGCGATCGCGTCGGGATCGAGTGCGAGGGCCGCGCGGTACGTCAGGGCAGCATCGTCGAGATGACCGAGGCGCTCGCGCTGGATGCGGCCGAGGAACCCGAGCAGCGCGACCTGGGTCTCGCGGTCGCGCGTCTTGGCATCCGGGGCGTGGACGATCGTCGCGACTCGCCCCGCGACCTCGGGCCACTGGCCGAGCCGCTCGGCGAGGCGATCGGTCTCGGCAAGCGCCTGGTTCGAGGTCGGATCGACGGCGAGCCAGCGCAGCGCGGCGTCGAGCGCGCGTCCACGATCGGCGAGCTTCTCCTCGAACAGCTCGACGAGGCGCTGCAGGATCGCGGCGCGGTCGATGGCATCTGGCGTGACCTCGACGCGGGCCTCGAGGACCCCGGCGAGCCGTGCGGCGTCGCCGTCCTGCTCGAACAGCGGCTCGAGGATCTCGACGATCTCGCCGCGGATGTCGGGCACGTCCCTCGACGCGAGGAGCAGCCGTTCGAGCGCCGCGCGCGAGCCCGGGTGTGACGGGTTGATCGTCAGGACCTCGCGATAGGCCGCGATCGCGGCGCGCGGATCGTGCAGCGTCGTCTCCTGCAGATCGGCGAGCCGGTAGAGATACTCGGCGATCTGCGCGTCGCTCTCGGCGGAGTCGGCCTGCCGGCGCAGCACGGCGGCGAGCTCGTTCCACCGGCTGGCATGCGCGAGCACGCGCTCGAGTGCAGCGAGTGCGGGACGCGGTTCGGAGGTATGCGAGGCACGCTCGTACGCCGCGGCGGCCCCCTCGACGTTACCGAGCTTGTCCTCGGCGATCTGGCCGAGTCGCATCGCGTAGAGCTGCTCGGCGTCCGGTGGCAACGACTGCCCGAGGAGCTGATCGAGGCGCATCGCGAGCTCGCCCCACAGCGCCGGCGGATCCGACCGATCGACCTCGGCAAGCCGCAGCAGCGGCGCGAGGAGCTCGGTGTCCTCGGGGTCGGCGGCGATCGCGCGCGACCACACTGCGAACGCGTCCGCCGGAGCGCCGGCGATCGACTCGTGGACATCAGCGAGGGCCGCCCAGTCGGCGCGCGCATCGCCGACGTTGCCCGCGAGTCGGCGTTCGTAGACGCGGACGAGGCCTGGTGCATTGCGCTCGGCGCGGTACACGCGCTCGAGGATCGGCGTGGCGGCCTCGACATGCTCGTCGCGCAGCATCAGCGCCTCGAGCGCGGCGCGCGCGGGCTCGTGCGTCGCGAGCACCTGTAGCACCGCTCCGTAGCGAGGCACGGCGGCGTCGGAGTCCGACAGCTCGGTCTCGACGATGTGTGCGGCGCGGAACGCGAAGTCCGCGCGGTCCTGCGTGTTGGCCGCGAGCAGCGCGCGCTTGTCGACGACATCGAGCAGCTCCGGCCAGATCTTGCGCTTCGTGTAGATCCGATCGAGCTCGGCGAGGGCGCGCTGCTCGCCGGCATCGTCGTCGAGCATCGCGGTGAGCTGGCTGATCGCCTGGTAGTCGTCGCCGAGCTTGACCTCGTAGACCTCGGCGGCGGACCGTCGAAGATCCTGGCGTGCCGCCAGCTCGGTGGTCAGCTCGATCTTGCGCTCGAGCGTGCTCGCGAGCTCTCGCGCATCGGCCTTCTGCGAGGCGGGATCCCCGCTCGCGATCGAGATCGCATAGAGCCGCTCGAGCGCGTCGAGTGCGGCGAGATCGGTGTCGTCGACCGCGAGCACGTTGCGATACGCACCGATCGCGCGCCCGATGTCCTCGAGGACCTCCTCGTAGAGCCCCGCGACCCGGTGCAGCAGGACGAGGCGCACACCGCCGTCCTCGGTGAGCTCGGCGCGGCGCTCGACAACCTTGACGAGCTCGTCGACACGGCCGGCGATCGCGAGCAGCCGATCGAGCGCGGCGAGCGCGATCATGTCGTCGGGCCGCGCCTCCTCCACCTTGCGCCATGCGGCGATCGCACGCGGAAGATCGTTGCGATGCGCCTCGTGGATCTGTGCCGCGCGCCCCCACAGGCCGGCGCCGAGGTCCGAGCTCGGAGCCCCGACCGCGCCCTCCTCGAGCTGGGACACGGCGTAGTCCCAGGCCTCGAGCTTGGCCGCGAGTGACAGGAATTTCTGCAGACTGTCGTCGTCGGCGACGTCGATACGCCACGCCCGGGCGAGCGCCTCGACCGCCAGATCGAGCGCACCGCCGCGCTCCTCGTGCAGCCGCGCGATCTCGTGCAGCGTCGTGATCTGATCGGACGGATCGCGCACGAAGTCGAGCTTGGCGTCGAGGATGACGACGAGCTTCTGCCACCAGTCCTGCTCGCGGTAGACCGGCTCGAGGAGCTCGGTGATCCGCTCGCGATACTGGTCGTGGACGACGAGCCGCTCGAGCGAGGCGACCGCCCGCTCCCACAGCGGACCCTCGTCGATCACGAGCTGGTACTGATCGAGCGCCGCCGGCAGGTCGGTGAGGTTCGTCTCGAAGACATCGGCGAGCCGCAGCCGGATCTCGGCGATCTCGTTCGGGTGCTGCGAGCGCGCGAGCCGGGCCTCGAACAGATCGACGAGGTCACGCCACGCGCTGCGCGCGCGATAGAGGCGCTCGAGCTCGCCGACCGCCTCGCGGTACGCGTGCTCGACGAGCGGGGTCTCGCCGCCCTCGGTCGCCTGGACGACCTCGCGCCAGCCGTCGATCGCGCGGACGGGATCGGCGATGCCATCCTCGAGGAGGCGCGCACGCTTGATCAGCGCCTCGCGGCGGAGGTCATCGCCCGAGCGGCCGATCACGTCCTCGTAGATCGTGACGAGCTCGTTCCACCTCCCCGCGCGCCCGAGCATCTCCTCGAGCCGTCGCAGCAGCTCGCGCTCGTTCGGCACCGCATTCTCGATGGTGATCGAGAGCGCGCGGCGATAGGCGACATACGCCGCGTCGACGTCGCCGAGCCGGCGGTCGTAGATCGCGGCAGCGGCAATCGCGACATCGCGGATCTCGTCCGAGTCACCGGACTCGTCGTCCAGATACATCTGGTAGGTCTCGGCGACGAACCGCCAGTTATCGACCATCGACGCCAGCCGCTGCAGCTGATCGCGGATCGCGGGGTCGCTTGGCGCCTCGCGAAACACCTTCGCGTACCACCGGCTCGCGCTCTCGAAGTCCTCGAGTTGCTCCTCGTAGAGGCGCGCGACGTAGCGCGTGAGCTTCAGCCGATCGCGGGGATCGGTCGCGCTCTCGAGCCGCGCCTCGTAGACCCGGATCAGCTCGGGCCAGCGCTGCTGCGAGACATAGATCGGCTCGAGCACCTCGGCGGCGACGACGCGCAGGTCGGGATCGACGAGGTAACGCTCGACCGCCGTGAGCGCGGTCGTGTTGCGCGAGTCGCCGCTGAGCGCCGCGCTGAAGTTGTCGATCGCGGTCTCGAAGTCGCGCAGCTGCTTCTCGTGGATCTCGCCGAGCTGGACGCGCAGCGCGACGGCCTCCTCGATCGACGTCGCAAAGCCGAGGCGCCGCTCGTAGAGATCGACGACGTCGGGCCAGCGACCTTGCTCGCGATAGAGCGCCTCGAGCGCCTCGACGGCATCGCGGCGTTCGGGCGCGATCGCAAGCACCTGCTCCCACGTGCCGATCGCGTCGTCCGGCCGCCCCAGCCCGACGTAGAGACCAGCGGCCTCGACGAGCGCGCCGACGCGATCCTCGACGTCGGAGGACGCGGTGTCGGCCTGGCGCAGCAGCACCTCGGTGAGCCGCTCGTCGTCGTTGGTGTCGCGGTAGATGCTCTCGAGGGCGACCAGCGCGCGGCGGTCGTCAGGCTGGGCGTCGAGGACCTTCTGGTAGTACTCGCGGGCGAGCGCCATGTCGTGGCGGACTGCGCGTGCGAGGTCAGCGACGTCGAGGTAGAGCCGGCGCTGGATGTCGGCATCGAGGACGTTCGGCGCGATCTCGCGATAGGCATCGATCAGATCGGACTCGCGGCCGAGCTCGCCGGCGAGCCGCTCGGTGTCGGCCACCACCGTCGGCAGCTCGGGCTCGGTCGTCGCGTGCTGGAGCATCATGAGCTGCGCGGCGAACGCGCCAGCCTTGTCGCCGAGCCGGTGCTCGCGCAGCTTCACGACCTCACCGAGCGCACGCAGCTTCGCGGCCGGATCGTCGGCCCACTCGGCCGCCCGCTCCTGGAGTACCGCGAGACGCTCGTGCTGGTTCGTCGCGTCGTAGACCGGTCGCAGGATATCCGCGGCCATCACGCGAAGCTCGGGGTCCGCGAGTGCGCCCTCGACCGCGCCGAGCGCTTGCGGGTGATCGGGCTCGGCCTGCAGCACGGTCGACCACCGCTCGAGTGCCTCGATCGGCCGCATCAGCGGACCGCTCAGTAGCTGCGCGATCTCGATCTGCAGCGCGGTGTTCAGCGCAGGCCCCAGCGCGGTTTGGCGCTCGAGGATGTCGAGCAGGTCAGCGTGGCGTCCGGTCTCGCGATAGAGCCGCCCCACCTCGAGGAGCGCGTGGCGATCCTCGCTGTCGCGGTCGAGGATCTCGAGGTACGCGGTGATCGCCTCCTCGGGCTCCTCGAGCATCACCTCGTGGAGCTCGGCGATCCGGGCGAGCACATCACGCGCCGAGGTATCGAGCGTCCCGGCCACCGCCGCGGAAGCTGCCGACGATGAATGGTGATCGAGCTTGCGACGGAGCACGTCGACGAGCTCGCGCCACTGCTCGCCGCGCTGGTACAGCCGCTCGAGCGCGTTGAGCGCGCCGGCATCCATCGGCTGATCGGTGAGGATGTCGTTCCACGTCGTGATCGCCGCTGCCGGCGCCGCGAGCTGGTCTTCCTCGAGCGCGGCGACCCGCGCGAGCAGCGCGCGCCGCTCGCCAGCATCCTCGGCCCACTCCGCGAGCCGGCGCATCACGCCACGCAGCTCGGGCCACGCCTTGCTCTCCTCGTAGAGGCGCGCGAGTGCGGTCGCCGCCTTGCGGACCGCGGTCGGATTCGACGCGTCCATCTCGAGCAGCCGGCGATAGGCGGCGATCGCGCGCGGTGCGTCGCCAAGCTGGACGTCGTAGTAGGTCGCGAGCTCGCCGAGCAGCGCGCCGCGCGTGGTCACGTCACCGGCGGGCGCCGCATTCGATGCGATCTCGAGCGCCGCCGTGGCCTCGGGCCAGCGACCGAGCTGCTGGGCGAGCCGCGAGATCTCGACGCGCGCGCGCTCGTGAGTCGGATCGAGCGAGAGCACCTCGATCCACGCCGCGAACCCGGCCGCAGGATCGCCGATCTCGGCCTCCTCGATCGTGGCGATCCGCGAGAGCAGCTCGACAGCCTCGGTACCGGTCGCGAGCGTACGCTGCGCGCGGAGCACGGTGATCAGCGGCTCCCAGTGGCGGTCGTGCTCGTAGAGCGGCTCGAGGATCCGCGCGACGCGCAGCCGGACGTCTTCCCTCGCGAGCAGCGCCTCGAGCTGGAGCCGGGCGTTGACGTGGGTGCGGTCGCGGCTGACGACGTCCTCGAGCAGATCGACGGCGCGGCTCGGCTCGCCGAGACAGTGCGCGAACAGCTCGGCACGCCGGTAGGACAGCTGCACGAGCTCGCCGGCGTTGCGCGCGTGATCCGCCTGCTGCGCGAGCAGCGCCTCGAGCTCGCGCCACTGCTCGCTCGCCGAGTAGATGCGATCGAGCGCGTAGTACGATGCGAGGTGCGAGGCGTCGATGTCGAGCACGCGGCGGTGCGCGTCGGCGGCGCGGGCCGGCTGCGCGAGCACATCCTCTTCGAGCGAGGCGAGCTCGACGAGCACGCGGAGCCGCACGCGATCGTCGAGCGTCATCTGGGCACGGCGCTCGAGCAGCGCGCGCAGATCGTTCCAGCGCTCCTCGACGCGATACGAATTCGCGAGCGCCTCGAAGGCATCGGCCGCGTCGTTCTCGACCTCGAGCACCGTCAGCCACGCGCGCTCGGCCATCGGGCGATCGTCGAGGCGCTCGGCCGCGAGCGTCGCGAGCTCGGTCGCGGTCACGCGGATGTCCGTGCTCGGAGCGTTAGCGGCACGCAACGACGCGAGCGCGGAGGCGAGGTGACGCGCCCACTCGCCGTCACGACCGAGCTGACCGGCCAGCACGCCGAGCGCGCCACGGACGTCGGTGTCGCCGGGCTCGGCGGCGAGCACGCGCAGCCCGGCCTGCCAGGCCGCGGCCGGATCGCCGAGGTCGGTGTGATAGAGCCGCATCAGCTGGCGGTCGAGCTCGAGACGCTCGCTTGCCGGCGTGTCCTCGGCCGCGCGGATCACCTCGATCGCGGTGGCCTGTTGCGTCAAGTTCTTCGACGCCTCGAGCGGCGGCAGCACGAGCCGCACCGCCGCGACCCGGTCCTTCGGATCGAGCTTCGCGATCGCCTCCGGATCGCCCGACAGCACGAGGCGGGCGATCGCCGCGACCGCCTGCGAACGCAGCGCGCCACCGGGCGCCGGGATGGCGAGCGCGGCGCGGTACGACGCGAGGGCGCGTGCCGGTCGCTCCAGGCTCTGCTCCTCGAGCAGGCCGATCCGCATCAGCAGATCGAAGCGCGGTTGCCCGTCGGGCACCTGCGGGAGCTCGGCCGCGAGCACCTCGACGAGCGCCTCCCAGTCGCCGCGGGCCTCCTCGATGCGGGCGAGCGAGCGCAGCGCCCGGACCTGGTTCGGCAGGATCGCGAGCGCCTCGCGATACGTCGTCGCCGCGCCGTCGAGGTCGACGAGCTTCTCCTCCTGCAGCGACGCGATCTCGATCAACAGCGACGCGCGCTCCGTCGGATCCTTCTCGCGTGCGGCGCGCCGACGATACGAGCCGAGCAGCTCGTTCCAGTCGGCGAGCTGGATCGCGAGCTCCTCGAGGTGCTGCTCGGCCTCTCGTGCCTCGGGCTCGAGCTCGAGCACGAGCCGGTGGTAGCCACGTGCGCGATCTGCGTCGCCAAGTCGGCGGTTCGCGATCACCGCGAGCTGACGCAGCAGCTTGAGCTTGACCGGGATCTCGAGCGGACTCGCGGGCGTCACGTGCCGCTCGAACGTGGCCGCGACCTCGCGCCACTGCTCGGTCTCGCTCGTGAGCCGGAGCACGTCGGCGTAGAACTGCTCGCTCGCCGGATCCAGATCGAATGCGCGCAAGGTCCACGTGAACGCGAGCGACCGCGACGCGAGCTTCTGCTCGCAGATGTCCCGGATCTGCGCGATCTTTGCGAGCCGCGCAGCCCTGTCGGTGGTCGCCGCCAGCTCGATCTCGTGGACCGTGATCAGGCGCGCCCACTTCTCCTGCGCCGTGTAGATCGGCGCGAGTGCTGCGGCTGCCCCGATATGCTGCGGCTCGACGGACAGCACGCGCTCCCAGACCTGACGCGCGCGCTCCATCGCCTGCTGGACCGGCGTGCCGTCCTGCTCGCGTGCTGCCCGCCTGCCCGGCCGCAGCGCTGCGCCGGAGCTCGGAGCGACCACGCCGGTCGCGGCCGCGTCAGCGCGTTGCTGGGCGAGTTGTGCCGCACGCTCGACGAGCGGCAGCCGCGCCGCCTTGGCCTCGATGCGATCGGCGATGCCGAGGAGCGCGTCGACGAGCTCCTCTTCCTGACCGAGCTTGGCGTAGAGCCTCTCGAGCCCGGTGAAGTCGCCCGCCATCGCGTAGAGCTCGCGGAGCGTTCGCAGGGCGCGCGCGTGGTTCGGCTCGAGCTCGAGCACCTGCTGCCAGACCGCAGCACCAGCTTGCGGCGCCGCGAGCCGATCTGCGTAGACCTGGCCGAGCTTCTCGAGGAGGACGATCGCGTCCTTCGTGCGGTGCTCGTCGTCGGTGGCGAGGCGCGTCGCGATCTGGCGATGCAACACCTCGGCGAGCGGCATCCAGCGCTTCTCGCGCTCGTAGAGCCCGGCCAGGGCGACCAGGGTCTCGGCATGTTCGGGCCCCGCCTCGGCGAGGATGCCGTTGTAGATCTCGATGGCGAAGCGACTGTCGCCAAGTCGCTCGGCGGCGAGCCGTGCCATCTCGCCCTGCTTCGCGCGCTTCTCGACGACGGGCAGCAGGCTCGCCTCGCGGCCGATCACGTCGATCAGCGCGCGCCACTGCCGGCGCTTCGTGTAGATCTCCTTGAGCCGGGCGATCGCGTCGGCCGTGTCCGCCGGTGCTGCCGCCAGTTCGAGGATGCGCTCGAGGGGGCGCACCGCGTTCGCGAAGTTGCCGAACCGCTCGGCCCACAGATCCGCGATCTCGCGGAGCAGCACGATGCGCTCGGCATCGGGCAGGTCCGCGGTCTCGCTCTTGCGCGTCAGCACCGCGATCAGATCGTTCCACCGGCCGAGCGAGCGGAACTTCGCGGCGAGGTCGTCGGTGGCCCGCGCGTTGTCCGGATCGAGCTTGAGGATCGCGTTGTAGGTGTTGATCACCATGACGTCGAGCCGCAGCTTGTCGCGGTAGATCTCGACGACGTCATGCAAGCGCGCGACGCGGCCCGCGACATCACTCTCGGGCAGCCGATCGGTCTCCTCCTTCATCAGATCGAGCAGCGCGTTCCACTTCTCGGTCTTGCGATAGAGCCGGGCCAGGGCCGTGCGTGCAGTTGCCGCGGACGGGGCAGCCGGATCGTGTCGCAGGATCTGCTTCCACGACTCGATCGCCTTCTCGGGGTTGTTCTGCGCCTCGGCAAGCTCGGCGATCTCGGCGCCGATCGGCCGCGCGCTCTCGTTGCGGCCGCGCGGCGCCTTCTCGACCTGACGCAGCAGCGCGAGCAGCTTCTGGTTCTCGCCCTTGGACGGGTAGTAGACGCGATAGAAGTCCAGGGCGGCGGGGTGCGCGGGCTCGATCTTGCGGACGCGCCGGAAGTACTCCTCGGCCTGATCGAGGTCGCCGACGTGCCGCCACAGCACCATCGCGATCTGCACGAGCGTGCCGATGTCCTCGCCATCGCGCCGCGCCTTGAGTGCGGCCTGGTACGTCGCGACGAGCGCGAGCCAGTTCTGCGCCGACGACAGCTCTTCGGTGACGTGGCGGAGCGCTTGCGGCTGCCCGGGATCGAGGTGGAGGATGCGCTTGATCGCTGCATCGGCGCGCGCGGGATCACCGAGGTGGGTCCGCGCGATCGCGGCGAGCGCGATCAGCGCCGACACCTTCTCGTCGACGCTCGCCGCGAGCTCCGCGCGGCTCTCGAGCAGGATTGCGAGATCGAGCCAGCGCTGCGAGCCCCGCAACAGGCGTGCGAGGTGGAAGGCGGCCTTGGTGTTCTTCGGATCGATCTCGAGCGCCTTGCGGAGGTAGCCCTCGGCCTCGGTCGCGGTCGGCGCGAATCGAACGAACGCTTCCGCTGCCGAGACGTAGAGCCCGGTCGCGAGGCTGCGGTCCGTCGATGCGCTCGCCTCCTTGATGTACTTGTCGGCGAACTTCTGCCAGTTCTGGGCGGCGACGTCGAGCTCGGCGATCGCCTCCTTCGCCATCGAGTCGTCGGGGCGCAGCGCGAGGACCTGCTCGAACGCGGCGCGTGCGCCGGCGGCGTCGAGCAGCTCGCCATCGAGGACCATCCCCTTCTCGAGCAGCAGATCGATCTGGCGGTCGAGCTCCGCGGTCGCTGCGAGCTCGGCGTCGATCAGCTGCGCGACAGTGTCGGGTCGGCCGCGGGTCCCGAGCGCCTTGCGGGCAGCCGCAAAGCGCGCGGTGCGAACGTCGGCGGGAGCCTGACGGGCCGACTCGACGAGCGCCGCCAGCGCCTGGGCGTCGTCGGGGTCGTGCTCGAGGACAGCGAGGAGCGCAGGCAGGTCAGCCATCGCAGCTGGACGATGCTACCGATCGGTCACCTCCGATACAACGCCGAGCGCCAATTCCTTCGCGTGGTTAGCGCGAGTCTTCGGCCCGTCTGGTGCCAGTCTGCAGCCTGGTGCCAGGGCTGGTGATCGACAGACGGTCAGGCGCCAGGGAACGCGCCGTGCCGGCGGACAAGCGCTAAACCTCTGGTGGGATGCCGGCCGCGCCTACCTTCTCGATCAACGTGATGCGACGTGCGGTGCTGGCGCCCGCGCTCGTGCTGTTCACGATCATGGTCGCGCACGCGCTGCTCGAGACCGCACGCGACGCCCTGTTCATCGCGAACCTCGGGCCGGAGTGGCTCGCGTGGGCCTACATCGCGATCGCCGCGGCGGCGCTGATCGCCGTGGTGGCGATGCGACGGTGGGCCGGCGGACGCGATCCGCGCCGGCTGCTGATCGGCT
Source organism: Deltaproteobacteria bacterium (assembly GCA_013812655.1). Lineage (GTDB taxonomy): Bacteria > Myxococcota_A > Polyangia > Haliangiales > Haliangiaceae > JABFXX01. The sequence goes on along the minus strand of JACCTC010000229.1, from coordinate 17,899 downwards.
TTCTGGGCATCGCGACCATCGGCACGGGCTCGCTCGCCGCGATGCTCGCCGTCGAGCCGTCAGTCGCATTTGCGCTGTACGTGTGGAGCGGGGTGATCGTGACGTTGATCGTGCCCAGCTTCTGGCTGGTCATCGATCGCAGCCTGCGGCTCGCCGAGGCCAAGCGGGTGTTCGCGGCGATCGGCGCGGGCGGCGGGCTCGGAGCGCTCGTCGGCTCGGCGATGGCATCCGGGCTCGGCCTTCTGATCGACGCGCGGCACCTCGTCACGATGGGCGCCACGATGTACCTGATCGCCGTCGCCGTCACGTCGCTCCTGCTGCCGCGCACGCGCTCTGCCCCCGAGCCCGTGCTCGTCCTGCCGGCTCGCGCGGTGCGGCCCGGTGTGACCAGCCACTCGACCCGCTACGTCCGCCTGCTCCTCATCCTGGGCCTGGTCTCGACGCTGGCGATCACGCTCGGCGATCTGATGTTCAAGCGGCTGCTCGCGGAGCGGCTGCCCGTCGAGTCGCTCGCGACGGTGTTCGGCGCCGTGTACACCGGCTTCAACGTGATCGGGCTGGCCGTCCAGCTCGCCCTCACGCCGCGCCTGCTCGAGCGGCTCGGCGTCGGCGTCGCGTTGACGGTGCTGCCGGTGATCGTCCTCGCCAGCACGCTCGGCTTCGTGATCACCGGCACCGTGATCGCGGTGATCGCGCTCAAGCTCGCCGACGGTGGCCTGCGGTTCAGCGTCTACAGGATCGCGAACGAGATCCTGTTCCTGCCGATCGCGACGGCGTTGCGCGACGCGCGGAAGCCGCTGATCGATGCCGTCGGCCAGCGTGGCGGTCAGGCGCTCGCGGCGATCGCCACCTTCGCGGTCGCGAGCGGCGCGGAAGGCACCTGGATGCTCGGCGTGCTGACGGCACTCGCGGTCACCGGCTGGCTCGTCGTGATCGGCTTCACCCGCGCTGCGTATGTCCAGCAGTTCCGCGACACGCTGGACGCCGGCGACATCTTGCGAGACGGCGAGATCCCGCCACTCGATGCTGACTCGGTCGCATTGCTGACGGCGTCGCTCGCCAGCTCCGACGAGCCCGAGGCGCTCGCCGCGCTCGATCTGCTCTCCCAGCGCGGCGACGCGATCCCGGCGCACGTCCTCTATCATCCGAGTGCCGCGGTGGTGCGTCGCGCGCTCTCGCTGATCGAGGGCGGCGTTCGCGATGACGTCGTGGGCATCCTCGCGCAGCTCACCGAGCATCCCGATCCACAGCTCCGCGCCGCAGCGCTCGCCGCATCGAGCCGGACGAGCTGCAACACCGAACGTCTCGTCGCCGCTCTCACGGACCGCGAGCCTGACGTTCGCGCTGCCGCCGCGGTCGGCCTGACCTGCGCGCCCGGCAACGTCGCCGCCGACGCCGAGCTCGCTCAGCTCGTCGCCGGCTCGACCGCCGAGCGCGCCGCGGTCGCCCACGCGATCTCGCGATGGCCGCACGAGCGCTTCCGGCCGCTGCTGATCGAGCTCGCATCGCGCCGCGAGCCCGTGGTGATCCGTGAGGTGCTCCGGGTCTGGGAGCACGCGCCGCAGCTCGCGGACTTCGATCATCTGCTCCGTCTGCTCGACGATCCGCACGTTCGTGGCGCCGCGCGCCGGGTGTTCGTGGCCGGCGATCACCTCGCGCCGCTGATCGCGGCCCTCGATGATCCACGGGTGCCGCTCGGCATCCGCCGCCACCTACCGCGGACGATCGGCATGTTCGGCCCGCCCGCTGCCGCGCCACTCGTGGCGAGGTTGCTGCGCGAGCCCGACGGCACGACCGAGTTCAAGATCCTGCGCGCGCTCGGACGGGTGCGTGCTGACTACCCGCCGCACCGCATCGACACCGCGCCGGTGGAGCGGTACGTGCGCCGCTCGCTGCAGGATGCCGCGCGCTACCTCACGCTGCGCGTGCGACTCGCAGTGCACAACGACGCGTCGCCGACCGGCGACCTCCTCGCCGCTCTCCTCGTCGAGAAGCGCTTGCACGCGATCGAGCGCGTGTTCCGCGGCCTCGGCGTGCTGAGCCCGGCGGCCGATCTCCGCAGCATCCACGACGCGCTGCTCGCCAACGACGATCCGGATCGCCGCAGCGCCGCGCGAGAGATCCTCGACGAGCTCGTCCCCGGCGAGCTCCGGGTTCCGCTGCTCGCAGCGATCGACGGCCGCGATCTCGCCGCGCCCAGGCTCTACCCGAGCCACGCGGACATCGTCACTGCCTTGCTCTCTGACCCCAGCGACTCTGTGCGCTGCATCGCCGCGCACCACGTCGCCGAGCGCCACCTCGTCATGCTGCGCGCGGAGCTGTTGCGGCTCAAGCCGCTCACCGGGTCAGCGCTCGTGACTCACGCCTTCGAGCAGGCGATCGAGAGGCTCGATGCGTGATCACATCCACGTGCCGATGCAACGGCTGCTCACGGTCCGTCAGTTCCCCGGATTCGCCGACGCCGAGCTGAGCGAGCTGGCGACGCTCGCGCAGAACGTCGTCGAGCACCGGTTCGCGGCCGGCGCGCGGGTCGTCGAGGCGAACAGCCGGATCACCTCCGTCCACTTTGTCGTCGAGGGTCGCCTGATGTCCACGGACGGCAAGCAGGCGTGGGGAGCGCGCGAGCCGTTCGGGGCCCTCGAGGTGCTGGCCGGCCGGACGTCGCCGGTCGCTGTCGTTGCCGCGACGGACACCCGCACGCTCGCGCTCGCGACCACCGATCTCGCCGAGATCCTCGAGGATAACTACAGCGTGCTCGCGAGCGCGCGCCGCGCCCTCGCCCGCCGGCTCCTCGACATCCACGCTGGGGCGCCGCTTGCCTCGCATCATGCGACGCGGCCTCACGCGCCGATGGCCGCGTCGCCGGCGCATGGCCTCGGCATGGTCGAGCGCCTCATGGTGCTACGCCAGCAGATGCCGTTCGCGAAGTGCCGGATCCAGGCGCTCGCCGCGCTCGCGCAGGCCGCCGAGGAGATCCGGTTGCCGGCGAACACGTCGCTCCAGCGGATCGGCGAGGCTCCAGACGGCGTGATCGTGATCCTCGAGGGCGCGGCGCGCGCCACGTGGCCCGGCCTGGGCTCCCACGTCCTCGTGCCGGGACAATCGGTGGGCGCGCTCGAGACGCTCGCGATGGTGCCGCACGCGCATGCCGTCGAGACCGTGACGGCTGTGCGCGCGCTTCGCACGCCTGCAGCGGCGGTGTACGACGTGATGGAGGATCACACCGACTTCGCGATCAACGTGCTCGGCCGGCTCGCGAACGACCTGCTCGACACCGTCGCCACGGGTATCACCAGCGCGAGCAGCGACGCGCTCCACACCAATTGACCTCGACCTGCCCGATCGGCATGCGATCGCGTACGAGCCCGCGTGCCGCCGGTGAGACGATCTTTGCTAAGGTGGCGCCGTGAGCGAGCTGTCGTGCGCGCGGGACCCCCAGCCGTGAGCACCGACGCTCCGGCACCGGCCGCGACACCCTCGTCGCTCGGCTACCTGCGCCCGTATCGCGGCCAGCTCGCGTGGGGCGTCGCGATGCTGCTACTGACCAACGCGTTCTACCTCGGCGTCCCCGAGATGCTGGGGCGCGCGGTCGATGCCATCGGCAAGCAGACCGATCGCGAGATCGCGATGATCGTGCTGTGGATGGCGGTGTTCGCGGTGCTGACCGCGATCACCCGGATCTGGTCGCGGATCTGGATCTTCAACGCCGCGCGCGCCGCCGAGTACGACCTGCGGTCCGATCTGTTCGGTCACCTGATGACGCTGTCGCCGAGCTACTACCGGAAGACCCCGGTGGGCGACGTGATGTCGCGGCTCACGAACGACGTGCAGACCGTCCGCGCGGTCTGGGGCTTCGGCCTCGTCAGCCTCGCGAACGCGCTGCTCGCGTTCGTCTCGGTGCTCGGCGTGATGCTGTGGACCGATCCGATCGTCACGCTGTGGGTGATCCTGCCGTTCCCGCTGATCTACGTCGTCGGGCAGGCGATGTCGAAGCGGATCTTCGGGACGATGCGCGCGGTCCAGGCCGAGCTCGGCACGCTGTCGTCGCGGATCCAGGAGGACCTCGGCGCGATCCAGGTGATCAAGACCTACGGCCTCGAAGGCGTCCGCCGCCGGGGCTTCGTCGAGGGCAGCGATCGGCTGCTGCGCGCGAACATGGACGCCGCGAAGGTCAGGATCCAGCTCGGGCCGATGCTGAACGCGCTCGCCGCGCTCGGCATGGCGCTGCTGATCTTCTTCGGTGGCCGAGCCTACGTCCACGACGACATGACGAAGGGCGAGATCGTCGCGTTCTCCGGATACCTCGCGCGGCTCGTGTGGCCGACGCTGACGCTCGGCTTCTTGCTCGCGCTCGTCCAGCGTGGCCGCGCGTCGTGGATGCGGCTCGTCCAGCTGCAGCAGACGAAGCCCGACATCCCCGATGGTGCAGGCCCGCCGCTGCCGGCGAGTGATCTCCCCGCGCGCGTCGAGGTCAAGGACCTCACGCTCCGCTACGACGACCGCGCCGTCCTCGAGCACATCGATCTCACCCTCGAACCCGGCACGGTCACCGCGATCGTCGGCCGCACCGGCTCCGGCAAGAGCACGCTCGTCGACGCGCTGTGCCGGCTGATCGAGGTACCGCCCGGCACGATCCTGATCGACGGTCACGACGTCAGCACATTGCCGCTCGCGTCGCTGCGCGCGCAGATCGGATACGCCCCGCAGGAGGCGTTCCTGTTCTCGACGACGATCTCCGACAACATCGCGATGGGGTACGGCGCCGGCACGGCGATCCCCGCGGCCCGGGCTCGCGAGCTCGAGCGCGTGATCGGCATGGCAGCATCGGCGGATCTGCGCGACGAGCCGAAGGTCACCGCAGCTGCCGCGGCGGCGGGGCTCGTGCGCGACCTCGTGGTGATGCCTGAAGGGCTCGGCACGATCGTCGGCGAGCGTGGCATCACGCTGTCGGGAGGCCAGCGCCAGCGCGTCGCGCTCGCCCGCGCGCTCGCGGCGTCGCCGCGCCTGCTCGTCCTCGATGACTCGCTGTCGTCGGTCGATGCCGAGACCGAGCGCCTGATCCTCAAGCACCTACGCGCCGTCATGCACGGCCGGACCGCCGTCTTGATCTCGCATCGGGTCGCCGCGATCAAGGACGCCGATCAGATCGTCGTGCTCGACGCCGGCCGGATCGTCGCGCGCGGAACGCATCACCAGCTGCTCGCCGCCGGTGGTCTCTACTCCGAGCTCTACCGCACGCAGCTCGACCCCGAGACCACGCAGCCCACCACGCCAGTCACCTTCGATGCCGCCGAGGGGACGAAGTAATGGCCGTGATCGGGACCGCGCCGAACCAGCCCGGCGCTCCGAACCAGCCGCCCGGGAGCGAGGAAGCGACGCTCGGCAAGGCGTACGACCTGGCGCTCGTGCGCCGGCTGTGGCCGTTCGTGCGCCCGCACTGGAAGCTGCTGCTCGCGTGGGCGATCTTCATGCCGCTCACGATCGCGTTCGAGCTCGCGCAGCCGGCGCTGTTCCGCTACGCACTGACCGAGCACATCCTCACCGGCAAGATCGACGCGCTGCCCCTCGACGCGATCGCGTACATGGCGCTCGTGGTCGCGCAGGGCGGCTCGGCGTTCTGCGAGACCTGGTTCCTCCAGCTCGCCGGCCAGCGCACGATGCACGCGATGCGCAGCGCGATCTTCGATCACGTCCTCGCGCAACGCGCCGCGTTCTTCGACCGGATTCCCGTCGGGCGGCTGATGACGCGGATGACGAACGACATCGAGAGCCTGAACGAGATGTTCGCGCAGGGCGCGATCACGCTGATCGCGGACCTCGTGAAGATGGTCGGGATCATCGTCATCATGTTGCTGATCGACACGACGCTCGCGCTGCTGACGTTCGCGACGCTGCCGTTCCTGATCGTGCTTGTCGAGTACGCGCGACGGCTCATGCGGGCCTCGTTCCGCCAGATCCGGGTGCGGCTCGCCGCGATGAACGCGTTCGCGCAGGAGCACCTCTCGGGCATCAAGGTCGTGCAGCTGCTGGGCCGCGGCCCGACCGCGCAGCGCGAGTACAACGAGATCAACGCAGGCCACCGCGATGCGTACCTCGGTCAGATCCGGGCGGATGCTTCGATGTACGCGATCGTCGAGGCGATCGGCACCGTCGCCGTCGCGCTCGTCATCTGGTACGCGTCTGGGCACCGCGCCGAGAACATCGCGATGATCGGCGTCGTCGTCGTGTTCATCGAGTACATCAACAAGTTCTTCATCCCGGTCCGCGACCTGTCGCAGAAGTACGCCGTGATGCAGGGCGCGATGGCCGCGAGCGAGCGGATCTTCCAGCTGCTCGACACCAAGGACTGGGACGGCGTCGAGTCTGGGCCCGCGCGCGTGGCGACGGCCGCCGATGGCCCGGAGCCGTTCGGCGGAGGTGACCACTCCGATCGCCCCGCGGTCGAGCTCGCCGGCGTGCACTTCAGCTACGGCGCCGAGCCGGTCCTCCGCGGCGTCGACGTCCGGGTGCCACGCGGCGCGACGGTCGCCGTGGTGGGCGCGACCGGCTCCGGCAAGTCGACAGTCATCAAGCTGCTGACCCGGCTCTACGAGCGCGATCAAGGCGCGATCCGGCTCGACGGTGTCGACATCCGCGAGCTCCCGCTCCCCGAGCTACGTCGCCGGATCACGGTGGTCTCGCAGGACGTGATCCTGTTCGCCGGCACCCTCGCCGACAACATCGCGCTCGGCAAGACGTACACGCCGGCGCAGCTCGAGGCGGCGATCCGCCGTGTCGGCCTCGATCGCGCGCTCGCGCGCCGCGGTGGCGGAGGTGCCGGGGCAGCCGGATCGATCGATGCGCCGGTCGCCGAGCGTGGCTCGAACTTCTCCGCCGGCGAGCGCCAGCTCGTCGCGTTCGCACGCGCGCTGCTCCGCGATCCCGAGATCCTGATCCTCGACGAGGCGACCGCGCACGTCGATCCCGAGGCCGAGGAGTTGATCGAGCGTGGCGTCGCCGAGCTGATGAAGGGCCGGACGACGCTCGTGATCGCCCACCGCCTCTCGACGATCCGCAATGCCGATCTGATCGTCGTCATGGACAAGGGCCAGGTCGTCGAGCAGGGCACGCACGCCGAGCTCGTCGCCCGCGGCGGGTTCTATGCCGCGCTCGAGCGGACGTTCCGTCGCCAGGACCCGTAATCCAGCCGGTTGACGCCGTCGTGCCGACCGCGAAGGTCACACGTGATGCCGTGTCGGGCGGCACACGATCGAGCGCGAGCGCTCGGCTCGCGGCAGTGCAAGCGGACGGGCGCATGTACCGAGATTTGGGTATGATCGCTCACTGATGTCCTCCCTGTCGAGCGAGCAACTCCGGCTGGCCGTTGGCGTCATGGCCGACGGTGCGCTGGTCGCCGATACCCGATCGGGAGAGGTGTTCGTCAACGCGGCGGCGCGCGAGATGCTCGGCATCCCGGCCGATCTCGAGATCGACACCAACTACCTCAAGGATAGCGTCGGGTTCTATCCGTTCGATCTCGCGGTCGGCAGCGCCGATGGCGAGGCGGTTCGCGAGGAAGTCCGGATCGGCGAGCGCGTGCTGCACTCGGTCGTCACACCGTTGACGGAGGGAACCGAGACGATCGGCGCGATCGTCGTGTTGCGTGATCTCGGAGACACCGCGGACGTCGCCCGCCGGCGCGCCGAGTTCGCCCAGGTGATGTCGCACGAGCTGCGCACCCCGCTGACGTCGATCGCCGGTGCGCTCGACATCGTGCTCTCGGGCTACGCCGGCCCGCTCTCCGATCGCCAGCTGCGCTACGTCGACATGGCGCGACAGGCGGCGACGCGGATGAACCAGCTCGTCGATCAGCTCCTCGATCTCGCCCGCGCTCAGGCCGGCTCGATCACGGTGTCGACGGCGCCGGTCCAGCTCGATCGCCTCGCGCGCGAGGTCATCGATCGTTATCGCACCGCTGCCGCGACCAAGCAGATCTCGATCGTGCTCGGTGCCTCGGCCGAGGACATCTCCATCCTCGGCGATCCCGAGCGGCTCTCGCAGGTGCTCGGCAACCTGATCACGAACGCGATCCGGTTCGCACCGACCGGCGGCGTGATCGACGTCCAGGTGTTCGGCCCGCCGCTCTCGGAGGACGCGGTCGGCGTGTCGGTCCACAACACCGGCGACCCGATCCCGCCCGAGGATCGCGAGCGCGTGTTCGAGCCGTTCTCGGCGTCGAGCCGGCGCGTCGGCGGCACCGCGCTCGGGCTCTCGATCTCGCGGACGATCATCGAGGCGCACGGCGGCAAGATCTGGGTCGAGTCTGGCCCGGCCGGCACCAAGTTCGTGTTCACGCTGCCGGTGTCGGCGAAGTCCGAGAAGTCGATGCCCGCGACCGCGCTCGAGGCGCCGCGCCGGCGCGGCCTCGGCGAAGGCTCGTGCGCGCTCGTCGCCGACGACGATCCGCGCCGCGCGCTGCTGCTCAAGGGCCTGCTGATGTCGCTGACCGAGCGCGTGCTCGTCGCGAACGACGTCGACAGCGCGCTCGCGATCGCGCGCACCGAGCACCCTGCCCTCGCGGTCGTCGCCGGCGCGATGCGTGACTCGCTCGCGCTGCTCGCGATCCTCGAGCACGATCCCGATACCCACAAGACCGGCGTCATGGTCGTCGGTGACGCCGATCGTCGTGCCGATCTGCTGGGCGCCGGCGCCGACGATCTGCTCGAGTTTCCGATCCAGCCAGCGGTGTTTCGCGAGGCTTGCCTGCGGCTCGTCGAGTCCGGCCGCCGCGAGGCCCCGCGTGTCCTCGTCGTCGACGACGACTCGTCGATCCGCCAGATCTGTCGCGAAGTGCTCGAGCTCGGTGGCTACCAGGTTCGCGATGCCGGTTCGGCGATCGCCGCGCTCGCCGAGGCGCGCCGGTTCCGCCCGGACATGTTCCTGCTCGACGTGCTGATGCCCGGCACCGACGGCTATCGCCTCGCCGAGCTGATCCGCGAGGACCCCGGCATCAGCATGGCGCCGATCATGTTCCTGTCCGCGCGCGGCGATACCGCCGACAAGGTCCGCGCGTTCCGCTCGGGCGCCGAGGACTACATGGTCAAGCCGTTCGACGCCGCCGAGCTGCTCGCGCGCGTCGCCAAGGCGCTCGATCGCCAGGCTCGCGAGCTCGGTGCATCGCCGACCACCCAGCTCCCCGGCGCCGACGCGATCCAGGGCGAGATCGAGCGCCGGCTCGTGGTCAACGATCCGTGCACGGTCGCCTGCTACCTCGATCTCGACAACCTCAAGGCCTTCAACGACTACTACGGCTACGCGAAGGCCAACGCGGTGATCCGGCAGACCGGCGACGTCATCCGCCACGTCGTCACCAAGCACGGCGGCCCCGGCGACTTCATCGGCCACATCGCCGGCGACGACTTCGTGTTCATCACGTCCGCGGAGCGCGTCGATGCCGTCTGTCGCGCGATCTGCGAGCGCTTCGATCACCTGATCCGCCTCTACTACGACCCGACCGATCGCGAGGCCGGCTACATCGAGACCAAGGATCGCTTCGGCGTCCAGCGCCGGTTCCCGATCATGAGCGTCTCGATCGCGGCGATCGCGCTCAGCCACACGAAGAGCTACGCGGCCCTCGCCGAGGCCGCGGCCGTGGGCAAGCGCGCCGCCAAGGCCATCCCCGGCTCGACCTACGTGCGCGACGGCGAGACGATCTTCGCCGTCACCGCCGCCGGTTGACGCGTCACGTGCGGCGGGCCTTCGCCTTCGCCGCCGGCTTCGCCTTCGCCTTCGCACCCGCCGGCTTCGCCGCCCTCGCCTTCGCACCCGCCGGCTTCGCCGCCTTCGCTTTCGCACCCGCCGGCTTCGCCGCCTTCGCTTTCGCACCCGTCGCGGCCTTCGTCGCCGCCTCGGATTTCGCAGGAATCGCGCCGCCGGCGTGGTCTCGCAGCCACGCCTTCGCTTCCGGCTTCGCATCGGAGCGCACGCTCATCGCGCGCACGATCTCGACCACGCCCGGTCCGCGGATCCGCCCGAGGTCCGCGAGGAACGTCGCCGCGTCCCAGTCCTTCCACTGCCTCGCGAGCTCGGCGAGCACGCCCTCGCCCCCGAGGAAGATGAATCGCGCGTCGGGGATGTACTCGCTCTCGCGCACGACCTTCGCGAGGAGCTCGGGCGCGCCCGTGACGTGCGCGTACATGTCGCGCGCCTTGCCGCCGGCCCGCGTCGCGCCCTCTGCGTTGTTGACGACGGCGTCGAGCGCGTCGGCCTGCTCGCTCTCGGGCCGACCGCCGGTCGTGATGCGCGACCACAGGTCCGCGAGGCGCCGGCGGTACGTCACGGCGATGGCGCCAGGCGCGCGCAGCAGGATGAAGCCGAGCTCGAACAGCACCTCGCCGGCATCCGCGTTGCGAGATGCCCACGCACCTGGCGCGAGACGCTCGAACGCGTCGATCGCGGCCTCGAGGACGGGCTCGGCGCCCACCATCGCCTCGAGCAGCAGCACGAAGTGCTCGACGAGGTCACCCTCGTTGTAGCCGATGCGCGTGACCGCGTTCGTGACGAGCTCGCGGGCTTCTGCCGCTGTAACCGGCTCGCCGCGCTTCGCGACCGCCGCGAGGCTTGCCGTGCTCGCACGCTGCTCGCGCGCACCGAGTACGCGGACGAAGCGGCGCGCGACCTCGAGCGGCCACACCTGCTCGTACGGCCGATTCTCCTCGTCCTCGAGCATTTCCTCGAGCGGCGTCATCGGATCGTCGGCATCCTCGTGGTCAGCGTCGAGGATCCGTGCGTGCGGCCAGCCAAGCGCGAACAGCCGGTCGTCCTGCGCGGTGTACGCGAAGCCATCACGCAGGAAGCGCAGCCCGTCGGCATCCGCGCAGACCCGCACGAGCGCTGCCTCGTCGGCGTACGTCACGTCGGGCGCGCTCACGGCTTCGCTCGCCCGGCGACCGCGCCCGCATACACCTTCGCCTGCTCGACCGTGAACGCGCGCCGCTCGAGCCGTAGCTTCGTGAGCTGCTTGCCGTGCTTCAGCAGCACGACGTGGTGTGCGGGCGGCAGGTTGCCGAGCTTCATCACCACCACGTGTCGTAGTCCTCGGCGATCCCGACGATCGAGTCGAGATCGTGGATCTGGCCGCTCGCGGTGCGCACGTGGCCGGAGAACGCGCCGACGACGTGGCGCAGGCGATGGCGAACGAGCGGGACATCGAGGCGCTGCTCGACCGCGGCGATCGCGCGCATCTGGACGTCGATGTTGTCGCCGCCGATGCGCCACGGGCCGGCTTCCTCGGCGTCGAGGTGGACCTCGGTGACGGCCTCGCGCTTGCCGTCGATCCACACCGCGTTCTCGCTGACTGCGGCCATCGGCGTCGGATCGACGAGGTTCAGCCCGATCACCGCGCCTCGCGTGCTGGTGCCGCACGCCGCGATCCACCGCCACACCGCGTGGCGCAGCGCGTACATCTTCGTGAAGTCGAGCGTGCCGAACGACCGGCCCGGCGCGAACGTGACGCGGCGTCCGTCGACGTTTACATGCCCGCTGACCGAGAACGCCGCGAACTTGTGGGTGTAGCTCCAGCGTCCGCCGGGGAGCGGTACGCACTGCGAGAGGTGCTCGGCGGCGGGGGCGCTGGTGAACGCGAGCTCGCCGTCGAGCGTGCCGCCCTCCTCGGTCTTCGCGTTGATTCGCGCCGCGAACTGGCGACCGCCGTCGAGGTTGTCGATCGCGACACCGAGACCGCGCGCCGCGAACCGGTGCTCGCCGGCGGCACTCGACGGCGCGATGACCGTCCCCATCATCAGCGGCGTGATCGCGAACTTCTTGTGAACCTTGCCGCCCGGCAGCTCGGCCGCGTAGACGAAGCCGTTGCTCGCGAAGCCCGCGGTGCCGACGACGAACGCGATGAACAGGTCATCGCAGACCGCGGTCATGTATTGCCAGCTCTTCAGGCGGAACCGCTGGCGATACGCCGACTCGACGCGGCCGATCACCGGCAGCTGGCCGAGCGGCGCGAACGTGTGCCGGATCTCGGCGTCCTCGAGGTTCGGCTCGACGAGCGCGTGGTCCCAGGCTCCGATCCGGGGGCTCGCGCTATCCGGGGCGACGAGGTCGGCCACGTCAGCCTCCCAGCTCGACGCCGACGCCCTTTGCGGCGCGGACCAGCTCGCCCTGCGGGTCGACGAGCTTGAGCTTCTTCACGGCCTTCTCGATCGGCTTGGCGACCAGGCAGCCGTTCTCGATCGCGGCGACGTGGCCGAACTTGCCCTCCGCGATCAGCTCGACCGCCTTGACGCCGAACCGGGTCGCGAGCTCGCGGTCGAACGCGCACGGGATGCCGCCGCGCTGGATGTGGCCGAGCACGGTGGTCCGCACCTCGTACTCCGTCTTTGCCGCGATCAGGTCCGCGAGGCGCTGGCCGGCGCCGCCGAGCTTCTCCTGCTTCGTCGGATCGGCCGCCGTCACCACGGACAGGTGACCACCCTTGGGCTTGGCCCCCTCGGAGACCACGCAGATCGAGTAGCTGACGCCGCGGCCATGACGCCGGTGGAAGGCCTCGATGACGCGGTCGGGGTCGTAATCGATCTCCGGAATCAACACGACGTGCGCGCCGCCCGCCAGCCCCGCGGTCAGCGCGATCCAGCCGGCGTAGCGGCCCATGACCTCGACGATCATGATCCGCTCGTGGCTCTCGGCTGTGGTGTGGAGCCGATCGATCGCATCGACGACCACCTCGACCGCGGTCTGGAACCCGACCGTGTAGTCCGTGGCCTCGAGGTCGTTGTCGATCGTCTTCGGCACCCCGACGATGCGGGTCGCGCCGCGGGAGATGAACTTCTGCGCGAACGACATCGTGCCGTCACCGCCGACCACGATCAGGCCGTGCAGATCGAGCTTCGCGAGGTTCGTCAGGCACCGCGTCGAGACGTCGTGGATCTCGACGCGGCCGTCGGGCAGCTTGACGGGGTACGCGAACGGGTTCGCCCGGTTGCTCGACCCGAGCATCGTGCCGCCGCGCGGCAACAGGTGCGCGACGGAAGCCGAGTTGAGGTCGACGTACTCCTCCTCGTAGAGGCCCTCGAACCCGTTGCGGATGCCGACGATCTCCCAGCCGTAGGTCTGGCGAGCGTGCAGCGTGGCGGCCCGGATGACGCCGTTGAGACCGGGGCAGTCGCCGCCGCCGGTCAGGATCCCGATGCGCGTGCTCATCGCCGCGCAGTATCTCAGATCACGAAGCGGCCGCGCGCGCAGGCGTACGCAAGAGTCGGCGCAGGTGCTCGGGCAGCTCCGCCTGAACCGCCGGGTCGTCGTCGACGATCACCCCACGGCAGGTCGCGGCGCCGCAGGCACACGGCTCTGCGACCTCGGCGGCAAAGCCGTAGTCGTAGGTGATCTCCTCGCCGACCTCGATGTCGCGCAGCGCGACCCACCACGCCCGCACGGTCTTCGCCTCGGGATCCCACTTCGACAGCACGTCGGTGTTCGGCGCGCACGAGTGATTGAACCAGCGGGTCTGGCAGACGAGATCCCAGAAGATCGTCTCGCCATGCCCCGAGCCCTCGCCATCGAGGATCAGCGCATAGGTGTCGTCGAAGTCTGTCTTGTCGTCGTAGAGCACGCCGTCGCCGTGGACAACGATCTCGCCCTTCGTGAACCGGCGCGTCGTCACGCCTCCATATCCGTGAATCTTGGAAGCAACGATACGCAGACCTTCGAGCAACGGCATGGCGCGTGATCTTGCTGATCGCCGCGCGGACCGCAAGGGTCCTTCCACCCGATCTGATCGGGACCCCGCCGGCCCAGCGGCATCTGCTAGATTGGCCGGGCGATGACCAAGAGACTGAAGGTCGGTGTCCTCGGTGCGACCGGCATGGTCGGCCAGCGTTTCGTGGCGCTCCTCGAGAACCACCCGTGGTTCGAGGTGGTCGCCGTGGCAGCGAGCCCGAGCTCGGCCGGCAAGCCGTACAGCGAGGCCGTGCGCGGCCGGTGGTCGATGCCGACCGTGGTGCCCACCGCGACCGGCAACCTGATCGTCGCCGACGCCGCCGACGTCGCAAAGATCGCGCCGACGGTGGACTTCGTGTTCTGCGCCGTCGACATGGCGAAGGACGCGACCGCGAAGCTCGAGGAGGACTACGCCCGCGCGGAGACCCCGGTCGTCTCGAACAACTCGGCGCACCGCTGGACACCCGACGTCCCGATGATCATCCCCGAGATCAACCCGGAGCACGCGGGTGTGATCGAGGCCCAGCGCCGCCGGCTCGGCACCAAGCGCGGATTCGTCACGGTCAAGCCGAACTGCTCGATCCAGAGCTACGTGCCGGCACTCCACCCGCTGCGCTCGTTCGGACCCAAGACGATCGTCGTCAGCACCTACCAGGCAGTCTCGGGTGCCGGCAAGACGCTCGAGTCGTGGCCGGAGATGGTCGACAACGTCATCCCGTTCATCAAGGGCGAGGAAGAGAAGAGCGAGCAGGAGCCGCTCAAGATCTGGGGCACCGTGCGCGACGGCAAGATCGAGAAGGCCGCTGGGCCGACGATCACCGCGCAGTGTCTGCGCGTCCCGGTGCTCGATGGCCACATGGCCGCGGTGTTCGTCGGCTTCGAGAAGAAGCCATCGCGCGAGCAGATGCTGTCCGCGTGGCAGGAGTACGGCGGTCGCCCACAGAGCCTGCGCCTCCCGAGCGCGCCGACCCCGTTCCTTCATTATCTGGAGGATGAAGCGCGGCCGCAGACCCGCCTCGATCGCGACCTCGGCAACGGCCAGGCGATCTCGATCGGTCGCCTGCGCCCGGATGCCGTGCTCGACTGGCGATTCGTCGCGCTGTCGCACAACACCGTCCGTGGTGCGGCCGGCGGCGCCGTGCTCACCGCCGAGCTGCTGACATCCGATGGCTACCTCGTCGCGAGCTAGGCTCAAGTACGCATCAACGTCACCCTTTGGGTGACGACAAGTGATTTCAGCGAGCTCGCGACGTTCGAATCCTCCTCGACGCGAGCGCGCGCGAGCGCACACCCCAGCTTCTCGTCGACCTAACTTCGCGCTCGCTGGGTTTCGCTTGCGAGGCGCGCCATTCCAAGCGACCGTAGCGGTTGATGTCGAAAAGCGGTGACCCAGACCGCCGTCGCAAGCGCGTGAACACCCCGCCCGCAACCGCGCCGGCGGTTGCCCGCCCCAAGGCGGCGCGCGGCACCCGCGACATCGTCACGTTCGCGAGGGGCACACGCGACAGCATGGTCCCGTTGCACGCGGAGGATGACGACACGCTCGTCGTCGATCTCGAGCTCGATGCCGTCCCCGAGCTCGACGGCGAGGAGCATGCCGAGCTCGAACCGGTCGAGACTTCGGAGACCGATCGCGCCGCCGCCGAGATCGATGCGCACATGCTCGAGCTCGCGCAGCGCCGGTTCGGGCTGACCGCGTTCCGGCCGGGCCAGGCGCTCGCGATCCGCAACGTCCTCGCCGGCATCGACACCCTCGCGATCATGCCGACCGGTGCCGGCAAGTCGCTGTGCTACCAGCTCCCCGCGCTCGAGCTGCCGGGCGTCACGCTCGTGGTGTCGCCGCTGATCGCGCTGATGAAGGATCAGGCGGACAAGCTCGATCACCTCCACATCGAGGTGCTGCGGCTCGATTCGACGCTGTCGCCCCGCGAGGAGGCCACCTCGCTCGCGCGGCTCAGCGAGAACCGGCCGTGCATCGCGTACGTCACACCCGAGCGGCTCAGCGATCCCAAGTTTCGCGAGCGACTCGCGTCGGTACGGGTGGCGCTGTTCGTCGTCGACGAGGCGCACTGCATCTCGCAGTGGGGTCACGACTTCCGTCCCGCGTACCTCGGCCTCGGCGAGGCCGTGCGTGCGCTTCACCATCCGCCGGTGCTCGCGCTGACCGCGACCGCGCCGCCGAAGGTCAAGGACGACATCCTCGCGCAGCTGCAGATGCCGCAGGCGTCGGTGATCGACATCGGCCTCGACCGGCCGAACCTGCGCTATCACGTGATCAAGGCGTCGAGCGAGCGCAAGAAGCAGGCGCTGCTGATCCGGTTGATCGAGAAGCAGGAGGGTTGCGGCATCATCTACGCCGCGACCGTGAAGACGGTCGACGCCCTCGCCGACTTCCTGTGGTCGCAGGGCATCCAGTGCGGGCGCTATCACGGCCGGATGCGCGCGAAGGATCGCGAGCGCGTGCAGAGCGCGTTCATGGAGCGCAGCGAGCCGCGACTGATGGTCGCGACCAACGCGTTCGGCCTTGGCGTCGACAAGCAGGACCTCCGCTTCGTCATCCACTACAACTTCCCGGGCTCGCTCGAGAGCTACTACCAGGAAGCCGGCCGCGCGGGTCGCGACGGCATTCCAGCCGACTGCGTGCTGCTCTATCAGCCGGAGGACAAGCGGATCCAGAGCTTCTTCCTCGGTGGTCGCTATCCGACGCCCGAGCAGACGCGCGCGGTCGCCGAGGCCCTCGTCCACGTCACCAACGGACGGATCGCCGATCCCACCCAGGTCGCCGCCGACGAGTTCGATCCCGAGGTGTTCAAGCCGGTCAAGGACATCGCCGAGCGCGCCGATGCTCCGGCGAAGAAGGCGCGCGTCGTGCTGTCATTTCTCAAGGAGGTCGGCTTCGCGGCCGAGGCACCCGGTGCGCGGTTCGCGCCACTCGCCACCGACCCGCCGAGCATCGAGAACCTCGCGCGCGCCGCGAGCCGCTACGAGCAGAAACGCGCCCAGGACCGGGCTCGCCTGGCCTCGATGCTGCGCTACGCGCAATCGCACCTGTGCCGGACCCGCCTGCTCGTCACGTACTTCGGCTACACCGATCATCCGGCGTGCGGCAGCTGTGACAACTGCGTCCGCTCGGGGCTGTCACGTACCGTGACGCCGACCCGTGATGACAGCGCCGCGCACGCACTGTCCGCGCGCCGTGGTGGTGATGCCGATACCCGGCGCGCCCTGCTCGAAGAGGCGCTACGGCGTAATCGCGGTCCCGGCCGCGGTCGCGCGCTCAAGATCGAGCGCGTCAAGCGCCCGGTGTTCGGGCCGCTCGAGAAGGGCGACATCGTCCGTCACGCGACCTGGGGCGAAGGCGAGGTCGTGCGCGTCAGCGGCGACAGCGTCTACACGTTCTTCCCGGTGCACGGCGAGAAGCTGCTGAAGACGAGCTTCCTCGAGAAGGTCGACCTGAGTTAGCGTTGGGCGCGCTCGCGCTGGCGATGGATCTCGTAGAGCGCGAGTGACGCGGCGACCGACACGTTGAACGAGCCGATCGCGGTGCGCGCCATCGGGATGACGGCGTGGAAGTCGCAGTTCTTCGCGACCAGCGGGCGCACGCCGGTGCCCTCGGCGCCGAGCACGAGGCAGAGCGGCATCGTGCCGTCGATCGCGTCGATCTGCTGCGCGGTCTCGGTCGCGTGCACCGCGACACGCCAGACGCCGTGGTCGCGGAGCTCCTCGAGCGCGCGTGCGAGGTTGCCGACCTGCGCGATCGGCAGCAGCTCGCTCGCACCGGCCGAGGACTTGGCGACGATCGACGTGACCTGCGCCGCGCGGTGATCCGGGATGATCACGCCGCCGGCACCGAGCAGGTACGCCGAGCGGATGATCGCGCCGAGGTTGCGCGGGTCCTCGACGCCATCGAGGGCGAGCAGCAGCGCGGGGGTGCCGTCTGTCATCAAGTCGTCGAGCCCGACATAGGTGAACGCGCCGAGCCAGGCGACGACGCCCTGGTGCACGGCGCCCTCGCCGGCGACGCGCTCGAGGCTGCCGCGATCGCGATCCTCGAGCGGGATGCCTGCCGCGCGCGCCGCGGTGACGATGCCGGCGACGACGTCGCTCGTCGAGCGACCGGCGCGCTGCGGATCGACCCAGATCGCGCGGATCGACCTGGGACGCCGCGCCAGGATCTCGCGCACCGGGTTCGCAC
>JACCTC010000223.1 GCA_013812655.1 Deltaproteobacteria bacterium | reverse complement strand
CGTCGGTGCAGCCCGCCGGATCGGCGTCGATCTGACGCGCCCATGGCACGCGCAGCTCCGCCCGCTCGTCGCCCGGCTGCGCGGTGAGGCGCCGGCGGTGCGCTACCGACTGCGTCTCGTCGAGGCGACGCTCGCGGGAACGCCGATCGCCACGCTGCTCGCCGGCGGTGCGAGCCTCGGCCCGCTCGGGACACTCTCGGCGCGGCTCGCACATCCGACGGATCCGGACGCGATCGTGATCGACTACCAGGACACCGACGAGAGCTCGGCGCTCGTCACGTTGCTCGGCCTCTACGAGACGCGCTCGCAGGTCGCGTTCCACACGATGCTGAAGGCGCTCTGCGATCTCTACGGCCTTCGCAAGGACGAGTTCGATCGCGTCGCCAACGAGGCGAACTACCTCGCGACGATGAACGCGGCACGCTCGGACAAGGAGCGCATGCTCGACTTCGTGCGCCCGGGCACGATCGTCGAGATCGGCCCTGGCGGTGGGGTCGTGCTCGATCTCCTCGAAGCGCGGTTCCCCGACAGCACGATCGTCGGGGTCGATCTGTCGCGCGAAGCGGTGGCCGCCCTCGAGCAGCGTGCGCGCACTGCAGGCCGGCACTGGCGCGTCGTGCTCGGCGCAGCGGAGGAGCTCGCGACCCACGTGCCGCCGCCCGTCGACACCGTCGTGTTCTGCTCGATCCTCCACGAGGTCTACAGCTACACCGAGCCGCGGTTCTCGCTCGCCTCGGTGGAGCGCGTCGTCGCCGCGGCTTTTGCGACGCTGCGCCCCGGCGGCCGCATCGTCATCCGCGACGGCGTCATGCCACCGCCCGGCATCCGGCGCATCCGCATGCTCGCCCCGGACGTCCGCTCGACGCTCGAGCTGTTCGTCGCGCAGTTCGAGGGTCGCTCGATCCGCTACACCGACCTCGCGCCCGATCGCGTCGAGATGTCGACGGCCGATGCGATGGAGTTCCTCTACACGTACACCTGGGGACCCGCGAGCTTTCCGTACGAGGTCCGCGAGCTCTACGGGATCCTGCCGTACGACGATTACGCGCGACAGCTCGTCGTGTGGTGCGGAGGCGACGCCGCGGCGCGGATCGTCGAGACTCCGCTCCGCTCGTATCTGCAGCCGGGCTATCGCGACAGCCTCGCCTCGAAGATCGAGCTGACCGACGAGCACGATCGCGCGGTCGAGCTGCCCGACTCGAACTGCCTGATCGTCGTCGAGCGTCGCTGATCGCTCCCGGCGCTACCCAGCTCTGCCCGGCACCGCGTGCTCGACGGCATCCGCGACCTTGTCGCGCTTGCGCGGGGGCAGCAGCTTCATCGTCAGGATGAACGCGGCGAGCAAAAAGCAGATCACGTTCGGCACGATGAGCGGGATCTTGCCCAGCGAGAACCCGTACACGATCCACATCGCGAAGCCGGTCACCTGCAGGATCCACATGACCGTCGAGAGGTCATCCGTCTTGCGGGTCTTGATGATGCGCCAGGCCTGCGGCAAGAAAGCCGACACGCTGAGAGCTGCCGCGGCGTAGCCGATGATCTCGACCTTCACGCTCGCCTCCGCTCGCGCGGCTCGGTCAACGTGCATATCCAGACCTCGGTCCAGGCCAGAAGAATGGCTGGAGGAATGGCCAGCGCGCGAATCCGCGACAGTGTGCTGGTGTCGCGCACCGGCTTGCCGGCGGCGGTGGCATGGCGAAACGCCTTGTCGTGCGCCTGTCCGTGCGCCTGGCGCGCGATGCCGGGCACGTCATCGCTCGTGTGCCGCAGCGCGACCGCACTGGCGGCGGCGATCGGATCGTCCTCGACGACGGCGGACGTCAGCGACATGCCCCTGCCAAGGAGCACGCTGCATGCCAGCGCTACGTCTTCACTCCGCCTTGACGAACGACGCGACCTGCCACGCCGTGCCGCGCAGCTCGAGGACGAGCTGCCAGGCCCCGACGACCGGCTCGCCGCCCGGACACAGCACGCGCTTGTCGGTACCTGCGCAGCCGTCGCCGATCAGGCGCGCCATCGCGTCGAGCGATTCCGGATCGGCCTGCCACATCGCCATCGCGGTGTCGGCGCCGGGTGTCCCGCCGAGGCTCCACACGATGTCGTCGGCAAGGTACGTGCGCATCGCCACGTGATCGCGCCTCACGAGCGCGTCCTTGATCTGCGCGAGCCGCGCCGCCGCGGCGGGCGGGACGTTCTTGAACGCCTTCGGATCGGTCTTCGGGATCAGATCCTCGGGCTTGGTCTCCGCGACCGGTTCCTTCATCGGGATCGCGTGCTGCTTGATGCGCTTGTAGATCGCGACATTCAGTGCATCCGTTCGACCCTCTAGCCACGGCGGCCGCGCCGGTCCGTGCAGCTCGGTCGGCAGAGCGTTCCCGGGCTCCCACTCCGACGCGTGCCCGACGACCTTGACTCGCCACGGCCGTCCACCGATCACCGAGACGTCGAACCGGATGAAGAAGCGCTTGTACGCGAGCCGCGTCGGCATCCCGGCAGCCGCGGCGCCCGGTGACACCGCGCCCCGCGACATCCCCTGACCCGCCGCGATCGTGCGCTGGTTCGACAGATCGTCCTGGTTGTTCGCGTACGTGACCTGGTGCCAGGCCGTCTTGATGATGCCGGGCCCCGGGTTGTCGTCGAGCGTCGGGTAGAGCGTGCGCGTGACGTCGAGCGCCGCGCTGTACACGACGGCGAAGTCCGCGTCGTACACCGAGCTCTTCGCGTACTTGAGCTCCTTCTTGTTGCCGCAGCCCGACGCTGCAGCGAACACGAACGCGACACACAAACAGAAGATGATACGGTGCCGCTCGCGCATGGGTGGACGCCTTCGAAATAGCACACCGCCGAAGTCACGTCGCCCCGCTGGCGCCCGACCGCGTGCACATGTCACCGGCCAGGCAACGCCAGAGCAAGCGGCCCAGATCGCCGCCCCGCTCGCCGAGAAGTGGCCCGATGCCGTCGTCGAGCTCGATCACCAGAGCGCGTACCAGCTCCTGGTCGCGACGATCCTCGCCGCGCAGTCGACCGACAAGATGATCAACACGATCACGCCGGCACTGTTCGCGAGGTATCCCGACGCGGCTGCCCTCGCAGGTGCCGAGCAGGGCGAGCTCGAGGTGATGGTTCACCGGTCCGGGTTCTTCCGCATGAAGGCCAAGCACCTGATCGAGATGGCGCGCGCGGTCGTCGAGCGCCACGGCGGGCAGATCCCCGAGACCATGGAGGAGCTCGTCGCGTTGCCCGGCGTCGCGCGGAAGACGGCGAATGTCGTGCTCGGCTGCGCGCTCGGCAGGAACGTCGGCGTGATCGTCGACACCCACGTCACCCGGCTCGCGGCACGCCTCGGCCTGACCACCCACACCGATCCCGTGAAGATCGAGGCGGACCTCATGCGGCTCGTCCCGCAGGAGCAGTGGACGACGTTCGCGAACCGGCTGATCTGGCACGGCCGCCGGGTCTGTCACGCGAAGAAGCCGGACTGCGAGAACTGCCTCCTCGCGCCGCTGTGCCCGAGCGCGTCGATCGTCAACCTGCCGCCGACCAAGCAGGCGACCAGGCGCGATGTCGGGACCCGCAAGCCGCGCCGCACGCCGCCCTCCGAGCGCCGGCCGTGATGCCGCCGACCGTCGCGGTCGGCGGCATCGTGTTCGATGACGCGGGTCGCGTACTCCTCGTCGAGCGCGGTCGACCACCCGGCGTCGGACTGTGGACCGTGCCCGGCGGCAAGCTCGAGCTCGGCGAGACCCTCGCGCAGGCGGTCGCGCGTGAGGTCCGCGAGGAGACCGGGCTCGTCGTCGAGGTCGGCGCGCTGGCGTGCGTCGTCGAGCGCGTCGGCGAGGGCTATCACTACGTGATCCTCGATTACCTCGCGCGCGTGATCGGTGGCTCGCTCGCCGCTGCCGACGATGTCCGCGACGCGCGGTTCGTCAGCGAAGCCGAGCTCGGCGCGCTCCCGGTCACCGATGGCCTGCTCGATGTCCTCGCCCGCGCGCGACCGGGCTGGCTCGCATGGCGGTCATGATTTATCGGATCACCTGCCGCTGAACTGTTGTAGCGTCGCCGCGGATCCACCATGCAAGAGTTCAAGATCTTCCGCGCGCTGGGGCTGAGCTTCAAGTCCTGGTTTCGCAACTTCATCCCGTTCACGCTGATCGCGGCGGTGCTGTATTCGCCGGTGATCCTCTGGCTCGCGACGATCGATCTGTCGGCGACACGGTCCGTCGAGGATCTGCTGAACGACGTCTTCGTTCGCCCGATCTACGCGCTTGTCGGGTTGTCGGCGCTGCTCGCGCCGATGCTGACGTATCGCGTGATCCAGGAGCTCAACGGGACGAAGGTCTCGATGATGGCGAGCGTGAAGTTCGGCATGCGCGGCATCCTGCCGGCGATCCTGCTCGCGGTCCTCACCAACGTCGCGCAGCTCGTGCCGATGGGCGGCATCATCTCGGCGATCATCACCTGCATCTGGTTTGTCGCCGCGCCTGCCGCGGTCGCCGAGCAACTCGGCCCGGTCACCGCGTTCACCCGGAGCTCGGAGCTCACGCGCGGCCGCCGCTGGGGCATCTTCGGCCTGACGTTCCTGATCGGCCTCGCGCTCGTCGCGCTGCTGATGGCGTGGGTCATCCCGATGTTCGAGAAGTCCGAGGCCGACCTGATGTCGACCATGCGGCAGTCCGCGATCATGTTCGTCGTCACGATGGGCATCTTCCAGATGTTCACCGGCATCGTGCAGGCCGTCAGCTACGCCCTGCTCCGCCTCGACAAGGAAGGCGTCACGCACGAGGAGCTCGCCAAGGTCTTCGAGTAGCTTTCTCGTCAGCTTTCTCGGCCGCATTCTCGTCAGGCTGAAGGGCTCCGTTCCCGCCACGCGCGCGTGCTACATACCCCGCGTGGTTCGTCTCCCGATGCTGTCTGTCGACGCGGCGATGCCGTCCGTTGCGCCGGTGCCGTCGTTCCGGCGCGCCGATGTCGACGACGAGCGCTGGCGTGACTGGCGCTGGCAGCTCGGCCACATGCTGACGACGGCCGACGAGCTTGCCACCGTCGTCGACCTCACCCCCGCCGAGCGCACCGGGCTCGCGGCGTCGGCGAAGCTGTTCCGCGTCGGCATCACGCCGTACTACGCGAGCCTGATGGATCCGGCGCACGCGAGCTGCCCGATCCGAATGCAGGCGATCCCGAACGTCGCCGAGGCC
Source organism: Deltaproteobacteria bacterium (assembly GCA_013812655.1). GTDB lineage: Bacteria > Myxococcota_A > Polyangia > Haliangiales > Haliangiaceae > JABFXX01. Next base: position 9,305 of record JACCTC010000223.1, on the reverse strand, counting down.
GACGTCCGCGACGAGGAGCTGCGCGATCCGCTCGGCGAGGACACCCACAACCCGGCACCGTCGGTCGTCCACAAGTATCCAGATCGCGTGTTGTTCCTCGTCGTCGATCGCTGCGGCATCTATTGCCGTCACTGCAATCGTCGTCGCCTGGTCGGCGGTGACGAGCCACCGACGACCGCGGACCTCGAAGCCGGCCTCGCGTACATCGCGCAGACCCGGAGGATCCGCGACGTCCTGCTCTCCGGCGGCGATCCGCTGCTGCTGTCGACCCGCCGCCTCGACTACCTGCTCGGCCGGCTGCGCGCGATCCCGCACGTCGAGACGATCCGGATCGGAACCCGGCTGCCCGTCGTCTGCCCGATGCGGATCGACGACGAGCTGTGCACCGCGCTCGCGAAGCACCACCCGGTCTTCGTCAACACCCACTTCAATCACGTCGTCGAGCTGACGCCCGAGGCGCGTGCCGGGTGCGAGCGACTCGTCGATGCCGGCATCCCGGTCGGTAACCAGACCGTGCTCCTCCGCGGCATCAACTCGTCGACGCAATCGTTGCGCGCGCTGATGCGCGGCCTGCTCCGCTCGCGGATCAAGCCGTACTACCTGTTCCAGGGCGATACCGTGATCGGCACCGATCACCTGCGGACCTCTGTCGAGGATGCGATGCGGCTCTACGAGAGCCTGCGCGGCTGGATGAACGGCATGGCGGTGCCGATGCTCGTGCTCGACGCGCCCGGCGGCGGCGGCAAGGTGCCGATCGTGCCGAGCTTCATCGAGTCGATCGATCGCGAGACCGTCGTGGTCCGCACGTATCGCGGCGAGCGCATCAGCTATCCACAGCCGCGCCAGCGTGACTGCAGCGTGGCCTACGACGCGGTCGCGTTTGCCGGCGAGCCCGTCGATGACGACCGCGAAGGCTCGGCCGAAATGCTCGACGGCCCGGGCTAGCGACAGACCTGGCGAAAACGCCGACGGCGCCGGGCGAAAATGCGGACGGCGCGGCGCCTCGCCACGACCTATAGTGCGCGCCATGCAGGCGACCCTGCCGACGATCGACGCCCCGGCCGTCGCGCGCATCGCGAACGAGCTCGGGTTCGCGCGCGCGGCGGTCGTGCCGATCGAGGCGCCTCGCCGGCACGAGCTCTACACGAGCTGGCTCGCCGCTGGCCACGCCGGCGAGATGGCCTACCTCGCGGAGCCCGCGCACGTCGGAACGCGCGCCGATCTGCGCGCGCTGCTTTCCGGTGCCCGCGCGCTCGTCGTCGTCGCGCTCGCCTACGACCGTCACGATCCTGTCCCGACCGATCTGCTCGTGCGCGGCAAGATCGCGCGTTACGCCCGCGGCGAGGACTATCACCTCGTGATGCGCGACAAGCTCGTGCTGCTCGCCGATCGCCTCGCCCGCGAGCTCGGACGCGCGGTCGCGAGCCGGCCGTGCGTCGACTCCGCGCCGATCCTCGAGCGCGAGTGGGCCGAGCGCGGTGGCCTTGGCTTCGTCGCGAAGAACACGATGCTGATCGCGCCGGGCCTCGGCAGCTATGTCGTGCTCGGCGAGCTGCTCGTCGACGTCGAGCTGCCGGTCACCGCACCGGACGTGCCGGTGAAGCCACGCTGTGGCAGCTGCACCTCGTGTCTCGACGCCTGCCCGACCGGCGCGTTCACCGGCGCGTACCTGCTCGATGCCCGGCGCTGCATCTCGTACCTGACGATCGAGCACCACGGCCCGATCCCGCGCGAGCTGCGCCCCGCGATCGGGACGTGGGTCTTCGGCTGTGACATCTGTCAGGAGGTCTGCCCGTTCAACGCCGGCAAGGCGGACGCCGCGACCGATCCGCTGCTCGTGCCGCGCTCGATCGAGCACGCGCTACCCGACCTGATCGCGCTCGCCGGCAAGGGCGCGAACCAGCTCCGCCAGCTCGTGCGGCGCACCGCGCTCCGCCGGATCTCGCGCGACCTCCTGCTCCGCAACGTCGCGGTCGCGCTCGGCAACGCCGGTTCGCTCGAGGCCATCCCCGCGCTCGTCACGCTGCTCGCGCATCGCGCGCCGCTCGTCCGTGGTCACGCGGTGTGGGCGCTCGCTCGCCTCGGCGCGCACGACCGGCTCGCCGGCTTGCACGACACCGATCCGTTCGTGCTCGACGAGATCAGGGTGGCGACAGAAACTGCGAGCTCGCCACGTACGCCGACACGGCCTTGATCTCGGCGTCGCTCAACGCGCCCTCGAAGCCCGGCATCAGCTTGTTCTGCGAGCCCTTGCGGACCTGCGCCTCGACGAGCGACGGCGTGATCCGATCACGCAGCTCGGGCGCGGTGAGATCGCGGACTGCGAGCCGCGCGATCATCGTTGCGCTCGGCTTGCCGGTCGAGCCGTGACACGTCACGCACATCCGCGCGTAGATTTCGGCGCCATCGCCGCGAACCTTCGCCTCGGGCTTGCATGCCGCCGCCCCGAGCACGAGGACGAGCAGCAGTCGGACCTTCACCCGAGCTTGGTGACACCCGCGGCGGGCGCTGGCAACCCCATGCTAATGTTCACCGCATGCGGTGGATTGTCCCGGCTATGGTCGCGCTCGCGCTCGGCGCGTGCGGTGGTCCCAAGGTCCCGCAACATGCGGGCTACAAGAACGAGAAGGTCAAGCCCTGGAAGAAGCCCAAGGTGCTCGCCTTCGACGACAAGCTCGAAGCCAAAGCCGAGGGCGAGCTGTCGTATCCCGACATGCGCCGCGCACGCTGGTTCATGCTCGATCTTCCGGCGAACGGCGAGCTCTCGCTGCGCGTCGAGATCACGCCGCCCGGTGACGCGACGAACGAGGACTTCGATCTCGGCCTCGAGGTCCTCGACCCCGGCTTTCGCGTGATCAGCAAGAGCGACCTCGAGGACGACGACGCTGGTGAGCTCACCAAGTCGAAGACGCTCTTCGATCTCGCGCCTGGCAAGTACTACGTCCACCTCTACCTGCAGGGCCGGATGGACACCGCCGACTTCGTCCTGCGCGCGACCTACAAGCGCACGGCGGCCGCCGAGGTCAAGAGCGACTTTCCCGCGCAGGTGGACTTCGTACCGGCCCTCGCGATGGTGCCGCTCAGCGACGACACGCCGAAGTCGTACAAGCCACCGACCACCGCGGTCGTCAAGGTGATCCGCAAGCCCGGCGAGAAGAAGCCACCGAAGGAAGTCACGCCGCCGCCAACCACCGCGATCACCGCGCGCATCATCGGCATCCAGATCGTCTCGGGCGGCACCCAGATCACCGTCGGGCGTGGCACGGCGAACGGCGCCGCCGCCGGCATGAAGGGCAAGATCTCGGGGATCTCCAGCGGTTCGTTCACGCTGGCGTCGTGCAACGAGCGCGCTTGTCAGGCGATGGTTGGCGTCACGCCCGATCAGATCAAGACGGCGGGCGGCACTGTTGTCTTGTCCCCGTAGCTCTTGAATCGTGTCCGTCACTGGGTAACACTTCAGAGATGCTCGGGAAATCGGTGGGGGCACCGTTCCTCATCCTTGCACGATCGCTTGTCTTGGCATCGGTCACGGTGGCCTTGTCGTGCGCGCACAACGTGCCGCAAGACAAGCTCACTGGCGGTGATGGCAAGGTAAAGGGCGCCAAGCCCCTCAACCTCGAAAATGGCGAGGCGAAGGCGTCCGGCATCGTCACGTATCCCGGCGGCGATCGCGTCGACTGGAAGATGATCGAGGTGCCCGAGAAGAAGAAGGGCACGCTCGACATCAAGCTGACGTGGACGCCGCCGCGCCCCGGTCTGCAGCTCGCGTTCGATGTCTTCGACGAGTGGAACCAGCCGCTCGTGACGTCGAAGAAGATGTCGAAGAAGAAGTCCAGGGGCCGCAACCGGACCGCCGCGGTCGAGGTCAAGGGCAAGGGCCTCGGCGTCGGCGAGGGCAAGTACTTCATCCGCGTCTACGCGGTCGATCGCGGCGACGCCGGCAAGTACAAGCTGACCGTCGACTTCAAGGAGATCCTGACCGGACCCGGGTTCGATCCGCTCAAGCTCGAGATCCCCGAGCCACCGAAGCTCGCCGCCGTGCCCGAGGCCGAGATCCCGTGTGACGAGGAGAAGTTCGACAAGGCGAACCCGGCGTGCCGCAACGTCTGCCCCGCCGTCGGAGCGCCGCCGGGCTGGCCTGCATGCAAGGGCAAGTGCCCCCTCGAACCGGACAAGGAGAACCCCGCGTGCTGGAACACGATGGAGTGTCCCAGGCCGCCCGATCGCCGGATCAAGCGCTGCGCGGGCAAGTTCCCGAAGTGCCCTGACATCAACAACCCCGATCCCGAGAACCCGAACTGCGACAACGCGAAGGCAGATCCGGTCAAGGGACGCGTGCTCGGCACCAGCGTCCAGGGTCAGGAAGTCATCATCCAGATCGGCGCGGGCGCGACCCAGGGCGTCAAGAAGGACTGGCGAGGCCAGGTGCTGCGCGGTGACTCCGATGCGCCGATGGTCGGCGGCGAGGTCACGATCGTTCGCGTCGACAAGAACCTGACTGTCGGCAAGGTCCGGCTGACCACCGATCAGGTCAGTGCGAACCCGTACGTGAAGCTGTCACCTCCATGAGGATCGCCCAGCGATCATGAGCGATCCCTTCGTCGGAAAAGTCATCGACGGCCGCTACGAGATCCAGCAACGGGTCGGCGAAGGCGGCATGGGCGTCGTGTATCGCGCGCGCCAGATCTCGATCGATCGCGTGATCGCGCTCAAGATGTTGAACCAGCAGATGGCGAGTGACCCGCAGTGGGTCCAGCGCTTCTACAACGAGGCCAAGGCGTGCTCGCGCCTCCAGCATCCGAACACGATCCGGATGTTCGACTTCGGCCAGACCTCCGACGGTCGGCTGTTCATGACGATGGAGTTCCTCGACGGCATGTCGCTCCGCGACGCGCTGGCGAAGGGACCGCTCGCTCCGCAGCGCGTCGTCAAGGTGCTGATCCAGTGCTGCGCCTCGCTCGCGGAAGCGCACTCGATCGGCATCATCCATCGCGACATCAAGCCCGATAACGTCTTCCTGCTGAACATGGCGGGCTCGCCCGACTTCGTGAAGCTGCTCGACTTCTCGGTCGCGAAGCTCCTCGAGGGCGATCGCATGAAGACGCAGGCGGGCGTCGTGTTCGGAACGCCGCAGTACATGTCGCCCGAGCAAGGCCGCGGCCTGCCGCTTGACGCACGCAGCGATCTCTATGCACTCGGCATCCTCGCGTTCGAGATGTTGACCGGCAACGTGCCGTTCCACGACGAGAACCCGATGACCGTGATCCAGATGCACCTGCACGCCGGCGTACCGCCGATGCCCGAGAGCATCCCGTACTCGGTGCAACAGATCGTCCGGCGCGCGCTCGAGAAGGATGCAAGCCGGCGCTACCAGTCATCCGGCGAGATGATGCAGCACTGCCAGCAGGTGTTCGCCGAGGTCAGCTCGAGCGGGATGTCGATCGGGGCCGGCGGCATGCCGAAGACCATGGTCGCGCAGGGCCCGATCCCCGGCATGGGACAGCAGCCGCCGCAGCAGCAAGGCTATCCGCAGCAGCAGCCGCAGCAGCAGGGGTATCCCCAGCAGCAGCAAGGTTATCCGCAGCAGCAGCCGCAGCAGGGGTATCCCCAGCAGCAGCCGCAACAGCCCGCCGGTGGCTACCAGCCTGCGACCGCGCAGCAGAAGACGATGGTCGCGCAGATGAGCCCGTTCGCGCAGGGCGGCCATCCGGGGCAGCCGCCATCCCCCGGAGCGCAGCAGAGCGGGCTCGCACCGCAGGGCTCGGGCGGCTACCAGCAGGCGAACCCGATGCAGAAGACGATGGTTGCCGGGATGGCGCCGCCAGGCTTCGGCGTCCAGCCCGGCATGCAGCCGTCGCATATGCAGCCAGGCATGCAGCCACCGCATATGCAGCCAGGCATGCAGCCCGGTATGAACATGCCAGGCATGCAGCCCGCTCCGTCGAGCGGCCCGCAGAAGACGATGATGCTGCAGCCGAGCGAAGGCGTCGTCTCGGTCGCACGTACAGGCCAGGCGGTTCAGCCTGTCGGCAGCACCGGCGGCATGATGCAGCAGGGTGCGTCGACCGCGTTCTGGATCGTGTCGCTCATCATCGGCATTGCCGTCGGCGCGCTCGCCTACGTGGTGGTCCTCCAGCTCTAGCCGCCATGTCGACCAACGACGACGACAAGCCGGTCGGCGAGACCGTGGATCCGAAGGTGAGAGATCTCATCGACGCCGCGACGCGCGCGGAGCTCGAGCGATGGTTCGGGCTGCCGTCATTCCAGCAGGTCGCCGAGGCGCCCGCGCCGGTCGTCGAGGATCCCGACATGGTCGCGGTTCGCGAGCGTCGCGAGAAGGCGATCGCCGCGGTCGACCCCGCGATGCTCGAGGCGCATCGCCGTCGCGTCGAGGCGCCCGACACGCTGATCCAGTTCAAGGCGATCATCGACGTCAAGGTCGACCCATCGGTCGCGCTGCTCGACATGGGGATGATCGAGCGCCAGGCCTCGATCGCCGAGCCCCGGGAGGTCCAGATCTCCGAGGAGCTGCAGGATGACCTGCGCGATTGCACGCCGCAGGCGATGCTGCGCGACCTCCATCGCCCCGAGCTCGACTTCGACAAGGTCTTCGAAGTCGTCGACATGGCGGCCTCGCAGCGGTTCGATGTCGTCGCCGAGGTCACCGAGATGATGACGACGCGCTGGCAAATCTCGACGATCACGACCTCGTCCTTTCAGGAGGGCCGCGAGCTGCTCGTCGAGCTGCGCAACGACCGCCACCGGCCATGGACCGATGGTCTCGACCGCCTCCCCAACCGCCGGGTGAAGGAATGAGGAAGGTCCGCGGCAACCGGGCCGTAGATCGGAAGATGCTCGCACGCTCGCACCGACGGGGAGGTCGCTGATGCAGCCGCGCACCGTCCCGGTCGAGCGCTTTCTGCTGCGTGCCGTCGGCCGCACCGATGTCGGCGCGCAACGCACGCAGAACGAAGACGCGATGTACTACGACGACTTCCTCGGCGTGTACGTGGTGTGCGACGGCATGGGTGGTCACGCCTCCGGTCAGGTCGCGTCGGACATCGCGATCCGCACGATCGTCCACTCGCTGAAGACCGGCGACCCGCCGCCAGCTCCCGGGCAGGATCCGCTGGTCGCCGCGATGCGCGCCGCGAACGCCGCCGTCTACCAGCGCGCGCAGATGGATCCCGCGTGTCACGGCATGGGCACGACCGCCGTCGGCGTCCGCTTCGAGGAGAACCTCGTCCACCTCTGTCACTGCGGTGACTCGCGTGCCTACCTGTTGCGCCACGGCCAGCTCCAGCAGCTGACGCGCGATCACTCGCTTCGCAACCTGTACCAGGACCGGCCGGATCTGATCGGGACGCTGGGCCCGGCAACCTCGAACGTGATCATCCGCGCGATCGGCCTCGATGCCAGCGTCGAGATCGAGCACAACGCGATGACGCCCGAGCACAACGACATCTATTTGCTGTGCTGCGACGGGCTCAACGATCTCGTCGACGACTGGATGATCCGCGAGATCATGACGTCCGGCGACTCGCTCGAGGTCGTCGCCGAGAACCTGATCCGCGCGGCCAATAACAACGGCGGCACCGACAACATCACGGTCGTGCTGGCGCAGACCTTCGTCGATCCGCTGTGGGTGCCGGCGCACGCCTACCCGCAGCAGGTCCAGCGCTACTGATCAGAGCGTCGCGGTCGCGCGCACGATCGCGATCGGCGCTTGCTTCTTCGCCCGCGCGAGCTCGACGAAGCGAACGCCGGCCGGCGTCGGTGTCGCGGCGATGGCGTCGACCGTCTCGGGCGCGAGCGTCTGATACATCAGCGCGGCGCGCACGATCGCGCCGGTCGCGAGGCCGGGCACGCGAAACGTCACGGTGTCGCTCCCGCCGACGAAGCTGGAGTCGGCGATCACGGCGATCGGCTCGATCCGCGCGCGATCGATCGCGGACGGCGCGAAGCCCGCGGGCAGGATGCGGTCGTCCTTGCCGTAGCGCCGAGCATCCATGGCACGATGCGTCGGTTCGCCAGCGCCATCGACGAGACGTGCCTCCCAGACCTGAACCTCGTCTGCCGCACTGATCTCGTCGCGATGTGGCTGCAACGGCAGCACCTGACCCGCGGAATCGACGAGGCGACCGACGTCATCGACGCGACCGGACTCGAAGATCGTCGAGCCCGCGACGTCGACCTCGACGTGCAGCCACATCCGGCGCGATGGATACCCGGTCGGCAACTTGTGGCCAGTAAGGTTGTCGACGCGCACGGTGAAGGCATCGCCGGCGATCCGCTCCACCGCGAGCGTGGCAGCGCCGGCGAGGTGGGAGAGCGAGCGAGCGGCAGAGTGCAGCTCGGCCGCCGGGATTCCCGCGCCGACCCAGTCGATGGCGTCCGCCATCAACTCGAGCATGTACGCGTTTGCGCCGACGAACGTGTGGCGCCCGACCGGAGAGCGCGGTCGCAGCCCTGCCGGGAATCCCGCCACCGGTGTCGTGATGCCACGTCCCGCCTCGTCGACCGTCGGCACGTGACAGCTCTGGCACGTGCGATCCGCCGCGAACGCCGAAGCGCGCCACTCGAGATAGGTCCCCTGCTCGACCACGTCACCGTACGGGCCGGGCACGATCACGGTATGGCAGGTCGCGCACAGCTCGGCGGATGTCATGTGCGCGCCGAACGTCGGCCGGAAGTTGACGATCAGCTGCATCGGATCGCTCGTCGGATCGCGATACGGCCTGTAGATCGTTCGCTGGTAGCCGACGGTGAAGTTGCCGGAGAACGATCGCTCGTCGCCGAGGTTCGCGGGATCGATCTGGTGGCAGAGCGAACAGGTGACGCCGCCGCGGCCAAGGATCGCAGCCGGCGAGGATCCCGCAGTCAGGTCGTCGAAGCCGAGGTGCTGGCCCTCGATCGCGAGCTCCTCGGAGCCGGCCGGCGCATGACACCGCGTGCAGAGCCTCTCGATGGCGGCGCGCTTCGCCGGTGCACGCACCAGCTCCTCGGCGAACACCGCGAGGTAGAACGGATCGCGGGCCGCGGCACGCCTCGGCATCGCGAAACCGATCGGTCATCGCGGTCGCTGGACCGGGTAGCGGCGCGAGCGGCGCGGTCGCCGGCTCGGGTTCGGTGGCACAAGCCACCACACCTACGAGGAGGACTCGACGCATGGCGATGATCCTAGGAGGCTGGTGTCGAACACCGTCCTGGTGACGCGCGGGACGGCGAGCGGTGATTCGGAACCGGCGGCGAGGCCGGAGAGCGCTCCGACGGCGCCACGGACGTCGTGGCCCGGCGACGCCGCC
>JACCTC010000197.1 GCA_013812655.1 Deltaproteobacteria bacterium | reverse complement strand
GCATCGACCCGACCGCCGCGCCCGTGGCGGTGATCGCGGCCGCGCGGATCAGCAGCCGCAGGCGACATCGTGCCGACCAGCGTCGCGGTCGCGAGCCCCACGGGGAGCAGCCATCGATAAATCTTCGAGCGCATCATTTCTCCACGAGGCCGACGGGAGCCTCAAAAAAATCCGGACGTGGGACGCAGCGTAGCCCGGATTATTCAGCGAGCCTCGTAGCGGGTGCCCCGAAGATCCGATGCACCCACAGCATGTTACGAAGTGTAGAGCGCGGTCGTGGGAGCCTCGAGGACATCACGCATGGCCCTGGTGGCCACAGTGCTCGCGATCGGCGGGTGCGGTGACGCACGATCGCGCGAGCGTGACCGCCCGAGCACGCGCCTCGAGCTGTCGATCGAGCGCGAGATCGCGGCCCGGATCGGCGCGGCGATCCGTGCGCGCTGCGCGGCCTTGCCACCCGGCTGCGTCGCGCTGTTGCCCGACGGCACGCGGCTGCCGATCACCCTGCGCCTCGTCGACGGCGAGCTCGCGTGGGCCGTCGACGGCCTCGTCGTCGTCGTCGATTCGCTCGAGGCATACCTCCGCGAGACCGTGGCCGAGCTCGGAGCGCCGCAGGGCGTGCGATGCGGTGCGCGGGTCCATCGCCTCGCGCCGGGCGAGCGGGTCGAGTGCGCGCTCCAACTTGGTGGCCGCGCCTTCGTCGTCGTGCACGCAGACGGCTCGACCAGCGTCGAGGTCAACTTCGATCCGGTCGCCGGCGCGGCGCGCTCCGAATACACGTCGATCGTGCGTGATCGCGAGCTCGTCGAGATGTCGCTGAAGCTCGGGCACGCCGAGGCGGCAGCGGACGACTGATGCGATACAGTGCGCGCGTGAACCTTTCGAGAGCGTTGACCACGGCCGCGATCGCAACGTTCGGCGTCCTCCTCGGCTGCTCGCAGCCGCCGGCGAAGCGCGAACAGGTCGGTCCGCGGCCACCGCCGAAGGCACAGCCCGGCGCGGTGACGATCTCGATCATCGGCACGAACGATCTGCACGGTGCCCTCGAGCGGCTGCCGCTGTTCGCCGGCTACATCGGCAACCTGCGCGCGACCCGCGAGCGGGACGGCGGCGGGGTCGTGCTCGTCGATGCCGGCGACATGTTCCAGGGCACACTCGAATCGAATATCTCGGAGGGCGCCGACGTCATCCGCGCCTACAACCAGATCGGCTATAGCGCCGCGGCGCTCGGCAACCACGAGTTCGACTTCGGCCCGGTGGGCCCGGCGGTCACCGTCAGCTCGATCGAGGAGGACGCGCGCGGCGCTCTCAAGGCGCGCGCGGCCGAGGCGAAGTTCCCGCTGCTCAGCGCGAACATCCTCGACAAGCAGAGCGGTGCTCGCATCAAGTGGCCGAACATGCCAGCATCGACGCTCGTCGAGGTCGCGGGCGTCAAGCTCGGCATCATCGGCGCGACGACCGAATCCACGCCGTTCACGACGATGCCGGCGAACTTTCTCGGCCTCGCGATGGCGCCTCCGGCCGGTGCGGTCGCCGACGAGGCGAAGCGGCTGCGTGCGCAGGGCGCCCAGGTCATCATCGTGACCGCGCACATCGGGAGCAAGTGCGCGAACCTCGACAAGCCGACCGACATCTCCTCGTGTGACACGAGCGAGGAGCTGTTCACCATGATCTCGGATCTCCCGAAGGGCGCGATCGACGTCATCGTCGCCGGCCACACCCACTCCACGATCGCGCACCGGATCGCCGACATCGCGGTGATCGAGTCGTACTCCTCGGGGCGCGCGTTTGGCCGCGTCGATCTACGGATCGCGCCGGACGGTCACGTCACCTCGGTCAAGATCCACAAGCCACAGCTGCTGTGCCAGGGCGACGAGGGCTCGGCGTTGATCCCGGCGGCCGCGTGCAAGGTCTTCGACTACGAGGGCAAGCCGGTCGCGATCGACGGGGCGGTCAAGACAATCGTCGACGCCGCGATCGCGAAGGCGGCGGTTCGCCGTAACGAGAAGCTCGGCGTCACGCTGTCGGCGCCGATCACGAAGTCGTATGGGAACGAGAGTGCCGAGGGGAACTGGTTCACCGACCTGATGCTCCTCGCGCACCCCGGCACGCACGTCGCGGTCACGAACGGCGGCGGCCTCCGCGCCGACATCCCGGCGGGACCGCTGACCTACGGCGCGCTCTTCGAGGCGATGCCGTTCGACAACCGGTTCGCCATCGTCGACGTCAAGGGCGCGCATCTCCGCAAGCTCGTCAGCAGCAACCTCCAGCGCGGCGGCGCGATCCTGTCGTGGGGCGGCCTCGTGGCCAGGGCGCGTTGCAAGGACGGCAAGCTCGACCTGCAGATCACCGTCGGTGGTAAGCCGCTCGTCGAGACCCAGTCGTACAAGCTGGTGACGAGCGACTTCCTCGCGTCGGGCGGCGATGGCCTGATCGGTCGCCTCAAGCTGCCCGAGGGTTCGATCAAGGTGACCGACGTGATCATTCGCGACGCGATGGCCGACGTGCTGCGCAAGCAGAAGGGCACGATCCATCCCGCGACGTTCTACTTGCCGGCACGGCGCCGCATGGACTACGAGGGCGAGCGCCCGGTGTCGTGCGGCACGAAGTCGACGACCCCTTCGAACCGGGAGCCCGACGAATGAGCTGGTCACCGACGTCGTGGCAGCAGCGCCCTGCCAAGCAGCAAGCCGGCTACGGCGATCCCGCGGCACTCGCGAGCGTCGTCGACGAGATCGGCCTCTTGCCGCCGCTCGTCACGTCCTGGGAGGTCGAGAAGTTGCGGAACCAGCTCGCGAAGGCGGCGCGCGGCGAGGCGTTTCTGCTCCAGGGCGGCGACTGCGCGGAGAGCTTCGAGGACTGCCGCGCCGAGCCAATCGCCGCGAAGCTGAAGATCCTCCTGCAGATGAGCCTCGTGCTCGTTCACGGCACGCGCAAGCAGGTCATCCGCGTCGGGCGGATCGCCGGCCAGTACGCGAAGCCGCGATCGACGGACACCGAGACCCGCGGCGACACCACGCTCGCGGCGTATCGCGGCGATCTGATCAACCGCGGTGCGTTCACGGCTGCCGATCGCGAGCCCGATCCGACGCTGATGCTCCGCGCCTACGAGCGCGCCGCGCTCACGCTGAACTTCATCCGCGCGCTCGTCGACGGCGGCTTCGCCGATCTGCATCACCCCGAGTACTGGGACGTCTCGTTCGCCAAGGGCACGCCGAACGCCGCGCAGTACCAGCGCATCGTCGACGGCATCCGCGAGTCGCTCGACTTCGTATCGGCGATCGCAGGCGTCGAGAGCGAGGTGCTCCGCCGCGTCGAGATCTACACGAGCCACGAGGCGCTCGCGCTGCCCTACGAGCAGGCGCAGACCCGCCAGGTCCCGCGGCGCGCTGGCTGGTACAACCTGTCGACGCACTTCCCGTGGATCGGCATGCGGACCGCGCAGCTCGACGGTGCGCACGTCGAGTTCCACCGCGGCATCGAGAACCCGCTCGGCATCAAGATCGGGCCGGCGATGACGACCGAGTGGCTCACCGGCCTGCTCGACGCCCTCGATCCGCAGCGCATCCCCGGCAAGATCACGCTGATCCACCGGATGGGTGCAGGCAACGTGGCGTCGAAGCTGGCGCCGCTCGTCGAGGCCGTACGCTCGACCGGCCGCCGTGTGCTGTGGGTCTGCGATCCGATGCACGGCAACACCGAGACCACGCCGACCGGCATCAAGACCCGGCGGTTCGACAACATCATGACGGAGCTCGAGCAGAGCTTCGAGCTCCACGCGGAGCTCGGCTCGTACCTCGGTGGCGTGCACATCGAGCTGACCGGCGAGGACGTCACCGAGTGCATCGGTGGCGCGCGCGGGCTCACCGAGATCGATCTCGAGCGTGCCTACAAGAGCCGGGTCGATCCGCGGCTCAACTACGAACAGGCGCTCGAGATCGCGATGCGGATCTCGAAGCACCTGCGCGGCAGCTGATCAGAACGAGCGGCCGTACGCGAAGCCGAGCTGATCGTGGCCGACGGTCGGGATCAATGCGCCCTCTTCCATGCGCTCGCGGTAGGGCTTGGGGGCCGTCACGTAGAGCACGATCGCGACGCCGACGGCGACGGTGCCGGCGGCGAACAGCCCGGTGCCGATGTAGCGGAGATCGTCGCGCGCCTTGGTGAAGCCATCGGGGCCGTCGTACGGCGACTTGCCGTCCTCGTACTTGCCGCGCACGTTGCGCCCGTACGCGATCGTCACGCCCCACAGCACGACGCCACCGGCCCCGACGATGTACGAGATCCGGCGGCGACCCTTGCCCGGATCACGCAGCGGCGGCACGACCTCGTCGAGCATCACGATCTGGATCGTTCCTGCGTCCTGACCGTTGACCTGCACGGGCGCGCGGAACACCTGCTTGCCGGTCGCACGCGCCTCGACGAGCGAGTCCTTGTCGACCTCGACGCGCGCGTACTCGCTCGGCAGGATGCGGCGGCCATCGATCAGCACGGTCGTGCCGGGAGGCGCGAGCGAGACGTCGATCTTCGCGGTCGCGACCCTCTTCGCGAGATCGCTCGTGTGCGCCTTGGCAGCCGTCTCGTACTCGACGAGCGGCTCGGGCTTCGCCTCGGCGGCCGCGGCCTGTGCCTTGCGGAACCAGTAGAGCGACGTCGCGTACTTCTCGAGCGTCTCGTAGCAGAGACCGAGGTTCAACATCACGCCTGGCGCGGTCGGATCGAGCGCGATCGCCGCCTCGAACTTCTCGCACGCACCCTTCGCGTCCTTCTGGTTGACGAGCAGATCGCGGCCTTCCGCGAACAGCTTGTCGGCTTGCTGTTGCGGCGTCTCGGCAGTAGCGGTGCCACCGAACATGCCGAGGATCAGAACCATCGCGAGCAGGACGCGCATCGTCATCAGCATAACCTCTAGAAGCTCCCGACTGCGGCGAGGCCGGCGGTTTCCGACGAGACGTGTGGGACCAGGCTCACCTTGCGTTCCCCGGTGTCCTTGGGCGCCCGCAGCCACATGTAGATGCCGACGCTGGCGGCGGCGATGCCGATCACGCCCACGACGGTGCCGACGGTGCCGAGCGTCCGTGCCTTCTCGGTATCGGTCTGCGCCTCCGACGGGCACTGCGGCGGGTCCGTCATCTGGTTGCACTTCTTGATCGCGTCGTTGTACGAGCTGCGCGCGAACAGGCCGATCGCGACGCCCGCGCCGATCGCCGCGACACCCGACGCCGTCGTGATGAGGCCGATCGTTCGCCGCGAGCTCTTCACCGTCACGCTCTTCTCGAGCTCGGGGATCTCGACGTCCTTCATCTCGCGCTTGGCGACGATGATCGTGGTCTGGTAGGGCAGCCGGCCCGGCGCACTCACCGTGATCGAGACCTCGCCAGGATCGACCGCCAGCTTGCCGATCCGGTCCATGCCGACGACCTGATCGTTCACCAGGATCTTGGTGTCGGCGATCGGCGCGACGCCGAACTTGAGCTGGAGGTATGGCAGCTCGGGCGTCAGCGACGCGATGTGCTCCTCGGCCGCCTTGATGTAGTCGGCGAGCTGCTGCTCCTTGGCGCGGTCGCGCGCCTCGGAGAACTTCACGACCGCCGATGCGATCCGCCCGAGCTTCTCGTCACAGAGCGCGACGTTGAGCAGCGTACCGATCGCCTGCGGGTTGTACTGCAGCGACTCGTTGAACTTCGCGCACGACTGTTCGAGGTTGCTCTCGCGCAGCGCGAGGCCCTCCGCGAACAGCTTGTCCGCCTTGGCGATGTCGACGTCGGCCGCGGCCGGGCTCGCAACGAGCGTGACCGCGAGCAGGATGAGCGTGCTCCGTAGGATCCCCACGGAAGCGATCGTATCAGCGCTTGTCGGGTCGTGGGCTGCCGAACGGGTCGAACGCAGGCTTCGTCTCCTTCGGCGGCTCGGGAGGCTTGACGTCCTCCTTGGGCGGAACCTTCGACGGAACCTTGGTGACCTTCGGCTGCTTCTTGGGCGGCTTCTTGTGGGGCTTGACGGGATCTGGATCGTCGGGCGGATCGACCTCGATCGGCTCGTCGGTCTTGACGGTCTTGACGGTGGTGTCGGGGGTCGCAGCCGCGGACCCGGAACCAGCAGACGCGGGATCGCTGGCCGCCGCGTCCACGGTCTTGGCGGAGGCGCCGGGATCGATCGCCGGCTGCGGCTGCGTGCTCGCGTCCGGTGCTGCGGCCGGCGCCACTTGCGTGGCCGCGTCGTCGCGGCCGAACATCGCGTAGGCCGCTGCGATGCCGCCACCGATCAGAAACGCCGCCGCCAGCGCGAGCGGCCACATCGAGCGGCGCACGGCCGGGATCGCTTCGCTCGGCGAGGCCGCCGGCGCAGAAGGCTCGCGGCTCGTGATCGGATAGGGGACCGGCGTGAAGCGCGAGCCACTCGGCTCCGAGCCGCCATGCCAGGCGACCGGCGACTGCGCGCGAATCGGCGCACTCTTGGCGTCACGAACCGGGACCGGCGTCGCGCGGCTCGCGGGGTTCGTCTGGCCACCCTCCCAGCCGCCCGTCGTGCGGCCGAGCATGCGGTGCATGCGCTCGACGAGCATCGCCGCCTGGTGCTGGTCGCGCGCGAACGGGATCAGGTCGCGGCCGAGCTCGGACATGCTCGAGTAGCGCTGCTCGGGTGACTTCGCGAGGCACCGCAGCACGACCTGCTGCAGCTCGGGCGGCGTGTGTTGCATCGGCGCCGGCGCATCGACGGCAACCTTGACGCACATCTCGGAGAAGCTGTCGGCCTCGAACGGGCGGTGACCCTCGAGCAGCTCGTACATCACGCTGCCGAGCGACCAGATGTCACTGCGCGAGTCGACGAGCCGCGCCGATCGCATCTGCTCGGGGGACATGTACGCCGGCGTACCGAGCAGCGACTGCGTCTGCGTCAGCTGCATGTCCGTGCCCATCGGCGACTTCGAGATGCCGAAGTCGAGCACCTTGACGAGCGACGTGCCGTCGGGCCGCCACGTCACGAACAGGTTCGTCGGCTTGACGTCGCGATGGACGATGTTGATCGAGTGCGCCTCGGCGAGCGCCTCGGCTGCCTGCAGCATGAGCTCGACCGCCCAAGGCACCGCGACGTGACCCTGCTCGTCGATCAGCGCACCGAGATCGTGGCCGTCGAGATACTCCATCACCATGTACGGGACGCCGTTTTCGAACGTACCGACGTCCGAGACGCGCGCGACGTACTCGCTCCGCAGCTTCACGGCGGCCTGCGCCTCGCGCATGAACCGCTCGCGCGATTCGTCGTCCTGAAGGACGTCCTGGCGCAGCATCTTGACCGCGACCTGCTCGTTCAGCGCGAGGTGCGTGCAGCGCGCGACGACCCCCATGCCGCCCTGGCCGAGGATCTGCTCGACGCGGTACTTACCCAGGAAGACCTGGCCGATGCTGATTCCCGTATCAGCTGGACGTGGCGTCTGACCCACCGCGCGAAATCGTAGCGTGCCCACCGAAGATGCTCAACCTCTTGCAACGTGTAGGCTTTCGCCTACTGCGACGACGTGCGTCAAACCCGCGGTGCGATCGTCTCGCGGTCGGGAAGCAGCGATCTGTGACCTCAGTGCTGGATCTGGTGGATCTTCAAGACGTTGGTCTGAAGCCCGCCACCGACCGGCACGGCCATCGTGATCAGGACGTTTTCGCCAGGCAACGCAAGATTCTTTTCGATCAATGTGCCCTCGACGCGATCGACGAGCTCCTCGGTCGTCGCGGCCGGTCCGATCAGCACCGGCGTCACGCCCCACACCAGCGCGAGCCGGCGGAAGTTCACGTCGTTCGACGTCATGCAGACGATGTTCGCCTCGGGCCGATACTCGCTGATCAGCCGTGCGGCGCCGCCAGAGTTACTGACCGCCACGATCGTGCGCAGCTTCATCGAGCGCGCGGCCGTCATCGCGGCGTGCGCGATCGCGTTCGTCGAGTTCACGAGCTGGATGTCCGGGATCTCGGTATTCGCGTGGTAGTAGGCGCTCTTCTCGATCTCCTCGATGATCCGCGCCATCGTGCGCACCGCCTCGACCGGATGCGCGCCCGACGCGGTCTCGCCCGACAGCATCAGCGCGTCGGTCGCATCGAGCACCGCGTTCGCGACGTCGGACGCCTCGGCGCGGGTCGGCCGCGGCTGGGTGATCATCGACTCGAGCATCTGGGTCGCGGTGATCACGATCTTGCCGCGCTTGTTCGTCTCCTCGATGATCCGCTTCTGCCAGAGCGGCACCTTCTCGGGGCCGAGCTCGACGCCGAGATCGCCGCGCGCGACCATGATGCCGTCCGACACGTCGATGATGTCGCCGAGCCGCTCGAGTGCCTGCGGCTTCTCGATCTTCGCGATCACCGGGATGCAGATCTCGTCGACCGTGAGCAGGCGCTTGGCCTCGACGACATCCTCGGGCCGCCGCACGAACGACAGCGCGACGAAGTCGACGTTGTGGCGCAGCGCGAACCCTATGTCCTTGCGGTCCTTGTCCGAGAGTGCCGGTGCCGACACCTCGACGCCGGGCAGGTTGATGCCCTTGTTGTTCTTGAGCATGCCACCCGAGACCACCACCGTTCGCACCTCGTGCGCCTCGACGGCCGTCACCGCGAGCGTCAGGTAGCCGTCATCGAGCAGGATGTGATCGCCGACCTTGACGTCGAGCGGCAGCAGCTTGTACGTCGTCGAGACGCGCCGCTCGTCACCCTCGATGTCCTCGGTGGTGATCGTGAACTCGGCGCCTGGCCGGAGCTCGACGCCCTTGGGATCGGCGAACTTGCCGACCCGGATCTTCGGGCCCTGCAGATCGAGGAGCGCCGCGATCGCCTTGCCGCGCTTGTCGGCCTCGCTGCGGACGATCGCCAGCATCCGCGCGTGGTCCTCGTGTGTCCCGTGCGAGAAGTTGAGCCGCGCGACGTTCATGCCGGCATCGATGAGCTCGCCGATGCGTTCCGGTGTCGAGGAAGCGGGCCCGAGGGTACAGACGATCTTCGCGCGTGGCATGCGGCGCGGAGTAAACCACAAGTCGTATGCGGCCTGCGGAACGGTGCAGGTCAGCGTGTTGCCACTACGAGCTCAGAAAACAGCCGTCATGCGTCATCAGGGCGGCCCTGTTAGATTCACTCGTCAGCCTCGATCTTGCGAGGTGCTTCCTCGATCAACTCGAAACCAATGGTGAGTCGGAGGTGACGGGCTCGGTCGAGCTCACCGATCGTCGACGACGCGCTTCCATTCGCTGGCGAGGTGAAGCTCGGCGATCTTCGCGTCGAGGAACACTCGATCGATGTGGGCTTCGGAGATTTCGAGCATCGAGCGGATGTCACGCAGGTGCTTCTCGGAACCGCCCTCGCGGAAGTACTCGAGCTTGCGGAGGATCACGTACTCGGGCGGCGCCACGAACAGCGCGTAGTCGTCGAGCTCGAGGCGACGGCGATGGAGGAGAGCCCAGCGATGGAGGTCGTCGAAGGCAAGGTAGATGTCGGCCTTGAAGCCGGTGTCGTGGTGAATCAGGTTGCAGTGGCCACGCTGTCCGCGACCGACCTCGATCGCGAGGATCTCCTCGGGCGGGCAGTAGAAGTCTTCCAGCGGAAACGCCTCGACGAACGCATGGACGTCGCGCGCGGCCATCGCGACGACGATGTCGACGTCGTTGGTCAACCGCGGTTCGCCGTACAGGATGCCGGCGGTGCTGCCGGTGACGAAGTAGCGCAGCCCGAGCCGCTCGAGGCGGATGATGAACGGCTCGAACAGGCTAGGTTCGAGCACGCAGGAAAACCTGTCGGGTGTGCTCGCGCACCTGCTGATCGCTCCACTCGGGATGGAGCGCGCGTTCGTGGGCCTCGCGCAGCCGGCGCGCGGACCAGTACAGGCGCTCGGCTTGTCGCAGCCGCTCGGCGGGCGTCATCGCGCGATAGATGGCGACCTGCTCGGGCGACGGCCGATCCATGGCGAACGGTAGCACGCAGACCCGGACAGCGATGTTCTGGGCTGGCGCGGTCGCCCGCGATCACCGAGCGCAGCCATGCGGTCAGGGAACAACGAAGTCAGCGCAGACCCAGCAGAACGCGGCGTTCACGCGGCACGAGTATGCGCCTGCGTCCGCGGTCTGCGAGCCTCGACGATCAGCGCTTGCAGAAGGCGCTCATGGCGCCGCCGACGACTTTGGGGAGCTGCGCATCGTCGAGCGCCCGAATGGTCTCCGTGACGAGCGGGAGCTTCTTCTTCGACTGGGTCGTGGATGCGGCTGTCTTCTTCATGTGCATTTCGAGTAAGCACGGATCGATCCAAAACGACTCTAAGTATTCAAGCAAGTTAGCAAATTGCGCTACACGACAGTTAGCGTCGTAAATGCACAATTAGCGTCAAACGCACGCAGATTGTTTACTTCGTCACTCGCATGACGCCATCTGCATCGAGCTTCAGCGAGAGCACGCGTTTCGCGTTCGCGGCGAGCTCGTCCGGCGAGCGGTTGTCGCGATCGATTCGCACGATCGTCACCTTTCCATCGTATCCGGCGGCGGCGATCGTGCCGTCGGGACCGACGTCGATCGCCATCACGTCGGCGCCGGCTTCGATCCGGAACAACGAGGTGCCACTGGCGACATCGGAGATCTCGATCTCGCGTCCGCCGGCGCTGATCAGCTGACCGGCGGTGCAGCTCGGCGCCATCACCTGGCCCTTCTGCGAGACGACGCTGTCGAACCCACCGTCGACGCTGAGTGCTTTCACGACTCCGGACGCAACGAGCAGGCGCTCGCCGCAGTAGACCAGGTCATCGACGCCGACGTCGCGGTGCCGCGGAGCGAGCTCGCGTCGTCCGCGCCAGTCCCAGACGCTGACGCTGTCGACGCGACCGACTGCGAGCTGACGTCCGCGCGGATCGAAGGCGACCATGTTGACCGCCTTGCGATTCTCCGTCGGGAGATCGGCGAGCTTCTGCCCGTTCGTGAGATCCCACAGGCTGACGACGCCATCGGCTGCGCCGGATGCGAGGACGGTCGCGCTCGGATCGAACGCGACGACGCTGAACGTCGCCGACGGACCGCGCAGCGTGTGGAGCTGACGTCGCGTGCGCGTGTCCCAGATCCCGATCGTGCCGTCGACGGCGCCGGCGGCGATCATCTTGCCGTCGCGGCTGATCGCGAGACTCCACAGCGCGTGATCGCTCTTCGCGAAGATGGTCGATCGCGCCTGGCCGTTCTCGAACTGCCAGACCCGGATGGTGGCGTCTTGCGACGCCGTGAACAGGATCGGCTCGACGGGGGAGAATCGCGCGCCGGTGACCGCGACCGTACCATCGTGGCCTGCGAGTCGTTCGACGGTGTCGCCGACCTGGCCGTGCCAGATGCGCGCCGTGCGATCGGTGCTCGTGGTGACGAGGCGCGTGCCGTCGGGCGAGAAGCGCGCGGCGGTCAATATCGCATCGTGGCCTTCGAACATCGCGAGCCGCCGACCATCGATCAGCGACAGCATGCCGACGCCCGACTGGTCGCCGGAGAAGATGAGCTTCGCGCTGACATCGAGCGCCGGGACCGGTGCCTGGTGAGCGATCGTCGCGAGGCTCTGTCCGCTCTCGAGATCCCAGACCCGCACGGTGCGATCGGTACTGCTCGTCACGAAGTGCGATCCGTTCGAGCCCGGTATCAGTCGTCCATTCCAGACCGTGCCCTGGTGGCCGCGCAGCGTGGCGAGCTGCTTGCCGTCGGGCGACCACGAGCGCAGCGAGCCGTCGCGGCCGAACGTCAGGATCCGCGAGCCGTCGTCGGTGAACGTGCCGCCGACCACGCGGCCGTCGTGACCGACGAGCTCGACCGACTTGGTGCCGGTGTGCGCGTCGAACACGAACGCCTGACCCGCGCCGAACGTGACGAGCACGCTGCGGCCGTCGGGCGCGAACTTCGTCCAGATGATCAGATCCTCGGGGCCTTCGAGCCAGCTCTCGACGGCGCCTTCGCGCGAGATGACGGCCGCGCGGCGATCGACGCAGCTCGCGATCAACCGCGCACCGTCGGCGCTGATATCGGCCGTACACGGCAAGCTGAGCTGCTCCATGACGGCGTGCGGATCCTGGTCACGCGACTGCGCGGAGCGAAGCTCGACGACCCAGCGCGACGTGCCGGTCGCGACGTCCCAGAACCGCGCCGTGCCGTCCCAGCTCACGGTCAACACGGCGTCGCCCGCCGGTGCGAACGCGACCGCGCGCACCCAGTCGCGATGGCCGCGCAGCTCGTGCAGTGACTTGCCGGTCGTCGCGTCCCACAGGCGAGCGGTGTGATCGTCGCTGATCGTGACGACGGTGCGGCCGTCGGGAGAGAACACCGCGTCGCTAACCGGGCCGGTGTGGCCTTCGAGGTTCGCGATCTGCTGGTCGAGCGCCGTGCCCGCGCGTGCGAGCAGGAACTCCAGCGCCGGGGTGCGGCCGCCGCGTCGCCACGCCTCGGCGAGATAGAGGAGCGCGCGCTGGCGATAGCCGTCGAGCAACGCGCGGCGTCCCTGCTCCGTGTAGAGCTTGACGACGTGGTGCCGAGACTGCTCGGCCTGATCGCGCGCTTCGTGGTTGAACCACGTCAGCGCGACGGCGACGGCGGCGAGGCTGACGAACGCCAGCGCGAGCAGGCCGCGACGCGTGCGGCGACCGCGTGCGGCCTCGGCGAGACTCGCCGCGGCGAACGCCGCTTCGCGATCGGTGAGCGCGGCCTCGGGGTGGCGCGTGCGCCACAGCTGATACTCGGTCAGCGTCTCGGCGCGCCACAGCAGATCGCGCGGACGACGGCGATCCTCCCACTGGCGCGCGGCAGCACGCAGCTGATCCCGGAGGCGCACGCCTTCGGCATCCTCGCGGCGCCAGTCGACGAGCCGTGGCCATGCCGCGAGCAACGCCTCGTGGATGATCTCGAGGCGCTCCTCGCCACCCTCGCCTTCGGACGCGACGATCAAGCGTGCAGCGATCAAGCGCTCGACGACGGTCGCGGCGCGCGCACCGCTGCCGAGGAGCTCGAGCAGCTCGGGACGCGAGAGCACGGCGCGCGTTCCCTCGGCGGTGACGAGCTGGCGAAACGCTTCGCGCACGAGGCGCTGCTCGTCGGGCGAGCACCCCGCGAGCGTCTGCTCGGCGTGCTGCGCGAGCGCGCCACCGACGCCACCCATCGATTCGTACGCGCGCCGGCCGAGCTGCTTGAAGTGGCGATCGCGGAGCTCCCACAGCTTCGCGCCGGAGAACGAGAGCAGGGCGAGCGCACCCGGGCGACCGGCGACGTCGTCGACCATCTGCGCCGGGAGCTCGCGATCCTCGAAGTCGTAGCCGGCCGCACGCGCGGGCTCGGTGACGATGCGAAGCAAGTCGTCGCGCGCGGGCGTCGCGAGCAGCTGGAGACCTTGCGCGAGCCGCGTGCGCAGCGGTGCGAGCTGCTCGGCGTGGAGCAAGAAGTCGTCGCGCAGCGTGAGGATGATCCGCACGGGGTCTTCGGCGGAACGTGCCGCACGCGTCAGTGCCTCGGCGTACTGCGCGCGATGCGACGCGTCGCTGCACAGCGTGAACAGCTCCTCGAACTGATCGACGACGAGCACGATCGTGGTGTTCGTGTCGCCCGCGTGGCGGCGCAGTTGCTCGCCGAGTGCGTAGAGCTCGGCCTCGCTCGTCGAGCTGCGCTTGTCCGTGACGCCGAGCAGCTCGGCGAGCCGCGCGTGGAGCGCGACGAGCGGCGACGGTCCGGGCCGCACCGTGACCACGCGCCAGCTCTCGGGCAGCGCCGGCACGACACCGGCCTGCACGAACGAGCTCTTGCCGGCACCCGACGGACCGACGACGGCGAGCAGCGGCTGTGTACGCAACCGATTGACGAACGCTTCGATCTCGCGCTCGCGTCCGAAGAACAGGTCGGCATCGCCGGCGGTGAACGCGGACAGGCCGCGATACGGCGCGTCGGCAAGCGACGCCGGATTCACCTGATCGACCGTGTCGAGCAGGCTCTCCCCGAACCACTCCCACAGCGTGTCGTCGGCACGCTCGAGCTCCTGCGGCATCGCGACGAACCGCGCGCCGTGGCGGCCCTTGCCCTCGAACAGGAACAGCTCGTCGGGCGCACCCGGCGACGGCGGGTGGACCTGGAACAGCGGCCACAGCACGAGCGTCGGGCGACCTTGCCGATCGACGAGTGTCGGGTGATCGGGGGAGAGCGGCAGGCTGCGCGTCGCGAACGCCGCCCGCTTGAGACGGCGCACGCCCATCCACAGCTCCGTGCGATCGTTGCGCGAGACCACGAGCGGATAGTCCGCGAGGAACGCGATCGATCGCAGGAACCGTGTCAGCTCCGGCAGCGCCCGCGCGAGCGACTCGCGCACCTGCTCGTCGGTCGCGCCCGCTTGCCCCGACAACTCGAGTGCACCCTCCAGTGGTGACGGACGCGCGGTGTCGTGATCGAAGAACAGCGTGACGAGCTCGGGGATCGGAAACGCGGCGGGTCGCGTCGCGTACGGCCGGCAGAGCTCGCGCGCGAGATCGAGCCATTCCTCATCGGTGAGCAGGCGGCGGCGCAGCGCGCGCAAGGTCTCGATGATCGGTTCGGTATCGCGCCCGTCGTCGCTGCCGATCCGCGTCCGGCAGGCCAGCGCGACCAGTCCGATGACGCGCGCGGCGACGTAAACGAGCACGAGGATCGCGTCACGCGCCTGCCGCGAGGTATGCACGGCGGCGACCGCGGCGACCGCTTCTGCGATCGGTTGTGGCGCGTCGGCGATCATCGCGTCGCGCAGCGTCTCGTCGAGCTGCGGCAGGATCTCACGCTCGTCAGAGCCGACGCCACTCGCCGCGCGAAACGCGACCGCTAGCTCGAGCGCCGTCGCGAACCGATCGGCGGGCTGCTTCGCGAACACGCGCGCGAACACCGCATCGAGCGCGACTGCGTGCGCCTCGCCGACAGGCGGAACGACACCCTCGGCGTGCGCGACTGCGACCTCTGCCAGCGTGCGGCCGTTGAAGGGCGGCTTGCCGGTGAGTGCCTCGTAGGCGAGCACGCCGAGCGCGTAGATGTCGGTGCGCGCGTCGGCGCTTCTCGCGTCGACCCACTGCTCGGGCGCCATGTAGTGAGGAGACCCGACGATCGCGCCTTCGCTGGTCAGCCCCGCCACCGGCTGGCTCATGATCTGCTCGACCGACGCGCGCGACTCCGCGCCTGAACTGTCAGCGAGCGTGTCGTCGAGCGTGTCGTCGGCGCCCTCGCGACCGACTGTCGCGTCCAACCCGACGCCCTGTGTCGCGTCCAACCCGACGCCCAGCGTCGCGGCCATCTCTGCGATCACAGGCGAGCTCGCACGTGTGGTCCCCGGCGAGCCCGGCGTCGCGAGTTCGGGTGCGAGCGCCTTCGCGATCCCGAAATCGAGGAGCTTCGGGAGCAGCCGACCGGCGCGCGACAGCACGATCACGTTCGCCGGCTTGATGTCGCGGTGGACGATACCCTGCTCGTGCGCGGTGTGGACGACCTCGCAGATCCGGTTCATCAGCTGGACCAGCTGCTCGATCGGCAGCGTGCCCTGCGCGCGCAACAGCGCGTCGAGCGGTGTGCCGCGAACGAGCTCCATCGCGATCCAGAGCAGCCCGTCGGGCTCGGCGCCGAACGCGTAGACGTGCGCGGCATACGGATGATCGAGCTGCGACGCGAGCCGCGCCTCGCGCATGAACCGCTGGATCACGACCTCGCTCGCGCGGAGCCGGTGATGCAGGACCTTGATCACCGCCTCGCGCTGGAGCAGCGGCTGCTCGGCGCGATAGACCGCACCGAAGCCACCCTCGCCCAGCTTGTTCCGGACCACGAAGTCGCCGAGCGTCCGCCCCGTGATCTGGTCTCGACCCACCGCTACCACAACCATACGCGATTGCCGGGTCTGGGTCTTCGCGCAGCGCTACCGCGCGAGGATCAACAGCAGCGCGGCCGCGGGTACGGTGATCGGCCACAACGTCGACGAGAGAGTCGCGTGTGCACGCATGCGATCGGTGCGACCGTGAGAGAGCGCGCGAGCAGTCGCGAGCCCCAGGGCGAGCACCGCGATGCCGAAGGCACCCACTTGCGGCGCCACTTCGCCGACGCCGACGTTGAGCGCGACCCAGGTGGCGATGACGCCGACGATCGCGAGGCACACCGCGTCGACCACGAACCACCGCGTCTTCGCGCCGAGCACGACGCTCGCCGCCATGCCGAGCATGGTGCACGCGACGGTCGCGAGGATGCGTTCACCCGCGAGGATCAGGATGCCCCGCTCGGCGAGCACGCTGCCTTGCCACGAGAGCGCGGGCAGGGCGAGCCCGACGAGCACGACGATCGCGAGCTGCATGAACAGCGCGAGCAACACGCCGGCCGCGACCTTTCCGCCGAAGATCGTGCTCGGTGAGAATGGCCGCGCGAAGTAGAACGAGAGCCGGCTGTTCGTCAGCTCCTCGCCGAGCAGCGACATGCCGACGATGACCGACACGCCGAGCGTCGCGACCCACGTGCCGGCCAGGATCCCGTCGGCGTCGCCGCGCACGTGATCGATGGAGTGAATCGCGAGCAACGCGAGCACACCGACGACGATCGACGCAGGCACGAGGATCCAGCGTGCGGCGAGCTCGCGGCGGGCGACATGCATGATGGCGACGGAGCTCTTCATCGGATCCCCCAGTACGCGAATGCGAGACCGAACAGTGCGGTGGCGGTCAGCGCGGGCCATAACGTGAACGATAGCGCTCGGTGGACGCGGTCACGATCCGTGCGGCCGATGGCGACTGCCGCGATCACCGAGCCGAGCATGACCACTGCGGCCACGACGACGAGCGCATAGAGCAGCGTCTGAGCGCGGTGCAACAGAGGTAGTGCGTTGCCCCAGACCAGCGTGCGCACGACCTCCGCCTCGCGGTCGCTGAGCGCCGCGAACATCGCCACGCTGGCGGTCACCGCGAGCATTCCGCCGATCGCGTCGGCGATGAACCAGCGTGACCGCGAGCGCGCGAGGATGCCGACCACGAGCCCCGCGGCGAAGAACGCGGTTCCCACGAACGCGAGTCCAGCCGCGAGACGCCCTCTATCGCTGGCGCCGATGATATCGGGCGCGCCCATGAGTGGCAGCGCGAGTGCGAGCTGCATGCCGGCGATCGCAGCGACGCCGCCGAGGATCTTGCCGCTCGCGATCGACGACGATGCGATCGGTCGGGTGAAGTAGAACGAGAGACGACCGTCGTGCAGGGGCTTGCCGACGAGCGACATCCCGGTCGCGAACGCGACGACCCACGACATCACGATGCCGAGCACGACCAGCATCTCCGCGAGATCGCTAAACGTGGATCGCAGCGGAGACGTCGTGAACATCAGCGGCAGGAGGCCGAGGCCGAAGCCGACGACCCACAGCGGCCAGCGCCGCGTGACCTCGTAACGCGCGATCGTGATGACGCCGCTCATGCTGCACCTCGTTGCCGCTCGACGAGATCGATGAACACCTCCTCGAGCGAGGTCGACAGATCGCCCGACGCGCGCAATGGATCCGCATCGACCTGGCCGTACGACGCCTTGATCTTCTCGAGCTCGCCCGCGAGCACGAGCTTGCCGTCACGCATCACGCCGATGTGCGTGGCGAGGCCCTCGACCGCCGCGAAGTCGTGCGTGGAGATCAACGTGGTCGTCCCGTGATCCGCGAGGTCGCGCACCAGCTCGGCGAGCAGCTCGCGGCGCGCGATCGTGTCGAGGCCGAGCGTGGGATCGTCGAGGACGAGTGCCTCGGGATGCGTTGCGAGCGCGATGGCGAGCAACACCTGCGTCTTCTGCCCGCGCGACAGCCGGCCGAACGCCGTGCGGTCGTCGATGCCGAAGTGCCGCAGCCGCGCCGCGTACTCCGCCCCGTTGAACGTGCGGTAGAGCGGCCCGGTGAACTTCGCGAGCGCGCGCGGCGTCATGTCGGGCGGCACGTCGGGCTCCTCGGGAACGACGCCGAGCCGCGCCATCGCGGAGGCACGGTGCGTCCACGCGTCCTGACCGAACAGCAGCGCGCGGCCCTCGTCGGGGCGGCGCTGGCCGAGCAAGCAGCGAAACGCCGTGGTCTTGCCCGCACCGTTGCGGCCGAGCAGCGCGAACACGGAGCCCGCCGGAACGGCGAGCGTCACGCGGTCGAGGATCACGCGCTCGCGGATGCGAACGGTGACGTTATCGAGCGCCAATGGATCCGTCATGACTTCCCTCCCACACTCACGCGTTGGTAGCCCTCGAACGCGACCTCGAGCGCCTTGAACGCATCGTCGGGCTCGGCGCCGATCGTGGCCGTGAGCACCGCAAGCTTCTCCGCACCCTCGCGCAGCGTGCGCGTGCGTTCCGCGCGCGCCAGGATCGGCGGCTTCGGCGCGACGAACGTGCCCTCGCCGCGGCGCACGACGAGCACGCCGAGGTCGACGAGGCGCTGGTACGCCTTGGCAATCGTCGCCGGGTTGACGAGTAGCTCGGCGGCGAGCGCGCGCACCGATGGCACCGGCAGATCCGGTCCCCACGCACCGCTGCCGACGAGGTGACGCACCGACTCCTCGAGCTGGCGCCATAGTGGCGTCGCGCTTTTCGGGTCGATCTTGATCTTGAGCTTGCCTTGCACTGTATTAGTACACTGATACAGCGATACGGCTGCTGTCAAGCGCGAACGAGCATGTGCGAAAGCACGGCCTCGACCGCGAGGCGGTCGCGACGATCCGCCGGTGGATCGAAGAAGGCGCCGAGCTCGACTGAAGCGGCGAGCCGATGCTCGAGGATACGTCGAACAGGGGCGCGAGTAGTCTCGCAGTCCTCGCGGCGCGAGGCTCGTCCGTGACCTTCAACAGGGTGGCCTGCCGAGAGATGGCGACCTGCTCGCGGCGTCAGCGACGAGCCGATCCGAGTGCGGCTGCGATCGTGGCTCGGAGCTTTGCAGGGACGCCGGCCTCGTCGGCGAATCGCTTGAAGCGACCGATCGCGGAGCGCACCTCGTCGATGATCGTCGTGACGCGCTTTAGACTGCGCGTCGCTTGGTTCCGCCGAGGACCTGCGTGCGCGGGACGGCGATGCCTGCGGCCTTCGCCATCAGGAAGTAGGCGGGTTCGAGGTACCCGTTCACGGGTTGGACTACGCAGCAACGAGCAGCGAGGGTGTGCGTCGATTACGTAGGGCCGCTTGAATGGCGCTGGTGAGGTAGTCGAAGAGCGGACGACCTTGCTTGCGGCACGTGGAT
>JACCTC010000185.1 GCA_013812655.1 Deltaproteobacteria bacterium | reverse complement strand
GCGCTGCGTGGCGCGAGCGGCTCGGCGCCGCCGTCGAGGGTGCCGCCGACCTGGGCGCCGCGCTCGACGCCGTGGTGAAGCTCCTCGCCGATGACCTCGAGGCCTCCGACTGGCAGAACGGCTGCCCGGTCGCCGCGGTCGCGCTCGAGGCGACGTCGCCGGTGGTCCGCGCCAAGATCGCGGCGCACTACACGGCGTGGCAGGAGACGATCGCGCAGCAGATCGCGACGTACGGCATCGCGAAGCCGGCCGCGAAGCAGCTCGCGGTGGTCGCGCTCGCGGCGATCGAGGGCGCGCTGCTGCTCGCGCGGGTCCACCGCTCGCGTGGGCCGCTCGTCACGGTCGGCGCAGCGCTGCGGGCGATGGTCGCGACACCGCGCTCGGTCAGCAGCGCGACTCCCTCGAAGCGTCGCCGGCGCAAGGTTCGCGCGTAGGACTCCGCGAGGTCGCCAGGAATTTCAGGACTCGGTGACCGCGGGGGCGGGCGCCGGCTCGGATGGTGCGTAGAACTCGGCGATCAGCTTGTCGTCGAACTCGTCGGCGAACTTGCCGACGGCGGCGATCATCGTCGCGAGCTCGGCGCCGTCGATGCCCTTCACCGCGCGGCCGGCGTGGAGCACGACCCAGCCATCGGGCTGGATCGCGAACGAGGCCATGCCGCCCATGTGGCCGTTGTGCTCGAGGAGCTTGCGATAGAACGCGAGCTCCTTGCCGGCCGGCACGGCCTTGAACAGTGGTGCGATCGCGACGATCGCGGAGCCCGAGATCCCGACGATCACGAACGCCGATCCCCATTGCATGCGCGCGAGGTGATCGTCGACGCGGACCGCCTTGTCGGCGAGCCCGGCTTCGTCGAGCAATCGCGTGAGGTCCGGCCCGCTCATCAGAACAGCTTGCCCAGCTTGTCGCCGAGGCCACCGGGCAGCTTGTCTGCCATGCCCGACTTCTGGAGGTACGCGACGGCATCGTCCGCGTGCTCCTTGAGGAACGCGATCACCTTCTCGGCGGTCGCCTTGTCGATGCCGACCTTCTCGACCATCTTGTTCACGAATTCATCCATCGCTGGCTCCTGCTTTCGCGGGCATGGTACGCCCGTTCGATGCAGGGTACGCGGGAGCGCAGCATCTGGGCGTGGGGCTGGCGCGACAAGTTCCCCGACGATGCGGCGCGCACCGGCATCGCGCAGCTGGTGCGCGCGATGGTGCCGACGCTCGCGCCCGCGATGCGCGCGCTCCCGCCCGAGGATCCGGCGGTGCCGGCACCCGGCGTGCCGATGCCCGACGAGCTCGCCGCGTTCGCGACCCAGGATCCGCGCAGTCGCGCGACGCGCTCGCGTGGCCGGGCGTTCCCCGATCTCGTCGCTGGCTTCGCAGGTGACTACGCGGGCGCTCCCGATCTCGTCGCCACGCCGCGCGATGGTGCCGAGGTCGCGCGCGTGCTCGAGGTGTGCGCCGCCCGCGGCTGGGCGTGCGTGCCGTTCGGCGGCGGCACGTCGGTGGTCGGCGGCGTCGATGCCGCGCTCGCGCGTGGCGATCGCGGTGCGGTCGTGAGCCTGGATCTCAACAAGCTCGCCGGGATCTGCGAGCTCGACATGACGAGCCGGCTCGCGCGGATCGGTGCCGGCACGCTCGGACCCGCGCTCGAGGCCGAGCTCGAGACCCACGGCCTGACGCTCCGCCACTACCCGCAGTCCTTCGAGTTCTCGACGCTCGGCGGCTGGCTCGCGACGCGCGCGGGCGGGCACTACGCGACCGGCCCGACCCGGATCGACGAGCTCACGCACGCGCTCTCGATGGTCACCCCGCGCGGCCTCCTCGAGACGCATCGTCATCCCGGCTCGGGCGCAGGTCCGGAAGCCGCACGCCTCGTGCTCGGGTCCGAGGGCGCGCTCGGCGTGATCACCGAGGCGTGGATGCGCGTCGTGCCGCGGCCACGGTGGCGCGCCACGGCGAGCGTCGCATTCAAGGACTTCACCGCCGGCGTCACGGCCGCGCGCGCGCTCGCGCAGTCCGGCCTCGCACCGAGCAACGCGCGCCTGCTCGACGCCAACGAGGCACGCATGCACCGCGTGCGGTTCGACGGCACGAGCGTCCTCCTGATCGGCTTCGAGTCCGCGGATCATCCGCTCGGTGCGTGGCTCGCCCGTGCTGTCGAGCTCGCCAGCGATCACGGAGGGGTGGTGGTCTCGGGCCCGACCGAGCGTGACGATCACGATCCCCATGCGGGGACGCGCGAAGGAGCAGGCGCGGCGTGGCGGCAGGCGTTCTTCGACGCCCCGTATCTACAGTCCTCGCTGCTCTCGATCGGCGTGCTGTCCGACACGTTCGAGACCGCCTGCACGTGGTCGCAGTTTCCCGAGCTCCACGCGCGGGTCGTCACCGCCGTGCAGCGCGCGCTCGACGAGGAGTGCGGCGGCGGTGTCGTGTCGTGCCGGTTCACGCACCTCTATCCCGATGGCCCGGCGCCCTACTACACGTTCGTGGGCGCGTTGCGAGCGGGTGGCGAGCTCGCGCAGTGGCGCGCGATCAAGCACGCGGCGTCCGATGCGCTCGCGGCCGCGGGCGGCACGATCACGCATCATCACGCGGTCGGCCGCACGCATCGACCATGGTACGACCGCGAGCGACCGGCGCTGTTCGGTGATGCGCTGCGCGCGATCAAGCGCGAGCTCGATCCGCGATCGATCTGCAACCCGGGCGTCCTCGTCGCTTGAGACCTCCGCGGTCGATCAATCGTCCACCTGGCGACGTTCTCACGCAGATTTCTTCGACGACGACGATCTCGGCGCGATGTCAGCGTGCCGAGCACATCGCGCACGCCCACCGCGAATAACTGCGATGAGTTGCGTGCGAGGCACGCTTCACGTGAATCGATCGAGCGGCCTCCGCAACGTGCGGTTGCTGACCATTGCGCGCGTGGTGGAACGGCGACGCACCTGACCGCCACATTCCCTCCCTTCTCGACGAGCAAGCGCTTCCCTAGAGTGGTCGACATGGGGAACGACATCGTCGAGATCACCGCGCCGCCAAAGCAGGAGGCGATGCAGATCGTGACGGGGTGCACCACCGTCGAGCAGTTCATCAACGTGTTCCATCGATTCTGCGACTCCAGGACCTGTTTCATCCCGTGTGCCGAGACGCGCCCCGTCGGCAGTCGGCTGCAGTTTTCGCTGCGCCTCGCGGACGGCACACCCATGCTGCGCGGCACCTGCATCGTCCGCGATGCATGGACAGCGTCGGATAACCCGTTCAAGCGCCCTGGCGTGCAGCTCGAGATCCGCAAGCTGACCACCGATAGCAGCGCGGTGTTCGAGAAGTTACTCGCCCAGCGCACCGCCGTCGGGACGCGGCCCCGCGGACTCACCGAGGCACCGCCGATCGCGGCCAGTCGTCCAGCAGCCGAACCGCCGGCACCGCCCCCACCGGCCACCAGGACCGCTTGGCCAACCGTTCAGAGGGCTCCGCTACACCTGACCGAGAGCCGGACCCCGGGCTCGGCATACGTGCTGCCGGCGAATCCGCTGAGCGACTTCGACGACGCCGCGCTCGAGGCGTTTCTCGCGTGCACGGTGACGGGCGATCGCGACGATGCACCGCTGCTCGACCCACCCGACGTCCTCGCGATCCCGCAGGCGCCGGTCATGGGCGATACGAAGGACACTGAACGGCACGCCGTACCGTCGCGCGATCCGATCACGACGACGCTGCTCGGCATCGCGCCGATCGAGATCGTATGCGACGACACCCAGCCGACCGTGATGCTGCCCGCTTAGGTCTTCGCGTCGACCTTGACCTCGACCCGGCGTGGCGGCAGTGCGCGCGTCCGGCCGAGCTCGAGCTGACCGCCCATGATGCCGACCTTGATCGCCATTCGCAGCAGCGCCACGCCCTGGCGCACGAAGAAGAGGGTCACCGCGCCCTCGGCGCCGTACATCGGCTGCCCCTGCGCGAGGTACGCGTACGCGATCGACACGACGAGGAACAGCACCCAGCCAAAGCCGGCGTGCAGCAACGTGATCGGACGCTTGAGGACGTACGCGAACGTGCGGAGGTACGTCGCGACGACGCCGGGATCGTGGCTGTCGTGGCGCAGCGTCAGCTCGATGCGCGCGTAGTCCGCGACCGTCCACAGCACGTGCAGCAGCACGATCGCGGGCAGCGCGGCGAGCACGATCGGCGTCAGCAACTGCATCACGGTCAGCGCATGGTCCACGCGATCGCCGATCAGGCTCATCCCGATGCCGAACAGGAACAGCACGAGCGCATAGCCCGGCAGCGAGCACAGCGTGAGCCGGATGTACGTCAGGTACGTCGCGGCGCCGCTCGCACCGAAGCACCGCGCGGTGTCGCCACGCCCCTCGGGACGCTGCGCGAGCACGCCGTTGAACCCGCCGATCAGGAACCACGACGCGAGCTGCCAGAACAGCAGGACGCCGAGCAGGATGCCGCCGATCGCGAGGAAGCTCGCCTTGGCCTGGCGCACGCACCAGATGATCGAGACGAGGTCACCGTCGACGGCGTCGTCGAACATCGGCAGGTGCGCGAATGCCTGCGCGAGCACGAGCGCGATCGCGAGCATGCATGCCGCCGCGAACAGGCTCTGCACGACGAAGACCGAGAGCAGCGTGCCGGTGTACCGCGACACCGCCCGCAGGCCGGCGCGCACGAGGTCGACGAAGCCGAGCCGGGCGGCCATCAGAGCCCCACGACCTGCATCAAGGTCTGCGCGATCGCCGCGAGCCGTGCCGCCGCACGCAGCGAAGCCGCGCCCTCACCGTCGACGCGGTACTGGTGGCGGAACGGACTGTCGAGGAGGACCTTGTTGTCCGGATCGATCCACACCTCGGTCAACCGCGAGCTGCGCTCGATCGTGAAGCGTTCCCAGCTCGCGTGACCGCGATCGTCCCACCGCACGCGCTGCGTCGAGCCGTCGGCGAACCGCAGCTCGATGTCGACCGGCACGTGCACGGTGCCGGTGCTCGTCACGACGACCTCGCAGATGTAGCTGCCGGTCTCGCGCGCCTCTTTCTCGGTGACCGGCTTCTTCGTGACATCGAACACGCCACGCGGGGGATGCGCCTTCCAGCACTCGGCGGTGCGCAGTCCGAGCTCGAGCGCGCCGACGTCGTGCCACACCGGGCCGATGAACCACGTCAGGTCCTGGCCGAGCTCGCGCGACAGCGTCTCGAACAGGTCGCGGCCGGTCGGATGCTTGAACGCGAACGTCTGCGCGTAGACCTTCATCGCCGCGGCGAACTTCGTGGGCCCGACCAGGTTCTCGAGCGTCTTGAGCGCGCGCATCGTGCGGGTGTAGGAAGCCTCGCCGTAGGCCTGGCCGTCGACGATGGCGTATGCGGCAGTGGCCATCGGCGAGGGCAGGGCACCAGGCTCGCCGGCCGCGCGACGCAGGGCGACGACCTCGGCATGCCAGTCCATCCAGTCGATCATGCTCGCGCGCGAGCCGTAGAGGTCGTTCATCACCTTCGCGGACGCCCACTCGTCGACGCCCTCGTCGAGCCACGGCTCCACCGGCTCGTTCGAGGCGAGCAGCCCCTGAAACCAGTTGTGCCCGATCTCGTGGATGGTCACGTACTCGGGGAGCCGGATGCCCTTGCGCGTGAACACGCTGTCGCCGGCGGTGGTGACGAGCGTCGGGTACTCCATGCCGCCCGCGCCCGCCGCCGCCTCGACCGGCGGATCGATCACCGTCATGATCGGCCACGGATACGGGACGTAGCTCGCGCTGAACCGCTCGATCGCGCCGATCGCGGCCTGCAGATGGCGCCGCGCGAACGGCTTCTGCTCTGGGCGGTAGAGCACGCGGACCTCGACCTTGCCGTCCTCGACCTTGGCGTGGCCCGTCATCACGTCCATGTACGGGTCCGCCATCCACGCGAAGTCGTGGACGTCCTCGGCGCGATACGTGTACGTGCGCGTGCCGCCCGGTGCCTCGGTCACGTTCGCGAGCACGCCGGTCGCCGCGACCACGTACGTGCTCGGCACGGTCAGCTCGACGTCATAGGTCCCGAAGTCGGCGAAGAACTCGCTGGACGCGTGGTGCGGCCGGCACTCCCAGCGCTCGCCGACCCGGACCCCGATCTTGGGGAACCACTGGCCGACCATGTGGAACTCGCCCTTGTAGCCGGTGCGCGCGAACACCTCGGGGAGCTGCGCGGTGAACTTGAAGTGGACCTCGACGGTGGCGCCCGGCTCGACCGCCGCGGGCAGGGTCAGTTCGACGACCGACTCGTCGGGAAGCCCCGGATACACGAGCTTCGGCGCGAGCTCGACGCCGCCGACCTGCACCGAATCGATCTGGATCCACCCCCACGTCCCGACCTGCGCGCCACGCATCTGGTCGCGCCCCTGGCCACGCGACGACCGCATGAAGAGCGACGACTCGTTCTTGAACGCGTTGAGGTAGAGGTGAAACGGCAGCGTGGTGACCGCGCTCGTGCCGGTGTTCGTCCACGTCAACGTCTCGGTCGCGACGATGCGATGCAGCTCGGCATCGAGCGTCGCCACGATCTTGTAGTTCGCGATCCGCGGCGAGCGCGCGGCGCCGTCCCCGCGAAGGGCCGGCTTGCGGTCGAGCGTGGGCATCGCGCGGACCCGCGGCGCGCCAGGATCACTGCGGCACCCCGACTGCGCACCGATGGCCGCGACCGCGAGCGCGATGACGACGGCGTGACCGAGCACGCCCCTCTATACCATTGCTCTGATACCGTTCACGCATGGTCGACGTGGACGATGAGGCCGATCACCGGGCCCGCGTGGCCTCCTATCTCGAGCGCTTCGGGCGCGAGCGCAACCTGTCGTTGCCGCCGCTCTCCGAGGACGGCGTCGGCTCGATCCAGCGTGGATCGGCCGTGGTCACCATCCACGTGCTGCGCGACAAGGAGGTCTTGCTCGTGCTGTCGAAGGTCGCGGTCGCGCCGATCCTGGATCAGGAGCGCGCGCGCCGGCTGCTCCAGGCCTCGTTCGTCGAGACCGGCGACGCCGCGTTCGCGCTGCACCCGCAGACTGGCGACCTCTACCTGCGGATCCTGCGCGGCTTGCCCGGGCTCGACTACGAGGAGTTCGAGGATCTCGTGCACTCGATCGCGCAGACCGCCGATCTCTGGGACGACAAGCTCGCTGCCGAGCTGGCGTGAGCGCGCCCGCCGCCGCGACCGTCACGCCCATCCGGCTGCCCGATGCCGAGGCAACCCGGCGCGCCGGGGCCACGCTCGCCGGGCTCGTGCACGGTGGTGATGCGATCGCGCTCGTCGGCGATCTCGGCGCTGGCAAGACCACGTTCGTCGCTGGCCTGGTCGCCGCGCTCGGCGGTGGCAGCGCCGCGAGCCCGACGTTCTCGCTTGTCAACGAGTATCCGGGCGGCCGCTGGATCGTCTGGCACGTCGATCTGTACCGGATCGAGCGGGCCGCGGAGCTCGTCGAGCTCGGCCTCGACGACGTGATCGGCGATCGACGCGGGATCTGCGTCGTCGAGTGGGCGGACAAGTTCGCGGTGCTGCCGCCTGACCACCTGCGGCTCGAGCTCGCGCATGCGCCCGACGGCGATACCCGGATCCTCGTCGCGACCGGCGCCGAAGCGCGCGGCACCGAGCTCGCGAGCGCCCTCACGGCAGAGCTGCTACAACCCTCGCGATGAAGCGGCCGGTTGTCGTCGCGCTCGTCGCGGTGGTCGCGATCCTCGCGTTCGTCGGGGGTGCGGGTGCCGCGCATGCCGATCGCCTCCAGTTCGATCCGGCGTCGGTCTACAAGGTGCCGCGCGGGACGGGTCCGAGCGATGGCCCCGCCGATGCGCCGATCACGATCGTCGAGTGGAGCGACTTCGCGTGCGGCTATTGCGTGCGCGTCCAGACCACGCTCGACGCGCTGAACCGGCTCTATCCCGGGCAGCTGCGCACCGTGCGTCGCACGCTGCCGCTCGACGACGACAACACGCTGACCGCCGAGGCGGCGCTCGCGGCGGCGGCGCAGGGCAAGTTCCGCCCGATGAGCGATCGGATGTACGCGCTCCATGGGCGCGTCGATCGCGCCGGGGTCGAGCTGATCGCGCGCGAGCTCGGGCTCGACATGCTCAGGTTCCGCGCCGATCTCGATACCCGCGCCCATCGCGCGCAGATCGACGCCGACATCAAGGACGCGATGACGCTCGGCGTCGCCGGCACCCCGGCGTTCTTCATCAATGGCCGGCCGATCCACGGCAATCAGTCGCTCCGGGTGTTCGTCGAGGTCGTCGACCAGGAGCTCGCGCGTGCCGCGAAGGTCAGCGGCGGTTACGACGCGCTCGTGGCCGCGGGCAAGCCCGCCGCCGACACGCGGGATGTCGAGCGCACGCCGTTCGAGCTCGATCCAAATGCGACCTACAAGATGGGCCTCGGGTTGCCGGGCCATGCCGCCGGTCCCGACGACGCGCTCGTGACGATCGTCGTGTGGGGCGACTTCGAGTGTCCGTACTGCGCGCGGATGGCACCGGTCGTCGAACGCGCGCGCCAGAAGTACGGCAACGATGTTCGCGTCACCTATCGCCACCTCGCGATGGCGTTTCATCGCAAGGCCTCGCTCGCCGCGGAGGCTGCGGTCGCGGCGGCAGAGCAGGGCAAGTTCTGGGCGTTCCACGACGCCCTCTACGGCAACTTCGGCGCGCTCGATCGCGCGGACCTCGAGCGGTTCGGTCAGGCCGCCGGCCTCGACATGCCAAAGCTGCGCGCGGCCCTCGACGATCGCCGCTATCGTGACCTCGTGCTCGCCGAGGGCGCTGCGGCCGAGGCGCTCGGCGTCGATGGTACGCCGACGTTGTTCATCAACGGCAAGCCTGTCGTCGGCTCGCGTGACAGCGAGACCCTCGAGAAGCTCGTCGACGAGCACCTCGCCCAGGCACGTGCGAGCGTGCGTGGCGGGATCGCCGCGCGCGATTACTACGCCGTCGTGATGAGTGGCGCGCTTGGCGAGGATCGCGCCGATCCGACCGGCGTGCCCGATGCCACCTCGATGCGCGTCGCGCTCCGCGCCGATG
>JACCTC010000184.1 GCA_013812655.1 Deltaproteobacteria bacterium | reverse complement strand
CCGCGCGAGCGCCGTGAATGGCTTGCGCGCCGGCGGAGTGCCCTGTGGCGGCGCGCGCTCGCCGTGCTCCTCGAGGTGCGCCACGAGCGTTGCCTCGAGCTCGACGATCCACTGGCCACGCGCCTCGCTCGCGAAGGTGCCGGGGCAGCTCGCCCGCCACCCGCGCGACTTCGCGATCGTCGCCCGCCGCGTGCTCGCGCAGACGCTGCTCCGGCCGCTCGTGTTCTACGCGATCGTGTCGACGCTGATCGGCTACACGGTGCTCTACGTGGTCAGCAAGATCGGCGGCGCCGGCGTGCGTCCCGATGCGCTGCTACGCCAGATCGGTGGCAGCCACGTGATCGCGCTCGCGCCGGCACTGTCGGCGCTGCTGTTCGTCGCCGCCTCGGGCAGCGCCACCAACGCGTGGCTCGGCTCGATGGGCCTGACGAAGCAGACGCTCGCGCTCGATGCGCTCGGCGTCGACCGGCGCGCATACCTGTGGGCGCCGGCGTGGCTCGCGATCGCGCTCAGCTACATCGCGATCGCGGTGCTGTTCGCGTTCGGCATGATCGCGGGCGGCTTGCTCGTGTGTCGCGCGTACGACGTGCCGGACGGGTGGGAGCTGCTGACCGGCGACCTCCTCGATCCGCGCCCCGAGCGCGTCCAGTACACCGTGCGAGCCGGGTTCCTCGTCTGGATCTACGCGTGGGGCATCGCGAGTGACGTCGTCGCGAAGGGCGGCTCGCCAAAGCCCGAGGCCGATGCCGTGACCCGCGGCATGACCGCGAGTGTCGTCGCCTGCACGCTATGGGTCGTCGCCTGGGAGCTCGTCACCGTGCTCGTGGTGTTCCGGGCATGAGGGCCGCGAGCGGTGCCGCGCTCGGCATCGCGATCGGCATTTCGATCGTCGGGGCGCACGTCGCCGGGTTCGCGCTGCTCGCCGCGCGCTGCCACGGCACCGAGCTCGTGGTCGACGTCCCGGCACCCCTCGCCTCGCCGCAGCTCGCGCTCGACGGCACGCTGCCCGCCGCGATCGCGCCGCGGGTGACGACCGCGCTCGCACAGGAACCACCCGGGCTCGCGCGCCGGACGTGGAGCGTGCGCTATCGCGGTGGCTACACGCGGGCGATCGGCGCGAGCCAGCTCGTCGGGCCATTCCAGGATCCCGCGGCGCGCACGTGCAGCGGTCGTGTCGTCGTCGGCCAGCGGCTGCTCGACGACGGCACCGGCGGGCCCGGCACCGTGGCCGGCCAGATGCGCCAGGCACTCGACGCCGAGCTCGCCGGCGAGAGCTTCTGGGCCATCGGCGACTTCGTGCGCGTCGACAAGCTCGCGTTGCGGTGGGCGCAGCTCGCGGCCCATCCCGAGGACGCGCGCTTCGTGAAGGCCGCGCCCCACGGTTACGTCCGCGCGACCGCGACGATCGTCTTCGACCGTGTCGGCGTGCCGCTCGTCGTCGCGCTGATCCCCGAGGTCACGGCGACCGAGGTCCGCTTCGTGATCGTCGCCCGCGCCGAGCTCCAGTTCGGCAACAAGTTCGTGCAGTGGCTCAGCGACAAGCTCGGCGGCGACAAGCTCGCGACCCGCTTCACGCGCCGTCAGATCGACGACGGGCTGATCACCGCGCTCGCGCCGCCGCCTCCGTTCGAGCTGCCCGGCGGTGGCACGATCACGTTCACGTACTGCACCGGCGTGCCGGAGATCGTCGAGGGTGTCTCCGGCGCGCTGCCGTTCGGCGTCGCGATCGGCCGCGTCGACCGCGATCCCGCGATCCTGCCACCGCTTCGCGGCCCGGCGCCGCACCAGCCGATCGCGCAGGCCGCGGCACTCGCGATCGATCTCGATCTCGACGCGCTCAACGCGCTGCTCTACGAGCTGTGGCGCTCGGGCTATCTCGATCGCCGGCTCGCCGAGGCCGGCCTCGATCGCCGCTTCAACATCGATCCGATCGTCACCGCATTTTTATCCGTACGGATCTCGCCACCGCGCCTCGCGCTCCCGCCGGTGATCGCGCCACGCGGCGTCGGCCTGCGGCTCGCGGCTGATGCGCGGATCGCGATCGCGGATCGCGGGCTCACCACGGTCGGCCGCGTGTGGGGCGGCCTCGACTTCAGCTTCACGGGAGGACTCGAGCCGGCCGCGGTCGATCTCGGCGCGCTCGAGCTGTCGTGCGAGCGAACCCCGAGCGTGCTCGTGCCTTGTTATGCCGACCTCGTCGCCGCCATTCGCGACCGCGGCGCCGACTTTCACGGCGAGCTGACGCAGACGTTTGCCACGCTGCTGACCGACATCTTCGTGGAGCGCCGGGTCAGCGACTCCCAACTTCCCGCAGAGCTCGTGATCCGCCGTGCCACCCCGAGCGTCATCACGACCGCCTCGAACGCATCACTGCACTTCGATCTCGACGCAAGCCTCGTCGCGAAACCCTGAAAACTGGCCAGATGCCGGGGGCGTTCTACACTCCCGATGTGGATCGCGATGGTTTCCGGGAGGCGCTGCTCCAGATCATGGAGCGCAAGAAGCACTGGGCGTGGTCTCACTTCACGACCGGCCGCGTGCCCAAGGAACGGCTCCACGTCCACTTCGAACAGGAGTACGAGACCTACGTCCGCGACTTCCCCGTGATGGTCGGCTGGGCCTACGTACAGTGCCCCGTCACCGAGGCGCGCCGCGACCTCGCCGAGAACCTCTACGAGGAGGAGACCGGCGGCCTGATCGCCGGCCGGCCCCATCCCGAATTGTTTCTCGAGTACCCGCGCGGCCTCGGCATGGACCTCGCGCGGTTCGATGCCGTGGAGCTGCTGCCCGCGGCCCGCCGCTACCGGGCGACGCTCGACGAGCTGACCCAGCGTCGCGGCTGGGCGCAGGCCTGCGCGGTCACCACGATCTTCATCGAGGGCACCGATCACGAGCGCGGCGAGCTCGACGCGACCGCGGCCAAGCGCCCTGCCCCGCCGCTCGAGCAGCATCCGCTCGTCGTCCACTACGGCCTGCCCGTCGAGGCCCTCGGGCTGACCAAGGCCCACCGCCGCGTCGAGGGCAGCCATCGCGAGGCCGCGTGGCGCATCGTCCTCGATCACATCCCGACCGCCGACCGCGGTGGCGTGATCTCCGCGATGGATGCCGCGCTCGCCGCCTGGCTCGCCTACCGCGACGAGGTCGCAGCCGCCTGCGGCCTGGCGCGCTGATCAGCTGGCGACGCTGCGCTGCAATCTGGCGATGAAGTCGGCCAGCGCTCCCCAGTAGGTGTCGGCGAAGCTGATGTCGTTGTGGCCGCGCCCCGCGATCATCACCAGCCGCTTGTCCGCACTCCCCGCGGCCGCGAGGGTGGCCGCGCCCTCGGTGGGCACGATGATCTGATCGCGGTCACCGTGGAGGACGAGCAGCGGCAGCTGCCCGAGCGGTAGCTTCGTCCGCGGGTCGAAGACCGCCTCCTCCTCTGCGGTCAGCGGCGGCGGCGTCAACCCGCGCCGTCGGATCAGCGCGGGCATGTCGACGAAGGTGCTCTCGAGGACGACGCCCACCATCGTCGCGATCGGCCGTGCATAGAGCTCGTGCGCCGCAGCGCCGCCGAGCGAGCGGCCCATCACGACGAGCGGCCCCGGCGCCTCCGCCGCAACGGCCTCGGCGATCGGACGTGCGTCCTCGATCACCGCCCGCAGCGTCGGCGTGCCGTCACTCGCGCCATACCCGCGGTAGTCCGCGATCGAGAGGGCCGCGCCGCACCTGGCGTAGCGCGCCGCCGCGTCGTCGTAGTCGGCCACCACCTCGCCGTTGCCATGGAACAGCAGCAGGGTGCAGCGAGCGTCCGGCGCCGCATGCCGGCGGACGTGCACGTGGACGCCGCCGCCAACGTTGACCCGCAGATCGCGCGCCCCCGCGGGTGGTGCGCTGCGATCGCGGCGCGGAAAGAACAGCGCAGCGTTGAACTCCGGGCGGTCGAAGATCGACGTCATCACGCCCGAGCCTCGCACACCGTCACGTGGCGCCGGGACTCATCGGCCGGGACCTCGACGCAGCGCGACCGCACCGTCTGATCAGTTGCTGAAGCCGCCGAGCTGGGCGCCCTGCGACGCGCGCACCGCAGACTGCGAGAACACGGCGAACGCGCGACGGATCTCGGTGGAGCTGTTGCCCGGCGTCAGGATCCAGCGATCGGGGATCCCCATCGCGCGGAACACGGCCTTGAAGTCGGTGGTGCCGTCGCTGATGCCCATCGCGGCGACGATGTGATTCTCCTGCGCGAGCATGTCGTCGACGATCGCCTTGACGTCGGCGGCCTTGCAGCGCGTCGAGCCGTAGTCGCCGCCGTCGGTGATGATCAGCGTGACCGTGCGGACGGCGATGCCGGCCTGCGCGAGCTCCTGTGACTTCGCGATCACCGTGCCGAGCGTGACCGTGGTCTGGTCGTAGAGTGGGGTGCCATGGCACGGGTCGTAGTTCAGCGTGGTCATCGTGACGGCGTGCTCGAGCGCGGTGTACGGGCACAGCACGAAGCCGTTGAGGTAACGCGTGTGCGCGAGGACCTCGCCGGATTGCTTCGAGCCGCGTAGCGCCTCGAGGACGAAGTTGTGGCCATCGCGCACGGCGTCGGTGTTGCCGGCGCCGGCGATCGACTGCGAGTCGTCGGGCATCATCGTCAACAGCACGACCTCGCTCGCGGCGACATCGTCGATCGTGCAGCCGAGGCCGGCCTGGATCTGGGCGCCGACGTCGACGACGTCGAGCGTGGCGAGGGACTTCGCGGACAGCGCGCCGTGGGCATGCGCATCCTCGAGGAGCTTCTTGGTCTTGTCATCGTCGTCGTTGCTCATGGTGGTTCCTTTACAGCCGGATGCCCGGCCAGCTGGCGATCGGATCGGTGGAGCGGACGAGGTTCATGCCGGCGTCCGCGAACTTCTGGAGCGCGGCATCGGCCTGCGCGGTGAAATCGACGGCGAAGCCGCCCTTGCCGTCGGGGACGGTGACCGACGACATGCAGTCGGTCACCAGGTAGACCTTCTTCGCGAGCGCGGGATCGTGCGCGGCGATCTCGCCGAGCAGATCGTCGATCGTGCTCTTCACGCAGTGACTCGCGGCCTGCCCGGCGATGATGACGGCGTCGGCGGCGAGCAGCGTCGCGACGAACTGGGTATTGCGCTGCGCGAGCGCCGCGCCGTCGAAGCGTGACAGCACCTCGGGACGCAGCACCGAGTAGTTCTCGGTGAGCGGGTTGCCACCCTTGACCTCGACGTTCGACTGCGCGGTGCGGAGGTACGCGTGGAACAGCCGCGCTTCCTGGATCACGCCGGCGAGCGCGTGCCCGTCGGAGCCGAGCAGGCAGTGCGGGGGCCAGAGATAGAGCTGGTACTTGCCGGCGCGCTCGAGCTCCTTCGTGTAGTGGAGCACCTGCTTGCACAGCCACGTGTAGTTGCCGCCGCACAGCCACTTCGCGATACCGGGGTTGGGCCGGACCTCGCCGCTCGCGATCTGATCGGAGGTGACGACGCGGTGAGGGGTCAGCGGCGCGTCGGTCTTGTCGAGCCAGAAGCTCGGGAAGAAGATCTGATACGCGAGGTGGGTATCCATCGTCGTCGTGATCTCGGTGAGCGCCGAGGCGTTGCGATAGATCAGCTCGGCGATCCGGCGCGAGTCGTCGACGGCGGCAGTGCCGCTGCGGCCCGCGACGTACAGCGAGCCCTCGGGGAAGCAGAAGTCCTTCTGGACATCGATCAGGAGGAGGTGGAGGCGGGTCTCGTCGGCGGCTGATGGACGCACGCCGTGCTGGGCGCGCCAGGTCGCGGCGGCATCGGCGACGACGCTCGCATCGGGACGGTAGGCGTACTCGGCGGCGCGCTTGCCGTCGAAGAACGTCGGGATCGGGAGAGGCTTGGCAGAGGTGCGGGACATGGGGTCTCCTTCAGGTGAGCTGCATACGGACGGCGTCGCGTCGACGAAGGACGTCGAGGCCGCCGCCGGGACTTGAAGACAGGGCCAGCCGATCACCCGCGCTGACGTGCGGGCTGGTCTCGACGAATATCCGGGTCTGGGTGATCGCGCCCGCGACGACTTCGATGCGCGCGACGCCATCGTCGGTGGGGACGAACAGATGCGGCCCGACCGCGCACGCGCCACCGAGGCCGGCGAGCAGGCCATTGGCCCATGCCGCGTCGGCGAGCGTGTCGACGGCGATCACCGAGGCATCGGCGCCGATCACGATGCACGTCAGGATCACGCGGCCGGCCTCGGCGGTCGTGAGCCACAGCCATGCGCGGTCGGTTCCGATGGTTGCGTGGGCGTCGACCAGCTCGCCGCGGATCCTCGGTAGCGCTATGCGGTCGTCGAGCACGCCGCGATCGGGTGAAAAGACGAAGCCGACCGCATAACCGCCTGCGCGGTAGAAGCCGACGCCGAGCTTCGTGCCGACCCACGCGCGCGTGAGGTTCGCGAGCACGTTGCCGATGCGTTCTGGACCGAGCTTGCCGGCGCGCCACAGCGCGGCACCTTCGAGCCAGACCGGTGACGTGCGCGTCACGGCGTAGCTGCCGAGCGTGACGTCTGCGGGCGCGATCGCGTGCCAGCGCAGTCGACCGTGGACGATCGCGGGCGGCAGCTGCGCCGCGGTCTGGCAGAGCGGGCAGCGGACGCGGCCATGCTCCTCGTGACAGGTCGAGCAGCGGCGTAACC
Source organism: Deltaproteobacteria bacterium (assembly GCA_013812655.1). Taxonomy (GTDB): domain Bacteria; phylum Myxococcota_A; class Polyangia; order Haliangiales; family Haliangiaceae; genus JABFXX01. Next base: position 610 of record JACCTC010000184.1, on the reverse strand, counting down.
GCAGGCGCTCGAGCTCGAGGCGGGGAAACACGCCGCGGACGTCGCGTTCGAAGATCGCGCGGAACGTCGCTGCGAGCTCGTCGGGGAGGATCGCGAGCGGGCGTGCCGCACGCGGGTAGACGATGTCGGGCGCGTAGATGCTGAGACGACGCGCGGCCCGTGCAGCCGGCGGACACCGCTTCGATGGATACGCCGGCTGGTGCACACCCCCCCACGGCCCGACGCCGAGCAGCGAGCGAAACGCCATGACCGCGAAGGCGAACCAGTCGCTGGCCTCGTCGTGAGGCCAGACCGGCACGCCGGCTGGATCGCACAGCCGCGGATCTACGAAGCGCTCGCTGAACATCGGGCACGCAAAGCCGCCGTACTGGTAGCTGTCGACGTCGATCAGGTGGACGCGGCGACCGTCGACGAGGACGTTGAGATCGTTGCAGTCGCCGATCACGATGCCGGCGCGATGAAGTCCTGCGATCGCGTCGTGCAGCGCGAGCAGCGCGGCGACAAGGTCATTGCCGTCGATCGGGTGATCGCGGCGCCAGCGCGGCTCGCCGAACGCGTGCAGCGCGACGCCGGCGACCTTCGGCATCAGGTAGCCGACGACCTGCGTCGA
>JACCTC010000181.1 GCA_013812655.1 Deltaproteobacteria bacterium | reverse complement strand
TTCGTGCCGCCGATCGACAGCCGCGGCGAGGTCACCGAGCTCACGGTCGTGCTGCCACCGGGCTGCTCGCGCACCGCCGATCGCGTGCGTTGCGAGGGCAGCCTCGCGGGCGACCTCGCGATCCTCGGGATGCGTGGCGACGCGATGAAGATCCTCGTCACCATCGAGCGGTCCTCGGGCGTGCACCAGGAATGGATCCTCAGCGCCGACGCGCCGCGGATCACCATCGGCGCGGCGGCCCGTCAGCCCGGGTTGCCGTGGGTGCGGGTCGGCGTCGATCACATCCTCGGTGGGCTCGATCACCTCGCGTTCGTGATCGGCCTCCTGCTCGTGCTCCAGCTCGCGATCGATCGCCGCCTCTTGTTCACGATCACCGCGTTCACGATCGCGCACTCGGTGACGCTCGCGCTCGCGGTGCTCGGCTTCGTCGAGGTCCCGACCGCGCCGGTCGAGGCGTGCATCGCGGCGAGCGTGCTGCTGATCGCGCGCGAGGCCACGCATCGCGAGCCCACCGTGATCCGGAGATGGCCGTGGCTCGCCGCCGGCGCGTTCGGGCTGATCCACGGGCTCGGCTTTGCCGCCGCGCTCGGCGAGCTCGAGCTCCCCGCGGCCTCGCTCGCGTGGAGCCTCGTCTGGTTCAACGTCGGCGTCGAGCTCGGTCAGCTCGCGATCGTCGTCGCGGTCGTCGGCGTCGCGTGGCTCGGGCGACGGCTCCTCGGCAAGCGCTGGCAGCTCGGGCAGATCCACCGCGCCGCGTGCTACGTGCTTGGCGCGCTCGCCGCGTGGTGGTTGCTCGACCGCGTCGTTGCCCTCCTGACGGCCTGACGTCCGCGGCAGGAGCTCGGCGGCCGAGCGCCGTGAGATTCACGCACCGTGCTCGTGGCGGGTCGCCACGCCGGCCTCCCCTGATCTACTCTAGACTCGCGGCTGTCATGAAGAAGAAGCTCGGGCTGGCAGACTTCATCGACCAGAAGCGCGTCGAGATCGTCCACGAATGGGAGGTCTTCGCGCGCTCCATTCCTCGCACCGGTCCGCCGATGACGGGAGTCGAGCTGCGCGATCACGCCGACCAGATCCTCACCGCGATCGTCGCGGACATGCAGAGCCACCAGAGCGCCAGCAGTCAGGCCGCCAAGTCAAAGGGACACGGCCTGGCGGGCGAGCTGGTGGCGCTCGGTCGCGTCCATGCCGTGCTGCGCATCGACAACGGCTTCAAGCTGACGGAGCTCGTGGCCGAGTACCGGGCGCTCCGCGCGAGCGTCCTGCGCCTCTGGGAAGATCAGGAGACCGACCCCGCGGGAGTCACGCGCTTCAACGAGGCCATCGACGAGGCGCTCTCCGAGGCCGTGGCGTCCTTCACCGACACGACCGACACGTTTCGCGAACAGACCCTCGGCGTCCTCGGACACGATCTGCGCAACCCCCTGGCCACGGTCGTCATGGCGTCCTCGAGCATGCTCGAGTCGGACGATCTCGATGACGGTCAGCGGCGCATGCTCACGCGCATCGCCACCAGCGCAGCTCGGATGACCCGCCTGGTCGGGGATCTCATCGATCTCACGAAGACCCGGTTCGGCGAGGTGATCACGATCAGCCCGACGACGCTCGATCTCGAGCAATTGTGCACTCGGGTGGCCACGGAGCTCGATGTCCGCGACGGTGACGGCTCCTCGGTGGTGACGTGCACGACCTCCGGCGATCTTCGCGGGACGTGGGACGCCAGTCGCCTCGAGCAGGCGCTCGCGAACCTGATCGACAATGCCGTCAAGCACCGCGCGCGTGGCAAGGTGGCGGTGACCGCTCGCGGCGACGGCGCCGAGGTGGTCGTCTCGGTTCATAATGGCGGCCCGGCGATCGAGCCCACGCTGCTCGCGAAGATCCTCGAGCCGCGCGTGCGTCGCGTCGTCGAACCGAACGATACGTTTGTCGGGCTCGGCCTGTATATCGCCGCCCAGATCGCCATCGCGCACGGAGGAACCCTGACGGTGAGCTCCACCGCCGAGGCCGGCACCATCTTCAGCTTGCGACTGCCGCGGGTGGCGCCGGTCACGACGACGCCAGCTACGTGACGTCGGGCTCACGGACATTCGACGCGTGCCGGCGAGCGAGCAGATTGATCCGCTGCCTGCCTCATGCAACGGTCACGCGTGCCGCAAACAACGCGGGGCCGCGCGCGCAAGCGTGGGCCAACGGGTATCAGCAAGGCGCCTACCGGCATCAGTGGGCTCGACCAGATCACCGCAGGCGGGCTGCCTCGTGGTCGCACCACCCTCGTGTGCGGTGGCGCGGGCTCCGGCAAGACGCTGCTCGCGATGGAGTTCATCATCAACGGCGCGCTCGAGCACGGGGAGCCCGGCGTCGTCATCGCCTTCGAGGAGACCGCCGGTGAGCTTGCCGCCAACGTCGCCTCGCTCGGCTTCGATCTCGAGGACCTGATCGCGCGCAAGCTGATCTCGGTCGATTCGATCGTGCTCGAACGGGCCGAGCATCACCACGCCGGCGAGTATGACCTCGACGGTCTGTTCATACGGCTCGGACACGCCATCGACTCGATCGGCGCAAAGCGAGTGGTCCTCGACACCCTCGAGGCGCTGTTCGGGAGCTTCGACGACGAGCTCGTCCTGCGCGCCGAGCTGCGGCGGCTGTTCCGCTGGCTCAAGGAGCGCGGCGTCACCGCGGTCATCACGGGTGAGCAGGGCGACGGCACCTATACCCGCTACGGCCTCGAGGAGTACGTCTCGGACTGCGTCATCACGCTCGACAACCGCGTGGTCGACCAGATCTCGACGCGACGGCTGCGGGTCGTCAAGTACCGCGGCTCGACGCACGGGACCAACGAGTACCCGTTCCTCATCGACCGGCACGGCCTGTCGGTGCTGCCGGTGACAAGCCTCGGGCTGGACTATCCAGTCTCCACCGAGCGGGTGCCCACCGGCGTCGCGGCGCTCGACGGGCTGCTCTCCGGCGGCGGCTACTTCCGCGGCTCGAGTGTGCTGGTGTCGGGCACCGCGGGCACTGGCAAGAGCAGCCTCGCCGCGATGTTTGCGGACGCGTCGTGTCGACGGGGCGAGCGGGTCTTGTACTTCGCGCTCGAGGAGCCGGGCGCGCAGATCGTTCGCAACATGTCGTCGATCGGCCTCGATCTCGCGAAGTGGCAAGCGAAGAAGCGACTCTTGATCCACGCCGGGCGGCCGACCGTCTATGGCCTCGAGATGCACCTGGTGCGAATGCATCAGGCGATCGAGGCCTTCGCGCCGCGGGCGGTGATCGTGGACCCGGTCTCCAGCCTGGTGTCGGCCGGTCATCCTCACGAGGTCAAGTCGATGCTGGTCCGGCTGTTCGACTACCTCAAGGGCAAGCAGATCACGACCCTCGTGACCTCGCTGACCGGCGCCGAGGGACTCGAGGAGAGCACGCTCGGCATCTCGTCGCTGATCGACTCGTGGTTCCAGGTGCGGGATATCGAGATCGGCGGGGAGCGCACGCGCGGGCTGTCCCTCGTGAAGTCTCGCGGCATGGGGCACTCGAACCAGATCCGCGAGTTCCTCATCACCTCCAAGGGGATCGATCTGGTCCCGGTCTCGGTGGGCCCAGCGGGCGTCCTCACCGGCTCCGCCCGGCTCAACCTCGAGTCCGAACGGCTCGCCAGCACGCTCGCGATGGAGCTCGAGCTCGATCGGCGCGAACGCCACCTCGAGCGCAAGCGCAAGGTCCTCGCCGCCCAGGTCGAGGCGCTTCACGCCGAGCATGCCGCCGAGGAGGAGGACACCCGCGCGGCGATCCGAGAGACCCATGAACGAGCCCGGCGGCTCCACGAGGTGGGCGCGCTGGCCTCGCAGCTCCGCAGCGCGCCACGCAAGAAAGCAGACACCTAGCATGGCGGCGAAGCGCACTCCCACTGGCAAGGCACGCGGCGCCCGGCGAAGCGCCGCCAAGCCACGGGTCCGGACGACGAACCGCAGCGGGGCGGGGCCTGCGAAGCGCGCACGCAAATCGGCGAGCGGGAAGCCGCCGGCCACGATGCTGCTTCGCCTCTACATCGCCGGAACGTCGGTACGCTCGACGCGAGCGATCCAGAACGCACGCAAGATCTGCGACGAGCACCTCGCGGGTCGCTATCAGCTCGAGGTGATCGACATCCTGCAGCAGCCGGCGCTGGCCAGAGACCACCAGATCCTCGCGGTGCCCACGCTGATCAGGACGCTGCCGGTGCCACTGCGTCGGATCATCGGCGATCTCTCCGAGCAAGAGGTGGTGCTCTTCGGCCTCGATCTCAAGACGAAGTAGCCGGACCGCGATGGCGCGCAAACCTTCCAAGCCAGGTCGTGCCAGACGCGTCGCGGGAGCCAAGAAAAAGGCGGCCACGCCGGACGCGCTCCGCCGCCTGCGGGCCACCAACGCTCGCCTCCGCGAAAGGCTGCGCGAGGCCGAGTCGACGATCACCGCCATCCACATGGGTCACGCGGACGGTCTCGTCGTCCACGGGCAGGATGGAGCGCAGGTGTTCACGCTGCAGGGTACCGATCAGCGGTACCGGCAGCTCGTCGAGACCATGAACGAGGGCGCGCTGCTCCTCGACGATCTCGGCACCATCGTCTACGCCAATGCGCGCGTTGCCGAGCTCGCCAAGGTCCCGCTCGGCCGACTCATGGGCTCGCAGGTCCAGGTCCTGGTTCCGGACAGCTCGCGCCACATGCTCGATGCGTTGCTGCGGTCCTCGGAGCACCGTCCGCAGAGCGCCGAGCTCGAGCTGCAGGCGATCGACGGCACCCGCGTCCCGGTCTACCTGTCGGCCTCGGCGAGCTGGGACGCCGAGCTCAGGCTCACGTACGTGATCGTCACCGATCTCTCCGACCAGAAGCGTAGCCAGGCGATCGTCGGCGCCGAGGGACTCGCCTCGCTGATCGTCGACCAGGCAACCGACGGACTCGTCGTCTGTGACCCGTCCGGTCGGGTGGTCCGCGCCAGCCACGCCGCGCACCGGATCGCCGGCACGAACATCCTGCTCGACCGCTTCGCGGACGTGGTCCCGCTGCGCAACGCCGAGGGCGCGGAGGTGGCGCATGCGATCGTCGCCTCGGCACTGCGCGGCGAGGTGACCAGCGGCCTGGAGGTCACCCTCGGCGCCGCCGGACCCTCCGAGCTGGCCCTGCTGGTCTCGGCCGGACCGGTGCTCGCGCCGGACAGCACCGCGCTCGGATGCGTGCTGTCGTTCGTCGACGTCACGGAGCGCAAGCGCATCGCTCAGGAACGCCTCGAGCTCCTCGAGGTCGCGCAGGCAGCGAATCGCGCCAAGGACGAGTTCCTCGCGATGCTCGGGCACGAGCTGCGCAACCCCCTCGCTCCGATCTTGACCTCGCTGGAGCTGATGAGGCTCGAATCCGAGGTCACCATGAGGCGCGAGCGCGAGATCATCGAGCGACAGGTTCACCACATGGTGCGGCTGATCGCCGACCTGTTCGACGTGTCACGCATCACGCAGGGCAAGGTCAAGCTCGACCGCGCCGCAATCGAGGTCGCCCACCTGGTCGCGCGCGCCGTCGAGCTGGCGACGCCATTGATCGAGGAACGCCGACATCACCTGTCCGTCCAGGTGACCCCCGGGCTGATCCTCGACGCCGACGAGACCCGCATGTGCCAGGTCCTGACGAACCTGCTCACCAACGCTGCCAAGTTCACCGAGCCAGGTGGTCAGATCGATCTCGTCGTGACCCAGGAGGCGAAGGACACCGGCGGCCACATCGTCATGACCGTGAAGGACAGCGGCGTGGGCATCCCTGCGGCGCTCCTGCCGCACGTGTTCGACTCGTTCGTGCAGGGTCAGCGTACGAGCGCGCGGTCCGAGGGCGGGCTTGGCCTCGGGCTCGCCATCGTGCGCAGCATGGTCGAGCTCCACGGCGGCACGGTGTCCGCGAGGAGCGCCGGTGCAGGTCAGGGCAGCGAGTTCGAGATCCGCGTGCCTCCGGGTCGGCGCCGCAAGCTGCGTCCTTCGGAGGCCCCGAACAGCTTGACCCGCACGCCCTCCGCCCCCCGCCGCGTGCTCATCGTCGACGACAATCAGGACGCCGCGGGCGTGCTCGGCGAGGCGCTCGTCAAGGGTGGCCACGTCGTCCGCGTGGCCTACGACGGCCCGACCGCGCTGGACGTAGCGAGGACGTTCCACCCGCAGGTCGCGTTGCTCGACATCGGGCTGCCCGTGATGGACGGCTACGAGGTCGCGCGCCAGCTGCGCACCCTCGAGCTCGGCGGCGACAGGATGCGGATCATCGCGGTCACCGGCTATGGCCAGGATGGCGATCGCGTGAAGACTGCCGACGCCGGCTTCGACGCCCACCTGGTCAAGCCCGCCACGTACCTGACGGTCGTGGGCCTGCTGACGCCGCCGTCGCCGCCCGACGAGAAGGAGGCGGTAAAGACCAGCGGTTGACGCTGGTCAGTCCGCGAGCGACGGATCGTCGGCGCGCAGGTGCACCGGGCCGGTCCGCAGCGGTGGCTTGCGCAGGAGCTTGCGCGGAGCAACGGGTGTCGTCTCGGTCTGCAGGCGCGCCGAATTCGCCAGCGTCGTGAACCGCGCGAGCGGCGACTTGACGCGCTTGCCGCAGGTGTCGACGTCCGCGTACCACTCGTAGGTCTTGCCGGCCTCGAGGCCGTCAACCTCGACCCGCACGCCGGTCGGATCGGCGTCGGTCACCGCGATCTCGCGGAACGGTCCGCCAGCGCCGCGCAGGTCGACCTCGAGCGTGAACTCGCTGTCGGCGTCGACCTCCCACTTGTCGAGCGTCGGCGAGTACGTCCGCACGCTCACCGTGCCGTTCGCCGGTGAGAACTCCCAGATCCGCATGTAGCCCTGGCCACCGTCGGTGCGGCCCTGGTAGTCGGCGAGCATCGAGTGGATCGTGTGGCCCTGGTAGGTGTCGACCCGACGGTTCTCCGTCGAGATGTGGCCGCCCGTCATCAGCCGCACGTTCGGCACGTCGCGAAGCGCGGCGTAGATCTCGCGGGACTGCGCGCTGAACGCGCCAGCACCGGTCAGCAGGTAGTGCGTGTTGAGGATGCCAAACGCGTCGGGGTGCATCGCGAAGATCGAGCGCGCCCACGCGACGACGGCGGGATCGGGATCGAGGCGGTACTGCAAGTTCACGACGACGAAGTCGAGGCCGCCGGCGGAGAACGTGAACCAGCTGTCGTCGTTCTTCGTGCCGTAGTGACCGCCGTAGTAGCTGCGGCTCGCGAACCGCGCGATGCCGAAGAACTGGTTGAACTTCGTGGTGTCGAGCTCGGGCGTCAAGCCGAGTTGCTTGTTGTCGTGGTTGCCGACCGCGATGCCGTACGGCATGCCATCCGGCAGATCCGCCTCGGGCGTCTCGAGCGTCTTCATCGCCGCGTCGGCGACCTGCCACTGATAGAGCTGCGGCTCGTTGTTGATGAGGTCGCCGTTATGGATGACGCCGACGATGTTGTATTCGCTGCGGTGCTCGCGGATCCACCTGGTCTGGTCGTTGAAGTAGCGCTCGAGGTTGCGACCCTCGATCGTGTAGATCTGGGTGTCCGGCATCACCACGATCGTGAAGTCATCGGCGTCGCTGAGCTCGCGCACGTGATAGGTGACGTCGACCGGCGTGCGGTTCGCCAGCTCGAGCGACACATCGAGCGCGACCTCGACGCCGCTCGTCGCGCCGTCCTCGGGGCTCATCGCAGCGACCACCGCAGGGGCGCCCTGATCGAGCCGGACGTGGTCCGCCACGAGGGTCGCACCGACGAGCATCGCCGGCGCGCTACCTGCGGAGTCCGCGGCGACCGTCGGATCGGCGCCATCGAGATCGAGCGACCACCGACCGACGAGGTCCTCGGCCATCGCGATCGTGCGATGCATGCCATCGGCGATCTCGTCGGCGGTCCGCGCGCGGCGCCAGACCCGGACCTCGTCGACCGCACCGTGCAAAAAGCCACGTGCCACGCCGGTGGACGTGATCGCGGTGCCGATCGCGAACGGATGGATGCTGTCGGCGCGCGGCGTCGCGTTCGCCACGGCCTCGCCATCGAGCACGCCGTCGACGTAGAGCCGCCACGTCATGCCGTCGTAGGTCGCGGCGACGTGGTGCCAGCTGCCGAGCGGGATCGCGGTCTTGCCCATCACCGGGTGGTTCGCGCCCGACGCGGCATCCTCGAAGTCCGCGCCGATCACGTCGCCCCAGAATCCGAAGGCGTAGTTGCAGTCGAGGTTGCTGCCATCGCCCTCGCCGAGTCCCTTCGTCGCGATCGGCACCAGGCTCAAGCCGCCGGCGCCACTCGTGACGGTCTTTCCCGCGCCATCGCGCCGGACCCAGGCCTCGATCGTCAGCTGCTCGAGCCCGAGCTCGGGCTTGAGGCCGGTCGTCGCGTGGTCGTCGACACCGTCGAAGCTCAGGGCACCGCCGGCTCCCGTCTCGTCGGGACAGACCAGCGGGGGATCTAGCGGGTTGGCCCGATCCGCACCGGAACAGGCAACCGAGGTGACGGCGAGCACGAGCGCGAGGCGGACGGAGGACATCGGGCCGGCATCAAGCAAGCGACGTACCGCTCGACGTGCGCCGCAGAACGCACTTCGTACGCGACGACTGCAACCAGTTGTCCGCTGCCGCAACCTCGACGGTGTGGTCTCGACGTTGTAGCCGCCGAGGCCACACTGCGCCCCCCAGGTACCGGCGTCTAGACCGATCGGCGTCGTGCCGAGGGCGCCATCCGGCGCGAGGCTTCCTGCGGCTTGGGCGCAGACTGCTGCGGGCGGGCCGTTCGCGACTCGGCCGGCGGCGGCGCTGCAGCGGCAGCCGCGGCCTGGACGGCAGCGGCGGCGGTCCGCGCGGCGTCGTCCTGCTCGAGGTGGCACTTCTTGTACTTGGAGCCCGAGCCGCAGTGGCAGGGCTCGTTGCGACCAGGACGTTCGGACATGAATCGACTGTAGCTCAGGCGGGCCGGCCTTCCACCGCTTGCAGGGGCCTCAGTGCGCGAGTCCCGCATCTTCGCGGTGCCCGGTGTTACGGTGGTCGCCGATGTGGATGCGAACCATCCTGGCGCTCGTCGCGGTCACGGCGGTGGCGCACGCGAATCCGGCGGCCGAGAAGGTGTATCGCGACGGCAAGGCGCTGCTCGCGCAGGGCAAGACGGCGGAGGCGTGTGATGCGTTTCGCCGGAGCCAGGATCTCGAGGCCCGCGTCGGCACGTTGCTCAACCTCGGCGATTGCGAGGAGAAACTCGGTCGCTTCGCCACGGCGTGGGCCGCGTTCGTCGACGCGCGGGCGCTCGCGACGCGGCAGAACGATCCGCGCGCAGGTGAGGCCGATCGGCGAGCGATCGCGCTGGCGTCGAAGCTGTCGTACGTGACGATGAAGATCACGGCGGGCACGCGGCCGGACGGGCTCGTCGTGCGTCGCAACGGCGTGCCGGTGCCCGCCGCGATGCTCGACGTCGAGGTGCCGCTCGATCCGGGACATCACGAGCTCGACGCCTCCGCGCCGGGCTTCGGGACCTGGCGACAGTCGTTCGAGCTCGCCGCCGGCGGCCGCATCACGATCGCGATTCCCGCGCTCGCGGCCGATGCGTCGG
>JACCTC010000141.1 GCA_013812655.1 Deltaproteobacteria bacterium | reverse complement strand
TTCCCATACTATAGGCCACTCACCAGCTCTCCGCTCGTCGGGGCCGGGTCATGGAAGAGCCGCTCCAGAAATCCCTCGAACGCTACGACGTGCTGGACCGCATCGCGGTCGGCGGCATGGCGGAGGTGTTCCTCGCGAAGGCCTACGGCGCCCACGGGTTCGAGAAGACGCTCGCGATCAAGCGGATCTTGCCCGAGCTCGCGCGCGACCCCGAGTTCGAGGCGCGATTCATCGCCGAGGCCAAGGTCGCGGTCCGGCTGTCCCACGCGAACGTCGTCCAGGTCTTCGACTTCGGCCGCATCGGCGAGTCGCTGTTCATCGCGATGGAGTACGTCGACGGGCTCGACCTCGCCGCGATGCTCCGCAAGTTCAAGGACGAGAAGCGGCTCGTCCCGCTGCCCGCGGCCTTCCACATCGCGATCGAGATCATCCGCGCGCTCGACTTCGCGCACGGCCACAACGTCGTGCACCGCGACGTCTCGCCGTCGAACATCCTGGTCTCGCGCGCCGGCGAGGTGAAGATCGCCGACTTCGGGATCGCGGTCGCCGCGCAGCCGCACCGGGGCGGTGGGCCCGGCCCCAAGCGCGTGATGGGCAAGTGGCGCTACATGTCGCCCGAGCAGACCCGCGGCGATACGTTGGATACCCGCAGCGATCTGTTCTCCGCGGCGTCGGTGATCTACGAGCTGTTCACCAACGAGAAGCTGTTCCCCGGCGAAGAGTCCGACGACATCATCAAGAACATCGCCGACATGCCGATCCCGCGGATGTCCGCACTGCGGCCTGGCCTGCCGTCGCGGCTCGACGACGTGCTCGCCGGCGCGCTCGCCCGCAAGCCGATCGACCGGCCGACGCGCCCGGCGACCGTGCTGCGCTCGCTGATCGAGCTGTCCTACGAGTCTTCGATCATGGCGACCGCGCTCGACGTCGCCGAGGCCCTGGCGACCGTGATCCCGGCGGCGCGGCAGTCCGGCCGTGGCAACGCGATCGACGACGTGATCCGCAAGCAGCTCGCCGATCAGTCGGTCGCGCGCCGCACCGCGGTCACCGATGGCAAGCCGCCGTCGACCGAGACAATCGAACGTGGCGAGCGTGGCGAGGGCGGCGAGGTCTCGACGGGCCTGTTCCGCAAGCTCGACATGGACGGCGTGTCGCGCCTCGAGGAGGTCGAAGCCGACAACACGAAGGTCGCCGCGCCGCGCGCGCGCCGCAACTCCGAGCAGGGCTCGGCGATGCCGGGGGACAGCGGCCTGCACCAGCTCTACGAGAAGTCACTCGACAAGGATCGCCACACCGAGATCGGCGGCCCGCCGACCGGCCAGATCCCGAAGCTGGCTCCCGCCGACAGCACACCCGTGCCACCGCTGCGCACGCCGCCGACGGTCCCCAGCTCGCGCGCGACCGGCAGCCGCGCGTGGATCGCGATCTTGCTCGCGGTATTGCTCGCGGTCGGCGGCGGGATCTTTGCGGTGACGCGCGATCGCACGCCCGAGAAGATCGCGGTGCCGGTCGCCGCCGACGCTGCGGTCGACCAGCTCGGCACGCTGACGATCGAGCCGAACATCGATGGCGCGACCGGCTACATCGAGGTCGTCGGCGATCCGGCGTCGCGCAAGCTGCTCGACTTCACGCAGGCGAAGTCCTTCGAGGCGAAGTTCCCCGGCAACACGAAGATGCACCTTCACCTCGAGCGTGCCGGCTATCAGCCGTTCGATGACAGCGACATCAGCGTGCCGCCCGGCGAGCGGCTCCGCGTGCGCGGCGTGTGGAACGCAGCCCCGGCGCGGCTCGCCGTCGTCACCGAGCCGGCGGGCGTCCAGATCACGCTCGACGGGCGCGTGCTCGGAGACGCTCCGAAAACGTTCGACGACCTCGCGCCGGCGGTCGGCGCCCAGCTCGCGCTCGCGAAACCGGGGTTCCAGCCGATCACCCGGCGCGTCGATCTCGTGGCCGGCCAGACCACGGAGGTCCGCGAGACGCTCAAGGAAGCCCCGAAGTTTGGCAACGTGCAGATCACGGTGACCGGCGCGGCGACCTGGGCCGAGGTGTACTTCGGCGGCAAGCGGTTCGGCGAGAACCGCACCGCGACCGGTCTCGCGACATATCAGCTACCGGTCGGCAAGCAACAGCTCAGGCTCGTCAACACCGCGGCGAAGAAGCAGAAGACGATCACGGTCGATGTCGTCGAGCGCAAGACCACGACGGTGACCGTCACCTTCGACTGAAGCCACGACCGAATCTCGCTCGCGAAGCGCGCCTTGCGCCTGCGAGCTTTTGCTTGACTCGTCGACGCGCGCGCGCCGCGGTGACAACGTGCCGCGACGAGACGATCAAGCTGGAGGCGAGGCTCGTGTTCGCTGCTACGCGGGTTGCCGACGTCCGTCAGCTCGGCACACCGGATGCGTGATGCCGTCCCAGGAGGAATTCATGAAGGCATTCAAACGCGGCCTGTGCGGATCGCTCGCGACTCTTGGTGTGCTCGCGCTGACCGGCGGCGCCGCGGCCCAGGCGCCCCGGCAAGATGACACGACGACGCCGACGCCCCGGCAAGATGACACGACGACGACGCAGCAAGGTGACACGACGACGACGCAGCAAGATGACACGACGACGAGTGGGACATCGCCCGATGGAGTACCCGCTCCGCCCGTTGATCATCGCAACAACAATGACCACACGCCGCCAGCTGGCGATGCGGCCCACGACCCACGCGCGGACGCGGCGAATCTGCCCGATCCTGCATCGCCCCCACCGACGGACACGACCACGTGGTCGGAGACCGACACCCCGGAGGTGACCGCACCGCGCGGCAGCTTCATGTCGGACATCGGATTCGCGCTCGCGGCGGGTGCCGGCGTCGACGGCTTCACGGACGCCACCGCACGCGGCGCCACCAATGACGGCGGTGGCTGGGATGTTCGCGCGATCATCGGTACCAGGCTGAGGGTCGCTGGGGAGATCGCGTACATCGGCTCCGCGCAGAGGATCGACGCGCTCGGCGTCGACGAGAATGCGTTGCTCGTCGGTAACGGTGTTCAGGCGGACGTCCGGATCAACGTGCTCCGCGGTCGCACGCTCCAGCCGTACGTCTTCGGAGGCGCGGCGTGGCGGCGCTACGGGGTCACGAACACCGACACCAACACCTCGGACATCTCGGACTCGGATGACGTCCTCGAGTTCCCGGTGGGTGCGGGCGTTGGCTTCCGCTTCTCGGGCATGATGATCGACGCCCGCGGCGAGTACCGCGCGGCCACCGATAACGACCTGATGCCGTCGGCGAACGCGGGAGGTGGCGCGGCCGAACTGAACCGTTATGGCGTCAAGCTGAACGTCGGCTACGAGTTCTGACGGAATTGCTCGCAGCTGTTCGTCGTTGAGGTCGAGCGTGCGCCCTTGCTACGTTCGGTGTCTTGCACCGCACGAAATGGTTCACGCTCACCCTGAGTTTCGTTGGCGCCACGGGCTGCGAGGCTCGTGACACGACGATCGATCGAATATCCGATCCCTGCGCCGCGCTCGCGGTCAACGCGACCGGTGCGACGAGCACCCAGCGCGGTGGGATCGCCGATGCACTCGTCCTGTGGCGCGGACGCGGTGCTACCGCGCTCGGGACCGGTGGTCCTGCAGACGCCACGATCGAGATCCGGTTCGAGGAGGCGGCGCCGTCCTTCCATGGTCACTACGACGACGAGACCGGCGTCATCTATATCAATGCGCGGATCACCGATCCAGCCACCCTCGCGATCGTGGTCGCGCACGAGCTCGGCCACGCCTTCGGGCTGCCGCACGTCGACGACCGGATCTCGCTGATGAACCGCGGCAACCTGGTCACGCCACCGACCGAGGCCGACGAGCACGCGCTCGCGGCGCTGTGGGGACGCTGCGCCGCCGCGCTGCCGTGATCACTTTTTCTTGCGATCACTTCTTCTTGCGATCACTTCTTCTTGCGGACCACTTCGAAGCTGACGTCGCCCGCGATCCGGCTGCGGCACGACAGCCGCACCTTCGTGAGGTGATAGACGTTCCCGAGGTGCTTGCGCTCCTCATCGGTGAACGGGTTGAGGTGCTCCGCACCGGTGAGGATCCGCACCCGGCACAGCCCGCAGGTCCCCTTGCCGACGCACGCGGTGTCGATCGCGGCGCTCGCCTTGGCGCCGGCCTCGAACAGCGTCTCGCCGACCGCGCACTCGACGGTGACCGGCGCGGTGCCGGGTGCCTCTGGGACGACGGTGACGATCGTGATCACGGGCATAGCTTGCGCAGGTGTGCGATCAGGTCATGGAGATCGTCGGGCTCGATCAGCGGGTTCATCAACGTCGAACGCAGGTGATAGCCGGTCGGCAGCGTGGTGCCCACGATGTAGAACCGGCCGTCGGTCACGACCCGCTCGCGGAGCGCGCGGTTGTGGCGGTCGAGCGCGCCCTGGTCGGTCATGCCGGGAGGGCGGTGGCGGTAGCACACGATGTTCGACTCGGGCTCGAGCGCGAGCTCGAAGTCGGGCGCGTCCGCGAGCTTCTGTGCGAGCTCGGTCGCGAGCTCGTGCTGGCGATCGATCACGTCGGTGAACCACGCCTCGCCGCGGCTGCGCAGCGCGACCCACAGCTCGATCGCCATCATTCGCTTCGTGCACTCGAGCGTGCGCTGCCCGAGATCCCACCAGTGCTCGGCGGGCGGCGTCTCCGCGAACAGATAGGACGCCTGCTGCGCGAAGGCCTCGTACGCGTGGTGCTCGCGCTTGAACAGCACCGCGGTCACGAGCGCCGGCATCATCAGCAGCTTGTGCGCGTCCCATACGATCGAGTCCGCGCGCTCGATGCCCGCGAGCTTGCCGCGATGGGTCGGTGACAGCGCGGCCCCGCCGCCGTGCGCCGCGTCGACGTGGAGCCACAGGCCGCGGGCGGCCGCGAGATCGGCGAGCTCGCCGAGCGGGTCGTAGGCGCCGGTGGCCGTCGAGCCGGCCGCTGCGATGATGCCGATCACCCGGCGATCACTCCCTTGCGCCTGCGCGAGCGCGTCCTCGACGGCACGTGCGGTCATCCGGTGACGGGCATCGACCGCCGCGCGGATCGCCCCACCCTCGCCCCATCCCATGATCGCGAGCGTGCGCGACACCGAGTAGTGTGCCTCGGACGAGACGATGACCGCGAGTGGCGGCCCGCCGTGCGCGCCGGCCTTCCAGACGTCGAAGCCGGCGTGGGCCTGGCGCATCGCGAGCAGCGCGGTCAGGTTGCCGAGCGAGCCTCCCGAGGTCAGCACGCCGCCGGCACCGCGCGGTAGCCCGAGCGTGCCGCACATCCACTCGATCACGGCGAGCTCGATCGGGACCGCCGCCGGGCCCATCTCGAACACCGCCATCCCGTTGTTGAGGATCGCGGACACCAGCTCGGCGAGCGCGGCGGCTGGCAGTGGCGGCGGCACCTGGTGCGCCATGCAGCGCGGGTTCGCGACCGCCGTCGAGGCTGCCGCGATCCGCGCGAGATCGTCGACGAAGTCGCCGCTGCTCGTCGACTCGGCCCAGTGGCTCCGCGCACGCGCCGGATCGCGCCACGGCACGACCGGGCCCTCGCGACGCTGCCAGCGCGCGAGCTGGCCGGCGAGCATGTCGATCAGCTTGTGGCCGTCCGCGCGAAACCGTTCGGGATCGTATGCGTCAAGGATCGACCGCGGGATCGACATCGCCCACGACTTAGCGCCCAAGCCGCCGGCGATGCAAGCATGGACGTCGGTCCGTCACAGGATCGGGTTGATGATCTTGACGTCGCTACCGCCGACGAACGCGTAGGAGCCGACCGAGTAGTAGCCGTAGACCGAGAGGCCGAACGGCAGATCGCCCGATGCGGTGTGGCGACCCTCCGGCAGGAGGCACGTCACCTGCTCGTACTCGACGCCCGCGATCGGCCCGATCGGCGCCTTCTTGCAGCTCGAGAGCTCCTGACTGTCGAGCAGCATGCCGTCGAGCTTGATGTTCGCGCCGGTCACCGGCTTCGCGAAGACCGCGTAGTTCGACTGGAACGTCGACGGCACGAGGAAGACGTAGTCCTTGCGATGCTGCTCGGCCGCCGGGATGATCAGCTGGCTCGGATCGCCCGTGAAGCCCTGCTTGATGAAGTGCTGTGGCACGAGGTACTGCGCGACCTGGATCGCCCTGTCGGCCGACATCGTGAAGCCGGTGCGCGCCATGAACGTCTTCTGCTCGCGCGCGTTCACCGTGAACTGGTTGTAGGGCGCCGGCAGGTTCGTGGTGACCGTCGTGCCATCGGCGCTGCCGACGACGCGGATGATGTCCTGCTCGATCCAGCTCGGATGGGTCGAGCGGATCGGGCTGCGCGCGATCGCGAACTCGCGGCCGAGCGCGGTGACCGGCAGCAGCTGCTCCTCGAGGTGATCGGTGCAGCAGATCCGGTCGTTCGCCATGTCCCAGCCGGGCGGGTACTCGACGTTCGTCGCGCCGCCGAAGCCCAAGCCGCGCTCGCTCGCCGTGAACACGACGACCGGCTTGTCCGACTTGATGTACGTGCCGGTGAAGTCCCCGTTCTGGCCGCCGTTGACCGCGCTGCTACAACCCGCCGCGCTGCCCGAGAACTGCTGGGTCTCGAGGTTCGCCACCATGTAGCGGCCGAGCTTGAAGTTGACGATGCCGCCCTTCGGGGTCGCCGGGATCATCACGCCGGAGTCGCCACCGGACGGCATGATCGCGTGGCTCGTGGTGACCGTGACGTTGGTGTCGTCGTACGGCGCGACGATCGTGATCGCGCCGTGATCGGGGATGCCTTCGACGGTGAAGCCGTCGATCGCGCACGGGTTCGCGGTCTGGAAGCCCACGGCGATGTAATCGCTGCCGAGCGCCTGGATCGGGATCAGCGTCGATGCGTCGTTCGAGAACTGCTGGACGATCGGGTTGAACTGGTAGACCACGACCGGGCCGGTGGTCACGACGTGGTAGCCGTGCGGCGAAACGAAGGTGCCCGAGCCGCCGTTGCGCGTGTAGGTCGCGTTCTGGCCCATCGCGCCATCGACCTCGCGCTGCGGTAGATCGATGCGCTGGGCGACGCGTGGCGGCACGCTCGTCGTGCTGACGACCTGCTCGTTGACCGGCTGGCCGATGCGCGCGGCGTTCTTGGTCACCGTGACGGTGACCGGGTACTCGTTGTTGTTGGCGACCACGATCGCCATCTGCTGTGCGGCCGCGTTCGCCGACGACAGGTTCGACGCCTCGTTGTCGAGATCGACCGCCCAGAAGTCACAACCGACGTTCGACGGACGATCGAGCGCGGCCTCGCACGGCGTCTTGCAGTCACCGTTGCTGCACACGTCGTCGGCGCCACACGACTCGACGAGCGTGCCGTCGGTGCCCTCGCTGTTGCAGCGAAACACGTCGTTCGCGGTCGGCCCGTAGCAGTACAGGCTGTCCGGAACGCAGACCACGCAGCCGCGCTCGGGATCGCAGACCTCGTCGGGCCCGCACGCCACCGGCGGCTCGAAGCTACCGTCCTCGCGACACTGCTGAAACCCCAGCGCGCTGCACACGCTCGTGCAATTCGGGTTCGAGTCGCGCGCCGCGGGTCCACACGAGGTGATCGCCGGGGCACTGAAAGCCAGGACAACAAATGCGAGAGCGTCGTAGCGGGCCATCCTCATCGCGCGGCAACGTCGCGCTCGCGCGAGTCCCGGTCAAGCTCGACCTGCGTGGCCCGTTCAGTTTGCGCAACCAGTGCAAGGTTGCGCGCGCAACCAGTGCAAGGTTTCGCGCGAATCGATCACAGGTCGGTCGTGACGTCTTCGACGATGTCGCGGTCCGCGAATGCGCACCACGCGAGCAGCTCGAGGAGATATCCCTCGGCCGCGCGCATCTCGCCCGCGGCGACCGACATGGACGCCATCCATGACAGCGTCTTCGCGCGCGGCCGCAGATCCTGATCAGTGGCCGACGTGGCCGTCTCGATGGTTGGGTCCAGCATGATGGGAGCTACTTCACGGATGGTGCCAACACCGCCGAAAATCCGGGCTCCGGCACTCTCGTAATCTCGCCCGGTTGGCGCGCCAAATTTCGGGCGCCCACGCACACGGGCTGCCCCGCACTGGTGACGGGCATGACATTCAGAACTTCCATCCAGCGATCACCGACTTGCGCGACCGACGTCATCGAGGTCGTGGCTGTCGCTAATCGCGCACGAGCAGGGCGATCGCGAAGCTGCGCCACAGCTCGGCGACCGTGACGGCTCCGCCAGCGACACGCCGATCGGACAGGACGTCGCGCCAGGTGCCGTCGGGGATCGTCAGCGCCGTGTCCCGCCAGCCGTCGGGACCGGGGCCGAGCCGCGGCACCACGGTGAGGGTGCGAAGCTCGCCGAGGCCGCGTGCGAACGCGAAGACACGATGACCGTGCGGCCCGGTCGCGACGAGCGGTTCGTAGTCTCCGGGTTTCTCGCCGTCGAAGCGAGCAGGTTCGCGGCGGCGGAGGTCGAGCACGCGACGGATCGTCCACAGCTTCGCGGCGCCGAGGTCGTCCGCGGGTGGGCGATCGGCTGGACGCTCCGCGAGCTCGCGCAGCCGGCTGCGTCGCAGTCCGAGATCGACGGGACGCCGGTTGTCAGGATCGACGAGTGAATCGTCGCGCAGCTCGGTGCCCTGGTAGAAGTCGGGGACGCCGGGCGCGGTGAGCTTGACGAGCAGCATCGCGAGCGCGTTGCGATCACCGGCGGGCCGCAAGCGCTCTGCGAACGCGGCGACCTCGGCAACCAGCTCGGTGTCGCCGTACACGTGATCGAGCCAACCATCGCGCGCCGCCTCGTACGCGGTATCCGGACGCCGCCACGACGTTCGCAGCCGCGCCTCGCGGGTCGCCTTCTCCGCCCACGTGCGCGCGCGCTCGACGGGCAGCGGCCATGCGCCGACCAGCGTCTGCCACGTCGCGTACTCGAGCACGCGGTCGGGCACGGTCTCACCCCACCCCGCCGCTGCGCGCTCGCGCCACCGCAACACGACGCTCTCCCACGCCCCGGCGTGCTCGGAGATCGCGGCGATCCGCGCGCGCACATCTTCGCTGCGCTTGGTGTCGTGCGTCGAGGTCGCGAGCAGCGAGCGCCGTGACCCGGTTGCGAGCTGGCGATGGATCTCGTCGGCATGCACCGCGAACGCCGCGACATCGGAGCCCACCTCGCAGCGCGCGAGCAGCCGGACCTGGCGATACAGCAGCGTGTCCTCGTCGCCCTTCGCGACGATCGGGCCGGTGATCTGCTGCGCGGTGCGCGCGAGGTCAAGGCCCTCGGGCGTCGGGATCTCGAAGGCGAGCGCCGCCTCGAGATACGCGAGCAGATCGCGATCGAGCTCGGGACGCGCTGCCGCCGCGGCCGCCACCGCACCGGCGATCCGCTCGCGATCATCACCGGTATCGGTGCCGGGCCCCTCGCCGAGGTACGTGCGGTAGGTCGGGTAGCCCGCGAGGATCGCGCCGAGCGTGATCTCGAGCTCGGCCCAGGTGTAGTCCCGACATGCCGGCGTCGTGCTGCACGCACGGACCGCGAGCTCGGTCAGCCGTGCGAGCTCGCTGTGCAGCGCATCGGACATCACCTCGAGACGCGCCGTGCGGCTCGCGGCCGGCGGATCGAAGACCTCGCCGGTGTACGCCTCGAACGTCGCGGTCATCGACGCCTCGGCGGCCGCATCGACGAACAGCGCGTCGACGCGCTCCATGAAGTCGTAGCCGCTCGTGCCATCGATCGGCCAGGAGGCAGGCAGCACCTCGCCGGGCGCGAGGATCTTCTCGACGACGAGCCACGCGTCGGGTGCGACCTCGCGGAGTCGCGCGAGGTAGCCCGCGGGCTGGCGCAGCCCGTCGACATGATCGATCCGCACGCCGTCGATCGTGCCGTCGCGCAGCCACGCGAACACGCGCTCGTGCGTGCCCTCGAGGACGTCCGGATCCTCGTTGCGGATGCCGACGAGCGTCGTGATGTCGAAGAACCGGCGATACGAGAGCTGGCTGCCGGCGACGGTCCAGTGCGCGAGCCGGTAGTTCTGGTGCTCGAGGACCGCGTCGAGCGCGATCGGATCGCTGTTGATCGCTGCGAGCTCGCGCTCGAGCGCTGTCTTGCACGCCGGCTCCTCGCGGCACAGCGCGAACAGCCGCGCCATCAGCACCGCCTTGTCGCGATGCCGGCGCCGCCGGCGCTCCAGCTCGGTCTCGCGTGACGATGGCAGCGAGCACAGCGCGTCGCCGAGGAACGCGAGCTCGGCGTGCCCGGCCTGCTCGCCGGCGTTGCGCACCGATGGGCCGAGCGAGCGCGGCGAGACCGGCAGCAGGTGATCGTGCGCGCGCACCGCGAAGCCATCGGCGTTCCACGCGAGGCCGAGCACGCCGTTGGTGAGCGCCCTGCCGTAGCGATCGCCGAGGATCGGCAACAGCACGCGATCGTCGCCGCCGGCACCCCAGTCGACGTCGAAGAAGTGCGCGTAGTAGCTGGCCGGCCCGTTCTCGAGGACGTCGAGCCAGTAGCGGTTCGCGGTACCCGCGATCGACATGTGGTTCGGCACGATGTCGAGCAGGATCCCGAGCCCGGCCGCCTGCGTCGCCTGCACGAGCGCCCTGAACCCGGCCTCGCCGCCGAGGTCCTCGCTGACCCGCGCCGGATCGACGACGTCGTAGCCATGGGTCGAGCCCGGCGCCGCCTGCATCACCGGCGACAGGTAGAGGTGCGAGATCCCGAGCTCGACGAGGTACGGTATGGCGTCGGCGGCGGCCGCGAACCCGAACCCCGCCTGCAGCTGCAGCCGGTAGGTCGCGCGCGGCTTCATGACTCGCGCCGGAACAACCACACCGACCGGGCGAGGACCTCGACCTCGGCGCCGGCATCGAACAGCTCGCCGGTGCCATCGATCGCGAAGCCACGCGCGGTATCCATCACGCGCCGCCACGTCTTGGCCCACTTCTCGGCGGGAAGCTGGAACATGTGGTCCTCGGGCGAGGCGTGGAAGATCACGAGGAACGTGTCGTCGACGAGTGGCTCGCCGCGATCATCGGGGATGATGAAGCCGTGGCCATTGAGGAAGACCTGCAGGGATCGCGAGATCTCGGACTCCCAGTGCTCGTCGGTCATCTCGTGGCCTTGAGGCGTGAGCCACGCGATGTCGGGGAGCGCCGGGCCCTGCGTCGGCTTGCGGATCGGCCTGCCCTGGAACCAGCCGCGGCGGCGAAAGATCGGGTGGTTGCGGCGCAGCTCGGCGAGCCGGCGCGTGAACGCGAGCAGCTCCTGATCGGCGGTGGCCCAGTCGAACCACGAGACCTCGTTGTCCTGGCAGTAGGCGTTGTTGTTGCCGTGCTGGGTGCGGCCGAGCTCGTCGCCGCCGACCAGCATCGGCACGCCCTGCGAGAGAAACATCGTGGCGAGGAAGTTGCGCTGCTGGCGCGTGCGTAGCTCGTTGACGGCGCGATCGTCGGTCGGTCCCTCGACGCCGCAGTTCCACGCACGGTTGTGACTCTCGCCGTCGCGGTTGCCCTCGCCGTTCGCCTCGTTGTGCTTCTCGTTGTACGAGACGAGGTCGCGCAGCGTGAAACCATCGTGTGCGGTGACGAAGTTGACGCTCGCGTGCGGGAACCGACCGCCTTCCTGATAGAGGTCGGAGCTGCCGGTCAGCCGTAGCCCGAGCTCGGGGAGCGAGCCCGGCTCGCCGCGCCAGAAGTCGCGGATCCAGTCGCGGTACTTGCCGTTCCATTCGGACCACAGCGGCGGAAAGTTCCCGACCTGGTAGCCGCCCTCGCCGACGTCCCACGGCTCGGCGATCAGCTTCACGCGCGAGACCACCGGATCCTGCTGGATCAGATCGAAGAACGCGCCGAGGCGATCGACCTCGTGGAGACCACGCGCCAGCGCCGACGCGAGATCGAAGCGGAACCCGTCGACGTGCATCTCCTCGATCCAGTAGCGGAGCGAGTCCATCACGAGCTGCAGCACGTGCGGGTTCCGCATCTGCAGCGTGTTGCCCGTGCCGGTGTAGTCCATGTAGTAGCCGAGGTTGCCGGCGACCAGCCGGTAGTAGGCCATGTTGTCGAGGCCGCGCATCGACAGCGTCGGACCCTCGTGGTTGCCCTCGGCGGTGTGGTTGTAGACCACGTCGAGGATCACCTCGATGCCGTGCTGGTGGAGCACCCGCACCATGTGCTTGAACTCGGCGACCGCACCGTTCGCGCTACGCGTGCTCGCGTACTCGGCGTGCGGCGCGAAGTATCCGACGGTGTGATAGCCCCAGTAGTTGCGCAGCCCCTTGTCGAGCAAGAAGCCGTCGTGGAGAAACGAGTGGATCGGCAGGAGCTCGACCGCGGTGATGCCGAGCCGCTTGAGGTGCTTGATCGACGCCGGGTGCGCGAGGCCGGCATAGGTGCCGCGCAGGTGCGGAGGGACGTCCGGGTGCAGCGCGGTGAACCCCTTGACGTGACACTCGTAGATCACCGTCTCGTTCCACGGGATCTCGAGCCGCCGGTCGTTGCCCCAGTCGAAGTGCGGCTGGATCACGACCGAGCGGAACATGTTCGGCGCGCTGTCCTCGGTCGACATCTTGCCGAGCGGATCGCCGGCATGGCCGAAGAGCGCCGGCCCCCACGTCAGACTCTCGGTGATCCCGCGCGCGTACGGATCGACGAGTAGCTTGTGCGGGTTGCAGCGATAGCCGGCCTTGGGATCCCACGGCCCGTGCACGCGAAACCCGTAGCGCTGACCGGCGCCGATCTCCGGGAGATACGAATGCCAGACCTGGCCCGTCCCACAGTGGAGCGGGATCCGGGTCTCGGCGTCGCCGTCGAACAGGCAGAGCTCGACCTTCTCCGCGATCCCGCTGTAGACCGCGAAGTTGGTGCCGTAGCCGTCGAAGTGCGCACCGAGCGGATAGGGACGACCTGGCCAGACCGGACGACGCTGCGTACGTTGCTCGACCTCACCCGCCTGCTTGGGCGCCGAAACGGAGCTGGGACTCACTCCCCGACCCTAAACCGGGATGGCGGTGCTGGAATTCATTCCCAGCCCCAAAACAGAACCGGTCACGGCGCGAGGGCCCGGATCGGCACGAGGGCACGCGAGCGGCGAAGCGCGAGGACAGTCTCGATGCGTTCCGGCTTGCCCCAGTCACTCCACTCCACGCCCTCGAGCTCCATCGCGCACAGCCGTTCGGGTGCGCGCTCGAGCATGTCGCGCGAGAAGCTGACCGGCAGATAAGCCCGGTAGATGTACTGGATGGCGTCGGCCTCGTCGGCGGAACCGATCAGCGGCACGAGCGAGTCGAGGATGTCCATGAGCTGCGGCTCGCTCGCACGGCCGAGCTCCCACAGCGCCTCGACGGTGCCGCACGTCACCATCGTGTTCCACAGCGCGCCCTGCTCGCGGAGCTTCTGGCAGACCGACACCGATGGCTTCTCGACGAAGCCGACGAGCTGACGCACCTGGGGGACCTCGGTGATCTGTGCGCCGAGCGAGAGGTAGCCGAGCTCGGGATCCGGCTCGGTCGGGCGAACGCCCAGGATCACGACCTTGTCGCGGATCTGGCGGGCGACGCCCTGGGCTGCGCGAACCTGATCGACGTACTTCGCGGCAGGCGCGACGTAGTGATCGGTCGGGGTAATCGTGACCAGCGCGTTCGGGTTCCAGCGCTTGATCATCGCGAGCGCGACATAGAGCGCGAGGCCGGTGTCTCGCGCCGACGGCTGGGTGAACACGTGGTCACACCTGCCGGCCAGCTGCGGGTTCGCGACGTCGCCGTGGTGGGTGCCGATCACCGTCATCGTCCGCGACGCGGGCGTGATCTTGTTCAGGCGCTCGAGGGTGTGCTGGATCATCGAGCGGTTGCCGAGCAGGCAGCAGTACTGCTTCGGAATCCGTCGACCGAACCGGCGCTCGACGTACTCGGTGAGCCGCATGCCTTCACCGCCTGCGAGCGCCAGGGTCCAGTCGAGATCTGGAGAATCGTCGTCCGTCGGTTCGACCTGGGATGCGCGCAAGCTACGGGAGTCGGTCGTCCACATCGGTTGCCCCGTATTGCGATCTTTGTGCCGGTCGAGCGTGGGCCATTACGCCCCATGCGTCGTAACCGATTGAACTACTTGAGCAATGTTAACGTACCCTTGATGCCTCGGGAGCGAGCGCATCTGCGCTGGCGTGCGTGGGCGCGCGTGCGGGATTCACTGCATCGCGCCAGCAGTCAGCGGCTAGCCTGCAGCGTGCCCCCGAACCCGGACGCGAGAGCGCGGCTCGGCTCCTCCGCGAAGAACGCGAGAGCTTGCTCGGCCTGCTCGAGGAGGCACAACCGCTCGAGCAACCACTCGTCGCAGAACCGCATGAGGTAGCTGTCACCCTCGCGGCACGAGACCTCGCGCAGCAGACGGACGATATCGACGCCGCGGTGGAGCCCGAGCAAGGTGCCGCGGTACGAGCGCTCGCTATCGATCAGGCGGTCGAACAGGACGTGGCGGACCGTCGAGAAGATCTCGCCGACGCTGTGGCCGACCTTGACGTCCGCGGTCTGGTTGCCGCGACTCATCAGCGCCTCGAAGCGCGGCCGCTGATCACGGGCGTGCTCCGAGATGGCGCGCAGTGCCTCGGCGGGCGGCGTGGTGCCCAGTCGCTTCGCCTCGCGCCAGGTATGAACGTTCGCGGCGTACTCGCTCTGGGCCAGCTCGCGACAGAGCTTGGTGTGTAGCTTCTGCAGGTCGCTCATATCTTTTCTATGTATGCAGTCAGCGTGCCTGGTACATCGCCTGCAGCGATCCTCGGACATGGAGACGCGCCTGCGCGAGCTCTCCCGGATCATCGCGAGTGGGAACGCGATGCTGTTCACGGGCGCAGGGTTCTCGGCGAACGCGTGTGATCTCGATGGCAACTGTCTGCCCGACTCCGCGCGGATGTGTCAGGAGCTGTGGCCGATCTGCTTCCCGGACGGCGAGCCCGACGGCAGCTCGCTGCAGGATCTCTACGACGTGGCGCTGCTTCACGCGGCAGACCGGTTGCGCACCTACGTGGACCGCCGGCTGCGGGTCGGCGATGCGCCGCTGCCCGCGCACATCGCGGCCTGGCTGGGCGCCCCGTGGAAGCGGATCTACACCCTGAACGTCGACGACCTCGAGGTCGCGGTGCAGCGCCAGTACAAGCTGCCGCGCAGGCTCCACAGCATCTCGGCGCTGGCATCGGAGCCCGCGCCGTCTGCCGGCGATGCCGGCGATGCGATCGATGTCATCCACCTGAACGGGATGGCCGGTGCTCGCGCGAGCGAGCTGACGTTCTCGACCATGCAGTATGCGGCGCGGCTGTGCGCGCGCGATCGCGAGTACGAGCGGCTCGTCAGCGATCTCGAGCACGCGCCGTTCGTGTTCGCGGGCACCACGCTCGACGAGGCGATCCTCTGGCAGCACTTCGAGCTGCACCGCCGCCGCAAGCAACTCGCGCCGCTTGATCATCCACCAGATCATCCACCGGCATTCTTGATCTCGTCCTCGCTCACGCGCGCGCGGCGGATGCTCCTCGAGAGTCTGCGGATCGAGTGGGTGCAGTCGACGATCGCCGAGGTCGCCGATCAGGTCTTGAGCAAACCCGCCGGCTGACGTCCCTACTTGCGGACGAGGGCGCAGCACATCGGCGGCAGCTCGCGGTGGCTCGCGAGGTCGCACGAAGCGAGGACGACGTCGCCGGTCGATTCGAGGTGGGCCGGGACGTCGGCGAAGTTGCAGGGGCCGAGCTCGGGCAAGTACGCGCCCTCGGGTCCGAGGTGGTTGTGGACGACGTCGATCAGCACCGCGAGCTTGCGCTCGTGACACGCGGCGATCAGCGCGTGCAGCCCGGCCGGGCCGCCGTACGCCGCATGCGGTGCGTAGAGATCGACGCCGTCGTAGCCCCAGCCATGGGTCCCCGAGAACTGCGCGACGGGCATCAGCTCGACGTGGCTGACGCCGAGCTCGACGAGGTGATCGAGGTGATCGATCGCGCCGGCAAAGGTCCCTTCGCGGCTGAACGTCCCGACGTGAAGCTCGTAGATCACCGCATCGCGCAGCGGCACCTGCGTGAACCGCGCGGGCGCGGGCACGCTCGCCGGCTCGATCCAGCGCGAGCGCCCGTGGACACCAGCGGGCTGCCACCGCGACCGCGGATCTGGCCGCGGCGGTCCGGCGTCGGCGCTGATCGCGTAATCCGCGCCGTTCGCGAGCACTGGCCCCCGCCACCACCCACCATGTTCGCGCACCACCTCGAGCCGTTGGTCGCCGACGAGCACGTCGAGGCGCTTGGCGAGGGGGGCCCAGATCCGAACGGCGTCCTGCATGAGCTGCTCCGATGCCATCGCCGTGCCCAAGCTTCTGCACCGTCTATACGGTTTTACATGGACATCCGACGCCGTCACTCGACGAAACGGCGTCAGTCGCCGGCCGCTCACACGCGAGCGGGCTTGTCCGTCTGCTTGGGAACCTCGAGCCTCGGGTCCTGCGTCATGAGCCGCTCGAACAGCGCGAGCATCTCGCTGCCGAGCGCGTCGAGCTCCTCGGCTGGCATCAGCCGACGTAGCTTCGGGAACAGCTCCTTCTCCTCCTCCTCACGCGCATGATGCTCGATCTGCTCCTTGAGCACCGAAAGCCGCGCTTCGAAGCGCGGATCGTCGAGGTCGGTCTCGAGGAGGTCGGCGAGCACGCGCCTGATGGCGAGGTGCTCCTCGGTCGACTCCAGCAAGATCTCCTCGGTCTGCTTCGCGCGGATCGCCGGATAGAAGATCTGCTCCTCCATCGTGGCGTGCGCGGCGACGTTGTCCGCGAGCTCGCGAAACAGTACTCGCTTCTTGTCGACCTCGAGATCGTCCTCCTCGAGCTGGCTGATGAGCTCTTCGACCTGGTCATGTTGCATGACGAGCAGATCGAGCGCGTTCAACTGATTCTTCTTCGGTTTGACAGTACCCATACCGGGAGTCTGTGCAGCGGACGTGCCGCGCAAGTGCTCAGAGCGCCTCGCAGGCTCGGGGCGACGGACGCAACGCGTTCACCGCAGCGAGCACCGCGGAGACGCCGATCGGTTTCACGAGGTGCGCGTGAAAGCCCGCTTCACGCACGCGTGCGCGCCGCAGCCCCGTGGCCGGTGACCGCGCGATCGTCCTCGGTGCGACCTCGGTGCAACTACGATGACATCAGTCGCGGCCCGGATTGGCGAGTCCGAGGCGATGAAGCATCTTGTGAATCGACATCCGATCGATCCCGGCGGCCCGCGCTGCAGCCGAAATATTTCCGTCGTGCTGTGCGAGCAGCCGCGAGATGTAGCGGCGCTCGAACTCGCTGATGACGTTCTGCTTCGCGTTCTTGAACGGGATCCCGACGTCGACGGGCACCGTCATCGACGCGTCCGCCGAGGTCGCGGTCTGCGACGGTGTCACCGTGATCGACGGCTCGCCCTTCGGCGCACCCGACGCCAGCGGCGTGCGGCGCAGCGAGTCCTCGGTGTCCGGCGTCTCGGCGAGCAGCACCGCGCGCTCGATGACGTTGCGAAGCTCGCGCACGTTGCCCGGCCAGTCGTGCTTCATCATCAGATCGATCGTCTCCTGGGCGATCGACGCGGTCTCGCCGTTCGGCGTCGTCGTCAGGATGTGCTCGATCAGCAGCGGCAGGTCATCCTTGCGCTCGCGCAGCGGCGGCACGTGGACGCGTGCGACGGCGAGCCGGTAGTAGAGGTCCTCGCGGAACCGGCCGCGGTTGACCTCGACGCCGAGATCGCGGTTCGTCGCGGCGACGACCCGGAGGTCGACCTCGAGGGTCTTGCTGCCACCGACGCGGCGGACCTCCTTGCGCTCGAGGACGCGCAGGAGCTTGGGCTGCATCGCGAGCGGCAGCTCGCCGATCTCGTCGAGGAAGACCGTGCCGCCGTGTGCGCGCTCGAAGGCGCCCGCGTACGACGACGTCGCGCCGGTGAACGCGCCGCGCTCGTGACCGAACAGCTCGCTCTCGATCAGGTTCGGCGGGATCGAGCCGCAGTCGAGCACGACGAACGCGCCCTTCTCGCGCGGTGAGTGATCGTGCAGCGCCTCGGCGACCAGCTCCTTGCCGACGCCGGTCTCACCGGTGACGAGCACCGTGGTGTCGCTCTTTGCCAGCTTCTCGAGCCGCGCGAACATCTCGCGCATCTTGACCGAGCGGCCGATCATCGAGCCGAAGCGATCGGTGTCGGAGAGCTCGATCTCGATCGAGTCGCCGAGCGGGTCGAACTTGAGGCGCGTGCTGCCGAGCGCGATCTGCGCGCCGGGTTGGATGTAGACGTCGTTGATCCGGAGCTGCGAGACGTAGGTCCCGTTCGTCGAGTCGAGGTCGCGCAGCCGGTACCCGCGATCGTCGAGGCGGATCTCGCAATGAAGTCCGGAGACCTTGGAGTCGCTGAGCTGGACGTCGTTGCCGCGGCGCGCCCCGATCCGGATGACCGCGGCCTCGATGTCGCGGATCAGGCCGGCATCCGGCCCCGCCGTGACCTCGACGCGACACCGCCGCAGTCGCGCGGAGCTCGCGCGGCCACCGATATAGGTCACCCAGGTGCCCGAGCGCAGGTCGTCGACCGGCATCGGCGCGGACGTTACCACAAGCCCAGAAAACGCCGCCTAGTTACGGGTCAGGGCCCAGGTCGCGGCGAGGGCAGCCTCGGCGCCTGCGTCGGCGAGGTAGACCTTCGAGATCCGCCCGCGCAGCGAGTACACCAGATCCGCGGCCCCGAGCGCGAGCGCGCTGCCGAGCCCGAGCACCTCGAGGGCCCTCGACGGCCGCTTCTCGAATGACCCCACGATCAGCGTGACGCCGACCGCCGCGACCAGCCCGCCGAACGTGCGCACGAGCCACTTGTCCACCTTGGGCCCGGTGACCTTCTCGAAGCTGCGAAGATGGATGATCGGCCACAGACCCGTCGCGACGTAGAAGACGCCCTGGGAGAGCGGCGCGATGCGTGATGACTCGCTCATGCCCTCACCTGAAGCAAGGCTCGCACCGCTTCGACGACTCCTTCACGAGCTCTCGATGCCGTGCGAGCCACGCCCTCTCGGTGTCGGCTGTCTATTTGGCGGAGCTCGCGCTTGCGCGATCGTGAATCGAACGCAGCGTCGCCTCGACGTGGGCCAGGCTCACCGGCTTGACGAGGTGCGCGTCGAAGCCGGCTTCCTCCGAGCGGGCGCGATCGCGGGCGTCGCCGTACCCGGTGAGCGCGACCAATCGGATCGTCGCGTGAGCTTCGCGCAATGCGGCGCCGAGCTCGTAGCCGTCCATGACCGGCAGGCCGATATCGAGGATCGCGACCTCCGGTTGCAGCTCGGCAGCGCGTCGTAATGCGGACGGGCCGTCGTGCGCGATGCCGATGGTGTGACCGAGCGCTTGGAGCATCTCCGAGAGCATCAACGCTGCGTCTTCGTTATCGTCGACGAGCAGGATCCGGCGCGGCAGCTCGACGATGCGCCGGCTCGAGATCCGGCGCGCGTCCCCTGCCGCCGGCTCGTGCTCCTGGAGCGCCGGCGGAAACCTCAGCACGAGCTCCGAGCCTTGCCCGAGGCCCGCACTGGTCGCGGTGACCGTGCCGCCGTGCAGGTGCACGAGGCTGCGGACGATCGCGAGGCCCAGCCCGAGGCCGCCTCGCGACCGATCGATCGCCTGGCGCTCTTGCGTGAACAGATCGAAGACGCGCGGCAGCATCTCCGGAGCCATCCCGATCCCCCGGTCGCGCACGCGTACCGCGATCTGGTCGTCCTCGCGGCGTGCCGTGACCCAGATCGGGGTGCGCGGATCGCTGTACTTCGCGGCGTTGCTCAGGAGGTTCGCCACGACCTGCGCGAGCCGCAGCAGATCGCCGTCGATCGCGAGGCCGGTCGGCGGGACGTCGACGGTCAGCTCGTGCGCACCGCTCTCGAGGATCGGGCTCGTCAGCTCGATCGCGCGGTTGATGATGTCGGCCACCTCGCAGCGAACCCGACGCAGCTCGATCTTGCCGGTGGTGATCCGCGAGATGTCGAGCAGATCGTCGACGAGCTGGGTCAGGTGCGCCACCTGCCGCTCGATGACGGTGCGCTCCTTCTCGCCGCCCGTCTGGCGCAGCGCCATCAGCTCGAGCGCCGTCGAGATCGGTGCGAGCGGGTTGCGCAGCTCGTGACCGAGCATCGCGATGAAGTCGTCCTTCGCCTGGTTCGCGGTCTCGGCGTCGCGGCGTGCCGCCTCGGTGGCGCGTCGCAGCCGCTCCTGGTCGGTGATGTCGTCGTAGGCAGCGACCGCCGCGATCACCTGGCCGTCGTCGTCGCAGATCGGCGTCGCATTGACCCGCACGACGGCACGCTGCCCGTCCGCACGCTCGAGCTCGACAACCTCGCCGCGCACGACCTCGCCTGCGAGCGCGCGAACGACCGGGCGCTCGCCCGAGGCGTAGGGCTGGCCATCGCGATGCCGCGCCTTGAACACCTCGTCAAGCTCCTCGGGCCCGGCGGTCTGGGTGATCGGCCCGCCGAAGATCTCGCGCGCGACCAGGTTCATGTACGTCATGCGGCCGGTCGCGTCGACGATCATCACGCCGACGGGCATCTGATCGAGGATCGTGGTCAGCCGCGCCTGGGCGCGATGCTCGAGGGCGAGGGCGTCGGCGAGCGCGCGCTCCTCGCGCTGGCGGGCGTCGACGTCCGTGTTCGTCCCGAACCACCGGACCACGCGACCGTCCGCGTCCCGCAACGGCTCCACGCGCGTCAGGTGCCAGCGGTAGGCGCCATCGGCGCCGCGCAGCGGAAACGTCATCTCGAAGGGCTCGCCGGTCGCGATCGAGCGCTGCCAGGCCTCCATGACGTGCGGCAGCTCGGCAGGATCGTGGACGCTCTGCCAGTCCCAGCCCTCCATCTCCTCGGGAGTCTTGCCGGTGTACGCGTACCACCGGCGGTTGTAGAAGTCGATCCAGCCATCCGCGCGCGCGGTCCACGCGAGCGTCGGCATCGTGTCGATCCACACTCGCAGCTGGCGCTCCGAGGCCTCGGCGCGCGAGCGCGATGCTTGCTCGCGGGCGAGGAGCTCGGCTCGCTCCGCGCCGAGTCGTTCGAGAGCGCGCCGAGCCTCGACCTGTTCGGTGACGTCGACGGCGACCGCCACGAGCCCGATCACGACGCCCGCCGCATCGCGGAGCGGCTCGAGGTTGAACTTGAAGAAGCACGGCTCGAGCTGGCCGTGGCCATCACGGTCGAGCGCGATTTCTTGCTCCTCCGAGACGTGCGGCTCGCCGAGGCGGTAGGCACGATCGAGGATCTCGGCGACCGGCGTGCCGACGAGGTGCGGGAAGGCGTCGAAATAGGCCCGCCCGAGGAGGTCGTCGCGGCCGACCATGCGCGCGAAGTGCGGGTTGACGCGCTCGAACACGAGCTGCGGCCCCATCACGAGCGCGGTCGCGACCGGCGCTTGCATCAAGAGTGTGGCCTCGATCGCGAGCAGGTTCGGCTCGTCGTCATCGACGATCAGGATGCCGCGACCGGCGGCCGGATTCGCTGCCTCCCGCGTCATGCCAGGCGGATCCTCCGAATCAAACATCGATCCCTGTAAAGATCGTAGCACCACGTTTCGGCGTGCCTATCAAGAGCCCATCAAGACGAGCGTTGCGTCCGGACAGCTACGGCTGCGACTCGGACTTGGTCGGCGGCTCGAGGCGGCGATAGATCGACCGGCGATCGATGCCGAGGATCTGTGCGGCCTGCGTCTTGTTCCCGCCGACCGCGGCGAGGACCTGCCGGACGTAGCGATGCTGCATCTCGTCGAGCGTGAGCATCTGCGCGGGCGAGTCGATCGACAGCTCGATGCGGGTGCTCTTGTGCTGGATGATCTTCGTCGGCAGATCGTCGACGTCGATCTCGTTGCCGCGCGACAGCGCGACCGCGCGCTCGATGCAGTTCTCGAGCTCGCGGACGTTGCCTGGCCAGTCGTAGTCCATGAGCAGCTGCGCGGCGCGCCGCGAGATACCCTGCATGAACTTGCACTTCCGCGAAGCCGCACGCTCGATGAACGTGTTCGCGAGCACGAGCACGTCACCGGTTCGCGCGCGCAGCGGCGGCACCGAGATCGCGACGACGTTGATCCGGTGGAACAGGTCCTCGCGGAACCGGTTCTCCTCGACCTCGGTCTCGAGCTCGCGGTTCGTCGCCGCGATCACGCGCGCCTCGAACGGCTTCTCCTCGTCGCCGCCGACCGGGCGCACCGTGCGCTCCTGGAGGACGCGCAGCAGCTTCGCCTGCATCTCGAGCGGCATCTCACCGATCTCGTCGAGCAGGATCGTGCCGGCGCCGGCCTGGACGAAGAGCCCGTCGCGCGACGACTTCGCATCGGTGAACGCGCCGCGGACATGGCCGAACAGCTCGCTCTCGAGAAGCGAGGCCGGCATCGCACCGCAGTTGACCGCTACGAACGGGTGCTCGCGCCGCGTCGGCGACAGCATGTGCAGCGCGCGTGCGACTTGCTCCTTGCCGGTGCCGGACTCACCGGTGATCAGCACGGTGGCATCGGTCGTCGCGACGCGGCGGATCACCTGCGCGAGCTCGCGCATCGTGCCGCTCTCGCCGTAGAGGCCTTCGATCGGCGTGTCGGAGATCGGGCCGGTCGTCAGCCGCTTGACCTCGCGCTGCAGCGCGAAGTGCTCGAGCGCGCGCATCACCGAGACCTCGAGGGCATCGGCCTTCACGGGCTTGTTGATGAAGTCATACGCGCCGGCGCGCATCGCCGAGATCGCGACGTCGAGCCGGCCATAACCGGTGAGCACGATCGGCGCGCAATCGGGATAGCGCTCGTAGAGCTGGGCACACAGCTCGATGCCCGTCATCTGCGGCATCTGGACATCGGTGACGACGACATCGACCGGCTGCCGCCGCAGATACTCGAGCGCCTGCGGGCCGGAGTACGCGGCGTCGACCGTGAAGCCTCGCTTGCGAAGGACATCGCGGAGCAGGAGCGCGGTGTCCTCCTCGTCATCGACGACGAGGATGCGAGCGTTGGCGCGATCGGGGACGGTCATCGGGGCTTCAGCAACATAGCCCCCACGACGCGGAAAGGACTACGAAGAACCGTGAGCGGGGCGTGAGAAACTCGACGGAAATCGACGATTCGGTGTGCTCGTGCGCTCAGCAGCGATCGGGGGAGATCGGCGCGATCACAGCTGACGACCGGCACAGCTCGCGACGTGGCCTCACGCCGACCGAGATCGACAGCGCATCCTCCTCGCAGACCGCCATGTGCCACCACCGCGCCGGGATGTAGAGGAAGTCGCCGGCGACCAGCCGGCTGGTGTGGAGCGGCGACGTCTCCTCGACGAAGTGCTGGAATTGCGCGGGCGCGGCGAGCGCGGACGTGACGGTGTTCGGGCGAAAATAGTAATCCTTGATGCCGGTCGTCTGCGCGATGAAGACGTCCTCGTCGTCGTAGTGCCAGCTGAAGCCGTGCGTGCCGGCCGGCGTGATGAACGCCTGGACCTGGGCCTCGCCGACGTCGTGCTCGAACGCCGCGGCGACCGTCCGCAGCCCGCCATCGGTCCGCTCGAGGTGACGCATCGCGAGCCCGACGCCCATGCGAAGGTAACCACGCAGCTCGTAGCGATCGCGTGGCGGCGGCAGGTCGAGGAGCTTGCCGCCGGCGACGACCATCACGTCCGCCGCGGTCGCGAGGATCGGATCGATCACGTCCCAGTCGAACAGCGGCCGCGCACCGAGCGTCGTCGTCGGTTGCGCGATCGGCTGGTGCTGCAGGTAGTCCTCGAGGAAGGACGTGACCGGGAGCGCACCGAGCCAGCTGGCAAGCACGCCGCGGTTCTAGCAGGTCCGGTTCCGTCGCGGAACCTCGTTCCGCGCAGGTTGCGAGCTGCGTGTTACCGTCGAAGCCGATGAGCGCGACGACGATTCCGGCGGATCTGGTGCGAGTGTCCGAGCTCGATGCGGCGTGGCAGACCCGCGGTGCGGGGGCGCGACTCGATGCGGTCCGCCGGGGCGGCCGCAAGCTGCGCGATCGGATCCTCGCCGGTGGCCCCGCGCGCTGCGTGCGCACCGCGGACCTCGCGACGTTTCCGTACCCGACCCGCTATGGCCTGCAGGGCGTCGCGTCATCGCCGGCGCCGTACCTGTTCATGCGTAACCGCATGCACGTCGTGCAGGTCGACAGCGGTGGCCGCACGATCACGATCCTCGTCAACCCCACGGACCCCGAGCGCTCGGCGAAGGCGCCCTACTTCGCGCGCCTCGAGGAGAAGTACGGCAAGGTCGTGCGCAAGCTGCTCGCGACGATGCACTCGACGATCGCCGGCACGCTCGAGCGCTGGGGCGTCGCGCCCGCTTCGATCGATTACGTCACCTACGATCACCTCCACGTCCAGGACGCGCGCGGGTTGCTCGCGCCCGGCGCCGGCGGTCGCGCGTTCCTGCCGAACGCGAAGCTGCTCGCGCAACGCGCCGAGCTCGACACGCTCGCGAACATCCACCCGCTGCAGGCCGAGTGGTACATTCCCGAGTGCCTCGCCGGCGTGCCCGCCGATCGCATCGTCGCGCTCGACGGCGATTATATGATCGGCGGCGGCTTCGCGATCGTGCGGACGCCGGGCCACACGATCGGCAACCACTCGCTCGTGGTCGTCACCGATCGCGGCGCGTGGACGATCAGCGAGAACGGGATCTCGGTCGACGCGTACGCGCCGGGGACGAGCCAGATCCGTGGCGTCGCGCGCCATGCCCGCGATGCCGGCGTCGAGGTGATCCTCAACGCGAACACCCGCGAGCAGTCGCTCGATCAGTACACGTCGATGGTGCTCGAGAAGACGATCGCGGATCCGGTTCCCGATCGCCCCGAGCTGCCGCAGCACTTCGCGTCGTCGGAGCTCGTGGGCCATCCGCTCGCGCCTGGGCTGTCGCCGACGTACACGCACGGCGAGATCACGTACGGCACGCTCGCGCAGCCGGCCGTGGCGCGCGGCGTCGCCTGATCGTGTGTACCGGGACTCGCGGGCGCGCCGCAAAACCTCTCGAATTCCTTGATGGACCCTTGAGCCGAACGTGCTCGTACGCACGGCGAGACCAGCTTGCGTCGCTGCGCTCGCGCGCGCGAAGGGCTTACTTGTCGAGCTCGATGTCGTGCTGGCGTTCGCCAGGGCTTCCGTGAGGAGCCATCGAGGTGGAAGACTTGCCAGTCTCCTCCGCGGGTTGTGAGGGCTGGCGCACCTGCATCATGTCCTCCTGGGCGAGGGCGGGCTTGGGCTTGCGGCTGGGCTTGAAGCGTTGTTTGCGGGGCATGGGTTCCTCTTGGTTGAAGTCGTGCTGCAAGGGCGATGCAGAATCACCGTCACCTGCTCGATATACAGAAATGGTGCAAAAGCGCTGCGACCAGCCACCGGGCGGTCGCGAGCGACAGCGGTTTTCGGCCCTTCACCGTCGATCCAACGCGGCGAAGTCGTATGGTCTTTTACGGACGATGACGGATCAACATGGCAGCGCTCCGCGGGTCGCCATCATGGGCGGCGAGGACGTCAGGTCGATCACCGCCGTCGTGCGCGCCATGCACGAGCAGGTCGGGTTCGCCGTCGTGATCGCGACGCCGCTCGAGCGCGAGCTCGTCGAGGCGCTACGTCCGGTCAGCTCGCTGCCCATCATCGATGTCGACGGCGAGGTGCGGCTCGAGCACGGACGCATCTTCATCGTCCCTTCGCGACACGACGTCACGGTTCGCGATCAGATGATCGTGGTCAATCGGTCAGTAACCAGCGGCGGCACGCTGGATCGATTGCTGCGCTCGGCTGCCCACGACATCGGACGCAATACGGTCGCGGTGATCTTGCCCGGCCCAGGCAGCGACGGCGTCATCGGGCTCAAGACCATCAAGGAGAGCGGCGGCGTCACGATCGCGCACACGCCCGAGGGCGAGGAGGACGGCGAGATGCCGCGCGCCGCGATCGCGACCGGGTTTGTCGATCTGGTGCTCAGCGGCTCCGACATTGCCCGGCGGCTCTTCTCGCTCGCCAACGATGTCTACGACAGCCCTGCGCTCTCCGAGGAGATGCTGCGAGACATCCTGACGATGGTGCGCATCCGCACCGGTCACGACTTCTCGTCCTACAAGCGTGCGACGCTCTACCGCCGGATCGCGCGGCGCATGCAGGTCTGCGAGACCCCGACGCTCGCGGATTACCAGCGCTACCTGCGCGACCATCCTCGCGAGCTGGCGAGCCTGCTGCGCGACTTCCTGATCAGCGTCACCTGCTTCTTTCGCGATACCGAGGCCTATGACGCACTCGCCCAGCACGTGATCCCACGGCTGTTCGCGAACCGCGCCGCCGGCGAGCAGATCCGGGTGTGGGTCGCCGGGTGCGCCAGCGGCGAGGAGGCTTACTCGATCGGCATGTTGCTCGCAGAGCATGCGAGCCGTGGCGCCGACCGTCCGAGCATCCAGGTGTTCGCGACCGACATCGACGAGGAGGCGCTCGCCGAGGCTCGCGCCGGCCGGTATCCGGAGGCGATCGCAGTCGACGTCTCGCCGGAGCGCCTCGCGCGCTTCTTCGTGCACGAGAACCGCGGTTACCGCGTCGCCAAGGAGCTGCGCGAGATGATGCTGTTCTCGCCGCACAACGTGCTGCGCGATCCGCCGTTCTCGCGCCTCGACCTGGTGTCGTGCCGGAACCTCCTGATCTACATGAACCGCGATGCTCAGGATCGCGCGCTCAACACGTTTCATTTCGCGCTGCGCCCCGAGGGCTACCTGTTTCTCGGCTCGTCCGAGACGGTCGAGACCGCGTCCATCCAGTACGCGCCGGTCGACGGCGCGCAGCGGCTGTTCATCCGGCGGCAGACCACGAGCTCGCTCAACCTCGACGGCATGCGGCTCGGGCCACGTATCCAGCTACCCCTCGAACCCAGGGTCGCCGCCGTGCCGGACCGGGTCGCCACGTTCGGCGAGCTTCACCATCGCCTCGTCGAGGCCTATGCGCCACCGAGCGTGATCGTCAACGACGAGCGCGACGTCGTCCACATGAGCGAGCACGGCGCCGCCTACCTCCAGTTCGGCGGCGGCGAACCGACCCGTCAGCTGTTCCGGATCGTGCTGCCCGCCCTGCGTCCGGATCTGCGCACCGCGATCTACGCCGCGCGCGAGACCCGCGAGACCGTGATCCGGACGGTGCGGTTCGACGACGACGGCCAGCCGCGGGCGATCGAGCTGACCGTGCACGCGCTCGATCTCGCCGGTGCACACGGGATGTACCTGCTGATGTTCCGCGAGCTGCCGGCGCCCGATCAGCTGCCAGAGCCCGCGGCGCCACCGAGCGACGCGTTCATCGAGCCCGTCGTTCGCGAGATCGAGGACGAGCTGCACCGCACGCGAGACCAGCTGCGCACGACGATCGAGCAGTACGAGACCTCGCTCGAGGAGATCAAGGCGTCGAACGAGGAGCTCCATGCGATCAACGAGGAAGTCCGGTCGACGAGCGAGGAGATCGAGACCAGCAAGGAAGAGCTGCAATCGGTCAACGAGGAGCTCACGACGTTGAACCACGAGCTCAAGGTCAAGGTCGACGAGCTCAGCCGCGCGAACAACGACCTCCAGAACCTGATGACGTCGACCGACATCGGTGTGCTGTTCCTCGATCGCGGGCTCAACCTCAAGCGGTTCACCCGCCGGGCGCACGATTTGTTCAACGTGATCCCGTCGGATATCGGCCGGCCGCTCGAGCACGTGACGCACCGCCTCGAGGCCGACGACCTCGTGGAGTCCGCGCGGGCGGTGCTCCAGCATCTGCGACTCATCGAGCGCGAGATCACGAGCCGCGACGGGCGGCGGTACTTCACGCGCCTCCTGCCCTATCGCTCGCTCGAGGATCGGATCGATGGCGTCGCGATCACGTTCGTCGACGTCACCGACCTGCACGATGCCGTCGAGGGTCGCCGGCGCTCCGAGGCCGCGCTCCAGATCAGCGAGCAGCGGCTCCGGCTGGCGCTCCTCGATGCGCCGATGGTCCTGCTGAACCTGACGCCCGCGCTCGAGCTCGAGTGGGGGTACGTCCGTGGCCGCGAGCTGCCGCCGCGCGCGGGGACCATCGACAAGCTGTTCGCGCCCGGTCACGCGCAGCGGTTCGCCACGCTCGCGCGCGAGGTCCTCGCATCGCAGATCTCGCAACGCGCCGATCTCGAGCTCGTGGTCGACGGCGTGGCGCGGACGTACGAGCTCAGGCTCGACGTCGACGCCGAAGGGCTGTCGGTCGTTGGCTTCGACGTGACGCCGAGCAAGCTTGCCGAGGCGTCGCTGCGCGAGGCCGACCGCCGCAAGGACGAGTTCCTCGCGATCTTGTCGCACGAGCTCCGCAACCCGCTGACCCCGCTCAAGGTCGCGCTCGATGTCGCCAAGCTGTCGACCGGGAACCCCGAGCAGCTCGCGGGGGCCCACGAGATCATGGAGCGCCAGGTCAAGCAGCTGTCCGATCTCGTCGACGAGCTGCTCGATCTGTCACGCATCACGCACGGCCGCATCGAGCTCGAGCGCATGCCGGTCGATCCCGCGGTGGTCATCGAGGCCGCCCTCGAGGGTGCCGGGCCGCTACTCCGCCAGCACAACCACTCGATCGACGTGCAACTTCCTTCCGACCACACCGCATCCTTGGCGATCGCGGCCGGCTCACCCAGATCTTCACGAACCTCGTGTCGAACGCCGCGAAGTACACGCCGGACGGCGGCCGGATCCAGATCGTGTTCGAGCCCGATGGCACGAGCGGGTTCGCGACCGCCCGCGTCCGCGACAACGGCATCGGCATCGCTCCGGACGTCCTGCCACACATCTTCGAGATCTTCGTGCAGTCGCGAGATGCTGCCGGGCGTTCGCACGGCGGCCTCGGAATCGGACTCAACCTCGTGCGTCGACTCGTCGAGCTTCACGGCGGCACCGTGTCTGCAAGTAGCCGTGGGCAGGGTCAAGGCAGCGAGTTCGTCGTCACGTTACCCGTCGCAAAGGGATAAGAAGCATGTACCGCGTACTGGTCGTCGATGACTATCCGGATGCCGCCCAGGTGATGGGGACGCTCGTCACGTTGCTCGGACACGACGTCCGCAGCGCGACCAGCGGGGCCGAGGCGATCGCGATCGCCGAGAGCTACCAGCCGCACCTCGCGCTGGTTGACATCGGCTTGCCCGACATCAGCGGCTTCGACGTCGCCCGCGCGTTGCGGGCACAGGCGGGCCACCGCCCGCTGTTCCTGGTCGCGATCACGGGCTGGGGACAGCCCGAGGATCGCGTCCGCGCGATCGCCGCGGGCTTCGATGTCCACCAGCTGAAGCCGATCGATCGCGCGGTCCTCCGGCGGCTCCTCGCGCTCGCCGGCGCCCGGCTCGACGCCGGCGTCACGAGCGCTGAAGCCGATCGAACATGAACCGGCGCGCGAGCTCGGAGTGCTCCCGGGCCTCGCGAGAGCGCTGGGCATAGGCCTCGGCGCTCTGGTCCTGGCCGAGGCGGAGCGCGTCGGCGGCGAGTGTCTCGAGCGTGACCGCGCGGTCGTGGAGCGCACGTACCGCGTACCACAGCGCGGTCTCGATCTGCTGGTCCGCGCGCGCGAGGAGCTCGCGGGCGCTGTTGACGTGGCCGAGATAGCACCGGAACTGCCGTGCATGCGCGTCGCCGACCTGCCACGTGGGGCCGGCGCAGTCGGGACAGCTGATCGGGGTCTGGGTGCCGAGCTGATCGAGGGCTGACGGCGTAGCAGGTCCACCGGCGTCGAGCATTGCCTCGAGCGACAGCGCCGCCGGGATCGGTGCGGCCGCGACCGAGCTGCCCGCGAGCTCGATCAGCGCGCCGCCGACCTCGTCGAGCCGCAGGGTCTGATCCGGCGTCATCGCCTCGATCGCGCGGCGCGGCAGCTCATCGAACGCGGCGGTCTTGGGGTCCTGAACGATCACGTATCCGCCCGCCTCGCGCACCGCGCGCAGCCCGGCAACCCCGTCATCCATCATCCCGGTCAGCAGCACGGCGATGACGCGACTGCCGTGCGTCGCCGCCGCGGATCGAAACAGCTTGTTGATCGATGGGCGCGCGTGGTTCTCGCGCGCCGCCCGCGAGAGCGCGAGGTGGTTCTCGGCGAACAGCAGGTGGGTATCCGGCGGTGACACGTAGGCCTTGCCGCGATCGAGCGGCTCGCCCTGTTCCGCCCACCGCACCTCGAGCTGCGTGCTGCGCGACAGGATATCGACGAGGTATGGCGTCTTGGTCGCGGCCATGTGCTGGACGATGCAGAGCGCTGCAGCGAGATCGCGCGGCAGCTGGTCCATGACCGTCCCTGGGGCGCTCGCCCGAGCCACCACGTGCATGGATGTTGCTGCACCTCGACGATGAGAAGATCAGCGATGACAAGCTCAGCAGCTCTCTGGGTCGTCGCGGCCGCGCTCGGCGCGAACGCCGCATGCGACGACAGCCGGTACAGCCAGGACACCAACAAGACGCACGACAAGCGCGTGCAAGAGGAGCGTCGCGAGCCGCAGACGCGACCGAACGCGAACACCCCCGCGATCGGCGGCGGCGGACAGCCGATCGGCGCGAACCCCGATCGGGTCTACCAGGACGCGGGCGTGACGAATAACCCGACCAGCGGTGGCAACGCGACGGGCGGCACCGGCGCGAGCCGGACGACGACACCGGCGCCGACCGGACGTTGACCTCCTGACTACAGGCAACCGGCTCAGCGAGCGTCGATGCGCGACGCGCGCTTCGGCAGATGCACGACGAGGCGCGTCCCGCTGTCGGGCGCCGACGCCACGTCGATGTGGCCGTCGTGCGCCTTCACGATCTGCTTCGCGATGAACAGGCCGAGCCCGAGGCCGCTCGCGCCGCCGCCCAGAAAGGGCTCGAAGACCGCGGGCAGTCCGTCGGCGTCGATCGTGCCGTCGTGCTGCACGGTCAGCGTCACCCAGTCGGCATCGCCGTCGATCGACATCGTGATCGGCGTGGCGCGCGAGCCGTGGTGCGCCGCGTGCTCCAGCAGATTTGCCACGAGCTGGAACAGCCGGACCTCGTCCCAACTGCCGCTGGTCTCGCCATGCACCGAGAGATCGATCGCGACCGCGTCGCGGGTCGCGGTGCGGATCTCCTGGATCGCCCGTCGCGCGAGCTGCGCGAGGCTCGTCATCGCGCGGCTCACCGGAAACCCGCCGCACTGCTGGATCCGGGTCAGGTCGAGCGTCTCGTCGATCAGCCGCCGCATGCGATCGGCGGCCGACATGATCTGGCGCGCGAGCGTGACGGTCTCCATCGTCGTGGCGCTATCGATCAGAATCTCGGCGGCGCCGACGATCGCACCGAGTGGCGTGCGCAAGTCGTGCCCGAGCACGCCGATGAAGCTCTCGTTGAGCTGCAGCGCGCGCCGCAGCCGCACGAGACGCGCCTCGCGTTCGGCCTCCTCGCGCTTCTGGTCGTCGATGTCGAGCGCGGTTCCGACGAAGCGTTCGGGGCGGCCGCGTCCGTCGCACATCGCCTGGCCCGTCGTGCGCAGCCAGCGCGTCTGGCCGGCGTGTGGCCCGGTGTGTGGCCCGGGGGATGGCCCGGGAGATGGCTTGACGCGGAGCTCGAGGTCGTACGGCACGTCACTGGTGAACGCCGCGCGCAATCGCT
Source organism: Deltaproteobacteria bacterium (assembly GCA_013812655.1). Taxonomy (GTDB): domain Bacteria; phylum Myxococcota_A; class Polyangia; order Haliangiales; family Haliangiaceae; genus JABFXX01. The sequence goes on along the minus strand of JACCTC010000141.1, from coordinate 7,683 downwards.
CGGCCACGAGCTCGCGCTGCGTGGGCTCGATTCGCTCGAGAAACGTGGAGGGTGTCACCACCGCATCCTCGTCGATGCCGAACAGCTCGCGGCACCGTGCGTCCCAGGTCACCACGCCGGTCACGAGATCGAGCTCCCACGCGCCCATGCCGCCGCACGCGATCGCCGCGCGTAAGGCACGCTTGCTGATCCGCTGCGTCGGTCCCGGCGTCGCCGTGCGCGCGCGCTGCGGCCGCGTGTCCTGGTGCGCCTTGTTGTCCGCCATCGTCCCCTCGTCCGCTTCGCGGCGCGCACTTCACGCCGCGACATCTCTGACTACGTCGCGGAACGCGCGTTGTCGAGCCACAGCGGATCAACGACACGTCAAATCTTCGACGGCGCGACGCTGGCGCACGGGGCGCCGAAGCTCATTCGTCCCTGAGGCGATAGCCGATGCCGGGCTCGGTCGCGAGCCACCGCGGCCGTGCCGGGTCGCGCTCGACCTTGCGGCGCAAGGACGCCATGTGAACGCGGAGGTAGTGCGTCTCGGTCTCCTTGCCAGGACCCCAGACTTCTTCGAGGAGCTGACGGTGCGTCAGCACCTTGCCGGCGTTACGCGCGAGCGTCGACAGCAGCCGGAACTCGATCGGGGTCAGGCGGGTCGGCACGCCATCGACCGTGATCTCGTGGCGTTCGTGATCGATGCGGACGGGCCCCGCGTTGACGATCGGATCGGGAGTGGCCGTGCGATGCCCGGCGTGGCGAAGTGCGACGCGTACGCGCGCCAGCAGCTCGCGCATGTTGAACGGCTTGGTGAGGTAGTCGTTCGCCCCGAGGTCGAGCGCGCTCACCTTGTCCTCGACCTGATCGCGCGCGGACAGCACGATCACGGGCGTGGTCGCGTTGCGAGCGCGCAGCTGCTGCAGGAGCTCGAGCCCGTCACCATCAGGAAGTCCGAGATCCAGCAGGATCAGCGTCGGGCGGACCTGGACGGCGACCTCTTCGGCCTGGCTCGCGTTCGACACCTCGGCGGTCTTGAAGCCGTGGTTCGTCAGCGCGCCGACGAGAAATGCCCTCAACTCGCTGTCATCGTCGATGATCAGGACGGTATTCGACATGCGCTACTTATCGTTCCTGGAGGTGGGAGAGGTGGACGCGTCGGGGATCGTGATCCGGACGACAGCACCGCCACCCGCCCGCGGCACCATCTCGAGCTTGCCCTTGTAGGACGCCACGATTCGCTGGCACGCGGTGAGGCCGCGCCGCGACTCCGCCGGCTGGTCGACGTTCCTCACGGCTTCCGCCGAGAGGCCCGGGCCATGGTCCGATACCTCGAGGGTCGTCGCACTGTCGACTCGCCGTGCGGTGATCTCGATCGCGCTGCCCGGCGGCGTGTAGCGCGTGGCGTTGTCGAGCAGGTTGATCAGCAGGAGCTCGGCCATGACCGCGTCGCTGTGGATCAGCACGTCGCCATCGACCGAGGTCTCGACCGACCGGCCGACCAGTCGCGGCTCGAGCCGCGCGAGCACCGCACCGACAAGCTCCTCGACCGACAGCCACTCGCGCGGGAGCGCGCTGCCGGCATCGACCTTGGCGATCGCGGCCCGGTTCTCGAGCATGCGACTCGCGCGCAGCGTCTCGTCGAGAATCTTGTCGAGCGCCTCGCGGCTCGCGCCGGACAGACCTTCGCGCTCTCGCGATGCGATCCCGGCGATCACCGAGAGCGGAGATCTCAGATCGTGCGCGAGGCGGGAAAACGGGTCTTGCGGCGACGTCGTACGTGACATGCGGACGGCCTGAGTTCACCAAACATGCCGAGCAGAATTCCATGACTGACTCCCTATAACCCTTTAATTAAGATTACATAGCAGAACATACCAAGCTTCAGACGGGCGCAGGCGCTCAGTTAGGGCGGTCACGCTCGCCGCTTTACAGAACGTTTAGGGTCGGTGGACGACCGGCCTCCGATCACCCTGACCGCGTCGGCGTCATTCTCGGCGGAGCGCGACCCGAGAGCGGGCAAGTGCGGTCGCCCTGAGTGTCACGGTGCCGCCCGCGCGTCCGAGGCAACCGGAGAGCGATACGATCGCGATCGCCATCCACGCGCCCGACCGACCCGAGCACGAGATCCGCGTTCCGCTGCACAGGTGCCTCGTCGACAGATCGACCGGTGACGATGCGAGCCTCGGCTGCCGAACTGACGCGTGATCTAGACGATTCCAGAGCTGGCGTGCCAGCCTGGCGCGACCTGCCGCACGTCACTCTCGTGGCGCTGCGAGTTACGCCCGGCGTGGAGGTTGCTAGGTTCGCAGCCATGTCGGCGATCCGGTCACTGTTGCGGGTGATGACCCTCCGCGATGCCGAGGCGATCATCCTCGAGACCGGCAAGGTACCGAGCCTGCGCCGACGTGGCCACGTCGAGGCGCTCGCGATGCCGCCGCTCGAGGCGCAGCTGCTCGCGGACTTCGCGGCGCCGCTCGTCGAGGGACGCGCCGGCGATGACTGGCCGGCGAGCGTGCCGTTTCACGACGCCGATGGCGCGAGCTACCAGTGCACGATCGAGCGCGTCGCTTCCGGGCTTCGCATGGTCGCGCGGCGCAGCAAGCCTGCAACGCCCTCCGCTCCACCGCCTGCAGCTGCGCCTCCGACGCCGGCGGCTCCGATGGCGGGCGATGCGCGGCCGACCGCATGGTGGGCAAAGCCCGCGGCACCTGCGAAGCCAAGCTCGCTCACTGCCCCGGACGCCGCGCCGGCGACCACGCAGGCGAGCACCCAAACGAGCACGCTGAATGATGGCCTGGCGCGGCTCGCGCACTTGCTCGGCGATGCGGTCGCGATCGCGCGCGAGCGGGAAGCGTCGGACGTGCTGCTGTCGACGGGCCAGGTGCCGCGCCTGCGCCGCGATGGTCGCGTCGAGCCGCTCGAGCTGTCGATCGACGACGGCGAGCTCGCCGCGTGCGTGCTCGCGCTCGGATCGAACACCGACCACTCGCTCGAGCTCGCCGGCACCCGGCTGCGGGTCAACGCGTTCGATCACCTCGGCGGCTACGCGATCGCCGCGCGGCTGATCCGCGATCGTGTCCCGACGCTGGCCGAGCTCGGGCTGCCACCGGAGCTCGCGAGCGTCATCGACCATCGCGACGGCCTCGTGCTCGTGTGTGGCTCGACGGGCTCCGGCAAGTCGACCACGCTCGCCGCGCTGATCGATCTGCTCGATCAGCGACGCGCGGCCCACGTGATCACGCTCGAGGACCCGATCGAGTACCGGTTCGCGCCGCGGCGCTGCCTGATCCACCAGCGCGAGCTCGGGACGCATATCCCGACGTTCGCGGCGGGCCTCAAGGCCGCGCTCCGCGAGGCGCCGGACGTGATCCTGCTCGGCGAGCTTCGCGATCAGGAGACGATCGCGGCCGCGCTGACCGCCGCGGAGACCGGCCACCTCGTGCTCGCGACGCTGCACGCGCCGAACGCCGCCGGCGCGATCGACCGGATGATCGACGCGTTCCCCGATGGTCAGCAGCGCCAGGTCCGCTGGCAGCTCGCCGCCGTGCTGCGCACCGTGATCACGCAATATCTGCTGCCGTGCAAGGATGGCGGCCGCGCACCTGCCGTCGAGGTCGTGCCGGTGACCACCGCGGTGGCGAACATCATGCGCAAGGGCGATCTCCACACGCTGCCGACGGCGATCCAGTCGGGCCGCGACGCCGGCATGATCCCGCTCGAGCGTTCCCTCGCGAAGCTGCTCGACAGCGGCATGGTCTCGCCGCAGGTGGTCAAGAAGGTCGCGATCGATCAGGACCTGCTCGCCGCGCTCGCCGCGAAGCTGCGCTGAGAGCTACGGGGCCTGTGGGGGCGGTGTGGCCGGCGCCGTCACGCGGGTCCGGCTGGCGAGCAGGACCGGCAAGGTCAGGAACAAGATCGCCTGCATGATCAGGAACGCGCCCATCAGCTCGTGGGTCGAGGGGCCGCCGCCGCCGAGCCAGCGCATGAGGACATAGCTGGCGACGACGCCCGCGAGCACGCTGGCACACCGGTTGACCGGCACCGAGTACGAGTTCTCGCGCTTGTCGAGCAGCACGAGGCCGCCGAAGATGCCGGTGAACTGCGAGAACACGCCGATCAGGATCCCTTCGAGCACCACCGGTCGATCGAAGAACGTCGTGAAGCCGGCACGCAGGTCCATCATGAAGGCGCCCTCGCCGATCAGCGCGCCGATCGCGAGCAGCGCGACGAGCACCGGCGTCGCGACCATCTGCTCCTCGACGAAGTACCGCGTGCGTTCAGCGGTGTCCTCGGACTTCGCGAGCTTGGTCATGAAGCGCAGGCGCACGAAGTAGGCGCCGAGGTAGAGCGCCACATCGGCGAGCGCGACGTAGGTCAGGTTGAAGCCGCCGTCCTTTTCCTCGAGGAACGCGACCAGCAACGCGTTGATGCTGAGGACGAGGCCAACCGTCGAGAACCAGCGCACCTTGCGGCCGCCGAGGCCGTCGACGATCGGCGCGAGGATGAGGACGCCACCGCGCATCAGCAGCATCATGAAGACGATCGACACACCGTCGAACGTGTACGCCAGCGTCGTGGTCGCGATCACGCCGGCCGTGCAGATGCCCGACAGCAGCGTGTAGCGCGTTGGCCTCGGCAACCGGAGGCCCGCCAGCTCGAACGACGAGGCGTACTTCCACCATCGCATCGCGGTGATGAACACGAACATGCCGGCGAGTGACGCCATGCCCGAGATCGGCAGCAGCTCGACGCCGGACACGGGCGCGCCGCCGAGCTTTCCTGACGACACTGCCTTGGTCAGTGCGGAGTAAGGGACGTACGCGGCGAAGTAGCCGAACGCGAAGAGCCAGATGCTGTGGTCCCGGACCCGAGCCATGCCCGGATCGTAACCTGGCGAGGGTACACGCACGCAGTTCTTGCAACCCCCGAGCTGGCACGGCGCGAGCGGCGCAGTGTTCGGCGCGACTTTGTAGGCCGCGCCGGGATCGATACCGAAAGAGCACCGCGAGCGTTCGAGCTGGGCCTGGTCTTCACCCGGCGCTGGCGCTTGCCGACGTCAGCACGCGTGTCGATCGAGTCGAACGATAGGCTTAGAGAGCGTCAGGCCGATCGCCGCCTCGCATGGTGCTGCGCGAACCGCGCCGCCTCCTCGGCGAGCTCGAGTGATCGCGCGCGCTCGGACGTGTAGGAGTGAGCGAGCTGCTCGTGCATGGTGCGGGGAACGTGGTCGACGAGCGCGGGTTGCAGGCAGGCGAGCTCGTGATCGGCGTGTTGCTGGATGAGTGAGCCCAGCAGGACGGCGCTGTCGCGAAACCTGGGCGTCCCCGGCTGCAGCCGCGTGAGCGCGATCAGCGCGGACTCCTGGGCGAGGTGCGCGGCGACCACCTGCGCGATCAGGAAGTACACCGCGGGCGGGGGCTGCACGGCCTCGAGCATCGCGTGCAGCGTCAGGCACTCGGCCTCGGCGTGCGCCGGGAACGTCACCACGAGGTGGTCGAGCGTCGCGGAGAGCTGCCCCGCCGACGCCATCGGATCGGCGAGCACGCGAAGCGCGTGCGTCAGATCATCATGATCGCCGCGCACCAGCGTCCCGAGCTCGGTCATGCGACGCCTACGTAGCACTGCGTATGCAGACGATCTGTTGTGCATCGCAGCTCACCAATGCGGCGGTGATCCGCCTGCAGGCGCCATCCGGCGAGGGTGACCGTCCCAGCGCGCTTCACACGATCGTCTCGCCGCGCATCAGCGCACGTGCGAAGCCAGGCCCACCGCCGTGCAGGTGTGGGATGGCTGGTGACGATCACGTACGCTCGCAATTCTTACGCCGGCCTGGTCGACGCGATCAGAGGTCGACCTGCCGGAGCCCGAGCCGGCGTGCCACACGCGGCGACAGGATCGACCGGTGACAGGTCTCGGGGCGACGCTCCTCGCGCGGGATCGAATCCTTCTCGCGGCGGAACGGATTACCCGCCTGCCGGAGATGTACGTACTCGATGCCGTGCGCGGTCAATGCCGTCGCCAGCGGCGTCTTCGAGAACCCGCGGCGGCGCGACAGCGGGAGGTCGCGGACATCGATCACGCGGTCGATGCGATGCGCCGACAACATCGCGATCAGCTCGTCGAGCGCGCGGCCCTCGTAGCCGATCGTGAACAGCTTCGTGCGCACGCGTGCGTTCTAGCAAGCCCGCCGGCCGGCGCACGCGCGTGCGAACAGCTCGCAGTCACGGCTTCTTGAAGCGCGCGCGATCGAGGCCATGCCGCTCGACGAGCGCCCACAGGTTCTTGCGATCCATGCCGGCCGCACGCGCGGCCTGCGCCAGGTTGCCGTGGTGAACGCGGAGCAGCTCGGTGAGGTAGCGGTTCTCGAAGGCGTCGATCGCCTCCTGCTTGACCTCGCGAAACGGCCGCGACACGTCGAACCCGCTGCTCGCCCCCGCGCCATCGGGCAGCGAGACATCATCGGCTTCGAGGACGGGTCCCGCCGCGATCACCATCGCCTGGTGCACCTTGTTCTCGAGCTCGCGCACGTTGCCCGGGAAGTCGTAACGCTCGAACCGCGCGAGCGCCGCCGGCGACACGCTGTCGATCGGCTTGCCGAGCCGCCCGCGATACTTGTGAACGAAGTGGTGGACGAGCAGCGCGATGTCCTCGCGACGCTCGCGCAGCGGCGGCAGGTGCAACGGGAACACGTTGATCCGGTAATAGAGATCCTGTCGAAACCCGCCGCGCGCGACGAGCTGTTCGAGATCGCGGTTCGTCGCGGTGACGATCCGGACGTCGACGCGGCGGTCGGCGTCGTCACCGATCCGGCGAAACTCCTGCGACTGCACGACGCGCAGGACCTTGGCCTGGAGCGCGAGCGGCATCTCGCCGATCTCGTCGAGGAACAGCGTGCCGGTGTGGGCGGCGACGAGCAGGCCCTCGCGATCGCGGCTCGCGTCGGTGAACGCGCCGCGCACGTGCCCGAACAGCTCGTCCTCGAGGAGCGCCTCGGGGATCGCGGCGCAGTTGACGACGACGAACGGCGCGTCGTGACGCGGCGACGAGTTATGGATCGTCCGCGCGACGAGCTCCTTGCCGGTGCCGCTCTCGCCGAAGATCGCGACGGTGACGTCGGTCGCTGCGACCATCGCGATCCGATCGTAGAGCTCCTTGATCCAGGCGCCGGTGCCGATCAGGACGTCACTCTTGCGCGGCCGGCGCTTGTCGGCGCGCTCGACGGTCGGGACGCTGCGCCCGACGCGGAACGCGAGCTCGGCCGCGGTGAACGGCCGGCGCACCCAGTCGCTCGCTCCGCAACGCGCCGCGATCCCCGCGCCGTCCGGTCCAGGTGCCGAGAGGATCACGCGGACGCCGCCGCCTTGCGTCACCAGCTCGCGGATCAGCTGCGCCGTCGGGACCGGATCAGCCTCGAGCACGACGCAGTCGAACGGCCGGTTGTCGGCGATGCCTGCGCGCAAGAGCGCGGTCGCCGCGTCGCGCGCGCACCACACCGCGTCGATCGCGAGATCGCCGAGCAGCTCGGCCACGACGTCACGTGTGGCGGCGTTGCGGTCGACGACGAGCACGCGCAGCATCGCCGGCAGGTCGGCGGCGGCGATGTTCAGGCGCTCGCGCCGCTGTGAGGCGATGTCGTGCAGGTTGTCCAGTGCCTGGCTGTAGTTCTCGGTCTGAGCGGTTCCCCTCGGCTCGACCCGGCGG
>JACCTC010000132.1 GCA_013812655.1 Deltaproteobacteria bacterium | reverse complement strand
TCGGCGGCGAGCAACGCGACCGCGGCGAGCGCGAGCACGCTGGCCGCGGCCGAGATCAAGCCGGCGGGATGGGTCGCGGTCGCGAGCGCCATGCCGATCCAGATCGCGATCGACGCCCCGAGCCGCGGCCGGCGCAGCGCCGCGAGGATGCCGAGCGCGGCGATCAGCGAGAACGCGAGGGCGAGCGCGCTGTGGAGGAGCGCCCACCGGAACAGCCCGACCGTGCCGCCATGCGCGACCGCGCCGCTCTCGACGAGCGTCATCAGCCCGATGACGAACGCGATCGGCTTCGGCGCGATCCGCATCGCGATCAGCGTGGTCGCCGTTGCGATCCCGACGTGGACGACGACCGCGACGATCATCATCGCGCGCGGCAGATCGTCGTCGAGGCCGAGCGCGAGCGCGGCGTGGCCGGTCACCAGGTACGCGAGCTTGGGATAGAGCTCGAGCGGCGCATCGCCGGTCGACACCGCGTGGTTCCACACCGGCGTGTCGAGGCCGGGCAGCGCATCCATGATCCCGGCGAGCACTGCGCGCTGCGGCCCCCAGTCGCCCATCTGCCAGTCCGGCGACGTCATCAGCGTGTCCCAGAACGTCGACAGCCCGAGCATCACGACGAGCGTGATCACGAGCGAGCTCGTCACCTCCTCGGGCGGGTGCCGAAGCCACACCGGCAGGCGCGGCCACAGCAACACGGCGGCGACCCCGAGCGCGCCCGCGAGGATCATCACGCCGACCGAGCCCGAGAGCCGCGACGGGAACGCGAGCGCGAGGATCACCGCCCCGGCGACGAGCTGCCAGCCCGGGCTCTTGCCGAAGCGGGCCACGCCGCCCCGCAGCCAGTCGATCACGCACCGGCGGTATCACGGCGGCCCGTCGGCGACAACTCGTAGCCGTGCCGCTGCACCTGGGTACCTTGGCGACGGCGAAGATCCGGAATCACGCGGGCGGTCGCGACGCGTCGATCACGCGGGTCACCAGCTCGTCGCGAAACGATTCGAGCTCGGCGATAACCTCCGGCGTCAGGCCGAGCGCCGCTCCCAGGACATCGAGGCGAAGACCGCGAACCGACCATGCGAAGGTGAGCGGAGAAAACCCGCCGTCCTGGCGCGGGCAATCTTCCAGCCCGCGGCCGAGATCAGCGCCGCGCGCGAGCAGCTCGCGAACATCGACCAGATCGCGGAGCTCGGACCGGCCGAGCAGCGCGCACAGCTTGTTCACGAACAGCTGGTGGGGCGAGTCGACCAGGATCGTGGTGTCACCCAGCTTGGTCGCCACCGGCGATTCCGCGATCGGGGTCGGGTCCGCGACGAGGTCGACCACGACCGCTCCCAGGTCGTCGCGAACATCGAGCTGCGAGAACATCGACGAGGTCCTCAGCACGGCGACCGTCATCCCACCATGTACGAGTTGCGCTCGGACCGCGTCGACGACAGGCCCCAGCGTGTGCTCCCCGCGAAAGAACAGGTCGAGGTCACGCGTCTCTCGGTGCAGCGTGTGGAAGCCCGCGAGCGCGCCTCCGCCCGTCAGCGTCCATGCCGGTCGGATCCCGGCGAGCAGCACGAGCACGCGCTCCTGAAGATCAGAGAGTCTACCGAGCGCCATCCGGCGACCATCGAGCGAGCAGCCAGCGCCAGAACTCTCGGGTCTTGCCGAGGTAGCGCTCGATCCGATCCCACTCGCCTACGATCTCCCGCAGGGTGACAAACGAGAACACGTCGTCGGGCTTGGCCTGACGCATCAGCTTGCCGATGAAGTACGCGCGCACCTCGACATCGGCGTCACGCAGCTTGTCGCGAAACGACTCCAGGGTCATGTCGTCGTCCCACAGGAAGTAGGGTCGCCCCGAAGGATCGATCATACGTTCTGCGGGCGTGGGGGCGAGGATCGACACCAGTGCCAGCCTAGCACCGGGTCTGGTTGCGTGGCAGCGTAGTGAAAGCCTCGCCAGCCGCGACTCGCGCTGGCTCCAGACGTGATTCGCCGTTCCGGTTCGTGACACTGCGCTCGGCCTCGATCCGAGGCAGATCCGAACTCGGCGGGTGCGTGCTAGCCTCGAGAAGGATGCGCGTCGCGGCTCGATCGAAGCTCACGCCGGCCGAGTACCTGGCGTGGGAACGCGAGCAGATCGACAAGCACGAGTTCCACGCGGGCGACGTGTACGCGATGGCGGGCGGAAGCCCGAGGCACAACTGGATCGCCGGCAACGTGCAGAGCGTCCTCAAGCGCGCGCTCGACGACAGGTGCTTCACGCTCACCTCCGATCAGCGCATCGTTTTTGACGACGGGCGGCGGTACGTCTACCCCGATGCCAGCGTCGTGTGCGGCCCGCTGTTCGTCCAGGATGGGACGACGGATGTCGTCGCGAACCCGTCGATCCTGATCGAGGTACTGTCGAGCACGACCGAGCCGTACGACCGCGGGCTCACGTGGGAAGGGTATCAGCGCCTCGCCTCGCTGACGGACTACGTTCTCGTGTCCCAGCACGAGGTGCGCGTCGAGCACTTCCAGCGCGCAGCGGACCACGGGTGGTTCTATCGAGTCTATGGCGCCGGCGAGCGCCTCTCGCTCGCGAACGGCGGACAGCTGGAGATCGACGCGATCTCCGCGCGCGCGTTCGAGCTCTCCGGCGACTGAGCGAGATGGCCTGACAGCGAGCATCTCGGACCCCTCCATGGGCGGGGCACAGCTCTCAGTCGAGGGCGGCGAGCAGCGCGGCTCGCCGCGTGGTCAAGTCGGCGTCCGCGGAGACCGGCAGCTGGGCGATGCGCGTGCGCACGCGATCGCGATCGCGGTCGACGAGCTCGCCGGAGGGTACGCTGGACGTTCGGCAGTGCTCGATCAACGCGAGGCAGTCGCCCAGATCGATGGCCGTCAGCCGCTCGATCTTGAGCAGGAGGAACAAGGTTGCGGTCGGGCGATAGATGGTCGCTCGCCGCTGCAACAACACGACGAGCTGGTCGCGCCAGTCTGGGATCTTGCGGACGAAGAAATCCGCGGCCGAGTTGACGGCCTCGATCGGCAGGCCGGCCTCGGACGCCAGCTCCATCAAGGCGAAGCGCTCGGCCTGCGTGCCGGCGAGGCCGATCATGTCGACATCCTCGGTGGTGCGGTCGGTCGCGAACCACGCCGCCGCGGCGCTGCCGCCGATCACGAGCCATTCGCCGTCGAGCCGATCGGCGGCAAGCTCGAGCAGGTCCTGGATGCGAGCGCGATCGAAGCGCAGCGGCGCCATGGTGGTACGGTAGGCGGATGCGGAATGCGTGGCAAATCCTCCGTGACGCGGGGCTTCCCGTCGCGGCGGAGCGCTCCGCCCACACCGTCGACACCCACGAGCTCGCCGCCGCCACCCGAGATGCGATCGCGGAGGAGCCCACGGGCCGCGACGCGGAGGCGCTCGGGGCCTTCGTGTTCGCCTGGCAGCAGCACTGGCCGGCCGCGTTCTCGGCGGCCTTCGCGGGCGACGAGCCGACGCTGCTCGCGTGGGCTGCGCGCCAGCTCCCCGACGACAATCGCTACCTGAAGCTGCGCCGCATCGCGATCGCGAACCTCGCCCACGTCCTGTGATGCATCGGATCGAGTAGCCTGCGCCGATGCCTCGCTGGCTCGGTCTCGCGCTCCGCGTGCTCGGCACCGCCGCGGGCGTCGCGTGGATCGCGCTGACCGTCGATCTCGGCGAGGCCCGTGGGGCGCTCGGTCGGATCCCGTGGTCGGTGTTCGCGGTCGCGAGCGCGCTGGTCGCCGCGAATGTCGTCGCCGGTGCCGTGCGCTGGCGCGTGCTGCTGCGCGCGTACGGCGCGACCCGGATCCCGCGCGTGAGGCGGCTCGTCTACCTCTACTTCGTCGCGTTCTTCTACAACAACTACCTGCCCGGCGCGGTCGCCGGCGATGTCGGCCGCGGCGTCGTCACCCACGACGCGTTCGAGAGCGAAGGCGCGACCGGTGCGCTCGCGGTCGTGCTCGTCGAGCGCGCGCAGGGGCTGTTCGGGCTGTTCGCGCTGCTCGCGGTCGGCCTCGTGGTTGCCGGCAACGCCATCGATAGCGGCTCGCTGTGGTGGTGGACCGCGCTCGGGTGCGCGGGCTCGTGCGCGCTGGTCGCCACGATCCCGGTCGCCCGGCGGCTCGCACCG
>JACCTC010000110.1 GCA_013812655.1 Deltaproteobacteria bacterium | reverse complement strand
TCGCGATCGCCTGGCGCTTGCGCTCGGCGTCGGCGAGCGCCTTGCGGCCCTGAGCCTCGGCGAGCGGCGTCGTCGCGAGCTCCACCGCGACCTCCTCGAGCCGGGCCGGCGCCCACGTGAGCAGGCGCTTCCAGCCGTCGGCGTCGAGTGCGAGCGCGGCCGGCAGCACGCGGAGATCCGCCTGCAGCCGATCGGCGAGATCCTCGCCCCGCGCGAGGTAGAAGGCGTGATCGAGGGCAGGGACGAACACCCAGTGACCCGCGGGTGCGGCGTCGGGGCGTGGCTCGGGCACGAGCGCGACGGTGATCGTCGCGGTGATCGGGTGCGCGAGGCGCCCGGGCAGGGCGCTGCGCGCGAGCTCGACCTCGATCGTCTCGAGCCGCACGCCAGCGGGCAGCAGGTGGCGCGCGACGCTCGATGGTTTGGCCTCCTCGGGAAGCTCGGAGAGCGCGAGCTGGAGCTCGAGCGCGGTGCGGTCCTCGGGGCCGTAGGCGACGATGCTCGGCGCGACGACCGGCGCGACCTCGTGATACTCGGACGGCAGCTCGCGGCGCAGCACGAGCGTTGTGAACCGAAGCTTTGCGTCGCTCTTCGGGTCGCTCATTGGCGACGCCCTCCGATCAGCGCGAGCCCCAGCACGGTCAGGATCGCGAACCCGACGAGCGCCACCGTGGGATGGCTGGCGAGCGCGCTCGAGATGGCCGGCACCTCGTCGCGCGCGACGACGAGCGCGATCGCGTTGTTCAGCAGGTGCGCGAGCATGCCGGGCACCGCCGAGCGCGCGCGGATCGCGAGCCAGCCGAGCCCGAGCCCGAGCGTGAACGTCGGTAGCAGCTGGACGACCCGGAAGTGATAGCCAGCGAACACGAGTGCGGCGAGGACCACGGCGAGCGGCAGTGCGAACCGGCTCGCGAACGCGCGCGCGAGGACGCCGCGAAACAGCACCTCCTCGCAGATCGCCGGCGCGACCGCGACCGCGAGCAGCACGACGACGAGCGATGGCCGGTCGATCAGCGCGAGCAGCTGGTCGTCCTCGTGGGGGACCGGCAGCACGCTGACGAGCCGCATGTTGAGGTACCAGGCGCTCGCGCCGATCAGCACGGCCGCCGCGACGAACCGGCCGGCTGCGGGCCGCGCGAGCCCGATCGCCGCGAGCGAGAGCCCCGTCCATCGGGTCGCCGCGATCGGCACCGCGAGCATCGCGAGCTGCGAGATCATCGCGGTGACCATCAGCGGCGCGCCGGCGGACGTCGAGATCACCGCGCCGACGAGCATCGTCGCGGTCGCCGCGCAGACCACGGCGAAGCCGCCGAGCGCCGTGAACGTGACCGGAGCGGCCGACCCGACGCCTCCGTGATACAAGCGAGGTGTGCGTGGTTCGATCGGGATCGTCATCGGCCTGACCGTCGGTGCCGGTGGAATGTATCTCGCGCTCCGACCACCGTGGGGCGGCGGGGCAGCGAGTGCGCCGGCGACCGAGCCCGAGGTCGTCGCGGCTGCACCCGGCGACGCCGGTGTGGGCTCGAACAAGCCCCGCAAGAAGAAGCGGCGGCCGACGGGGTCCGTCCCGGGTGCGCCGAATGCACCCGAGGAGTACGAGGAGACCGAGCCCGAGCCGCCGCCGCTGACCGCCGCCGAGCGCCGCCTCGAGTGGCGCGGCGATGACGTCACGCTACCGGCGACGCGGATCGACATGGGCGCAGGCGGCGAAGCGCGCGCCCTCGAGGATCACGAGATCAACGCGACGGTCAACAGCCAGGCCGGCGGCGTCCGCGACTGCGTCGTCTCCGGCGCGACCGGCACCGACCTCCGCGCGACGATCACCGTGAAGCTCGTCGTCGACGGCAGCGGCAAGGTCAGCAAGAGCAAGGTGCACGCGCCGCGCTACATGTTCGACAAGGGGCTCCTCAACTGCACGCAGCGCGCGCTGCGATCGATGAAGTTCCCTGCCACCGGTGCGCCGACGCTGGTGACACTGCCGGTCTCCCTCGGCTAGTTCTTCGCCTCCGCTTCGCTCCGGCTCGACTATTCCTGGCGTGCTTCGCACGCCCCGTTCGCTTCGCGTCCGGGATTAGTTCGACAGCGCCGCGTTGTAGTACGCGTCTTCGGGCGACGACAGCCAGATCTCGTACGTCGAGAGCGCGAGGCCGGGCGGCACCGAGAAGTCCATGCGGAACATCCCGTCGGCGCCGGTGACCGCGCGGCCGAGCGGTTGCGGGCTCGCGCCGTTGCGGCCGGCAGGCGACAGGTAGATGTCGATCGGGTGGTCGGGCAAGGCACGGCCGCCAGCGGTGACGCGTCCCTCGACGTGCAGGAAGTCGCCGCGGTAGGCGCTCGCGTCGGCCATCGTCACCTCGAGGCGGGGCGTCTGCTTCTTGGGATCCTGGGTGACCGCGGGCAGGTTGGGATCGGGGGTGATGCGGTCGGGGCCGGGGCTGCCGCTGCCGTCGTCCATCGTTCCGCCACTCGCACCGTCGAAGTTGCCGCTCGCGGGTGACTGGTCGAGCGACTTCTTTTTATCCGCGAGCTGGTCGGCACTGAGCCCGGAGATATCGCCCTCGAGCTGCGTGTAGCTGTTCTTGTACGCGTTCGGCTTGGCAAACGGATCGTCGGCGCGCGGCCGGTGCAGCCGCTTGTCCTCGGCGCCGCTGACCTCCATGCGAAGCGCCGCGCCGCCGAGATCGATTCGCTGCCAGCGTCGCTCGGGGAACCAGACCTCGACGAACGCGTGGGCCTCGTTCTGGACGTAGCGGGTCGGTAGACCGAGCGCGTTCGCGGTGACCATGAACGCGAACGCTCGGTGACGGCACACGCCGATCTGGCTGTCGCAGAGATCGCGATAGATGTCGCCGGTTCGCGACGGCAGCGTGCCTTCCTTGAAGCCGCGGAAGTAACCGACCAGCTTGTTGAACGCCACGCCGAGGTCCATGTCGGCGTCGACGTGCAGCGCGTCGAGCGTGATCGCCGCGGCGCGGCGCTGAGCCTCGGGCACGACGGGCCGGAGGTCGCTCGGTGTCATCGTCGCGACGGTGCGCGCGGTGTAGCGGCCGCCGGTCGGCAGCGACGGCGCGAAGTAGCCGGCATCGGCGTCGGCGAGGAACACCAGGCGGAACGTGCCCGACGCACTCGACTCGTCGCTGCGGACGTAGAAGTTGTCGGCACCGTCCTTCGAGAATTCGAGGCGGATCCGCGGGTTGACCTCGTACGACAGGATGCGCATGTCGGGCGCGACGCTCGGCAGCGGGATGTCGCGACCGGGCGCGAGCTTGAGCAGCACGGAGCCCCAGAACCTGTCGCGCGTCTTGTCGGTCGTGCCACCGACCGCGATGCCCGACAGTGCGGTGCGCCCGACGACGAGCTTGTAGTCCTCGCCGACGGTGTCGAACGAGCTCATGCGCTTGAACGGCAGGACGTCGGGGTTGAACACGCTCGCGTAGTGCAGGGTGCCGTCGGGCCCGGTGTTCGAGTCCGGGGTCATCGAGGTCTGGCGATCGGCCGCGAACCCGGACTCGCCGAGGACGGGCTCCTTCTTCGATGTCGTCTTGTCGGGACGATCGACGGCCGGCTTCGGCAGGACCTTGTCGCCGGCGACGATCGCGGCGGGGGACCCCGAGCCGGTCTGGCCGATCAGCGGCGTCGGCCGGTTGCCGGTCGGGCCCTCGAGATCCTCGTGCAGCTTGCGACGCGATGCGGGCCCGGCCTCCTGCGCGACCGCGACGCCGGCCACGATCCCGGCGACGCCGAGCGCGGTCACCAGCGCGAAGATCGGGCGCGTTCGCATGACCCCGATGATGACACGCCGCGGACGGCGCGGCAGCCGTGGCGTCAACGACCGGCGCCTGGGCTACGATGGCGGCGGGTGGCCGCAGCGACAACGAGGCTCCTGCCGAATCCGGCCCGGCGCGCGGGGGCGAGTCTGCTGCGTGCCGACGAGCGCACCCTCGTGATCTCGGCCGGCGCGGTGTTCGCGCTCGCGAGTGCCGGGGCGGTGGTCAGCGCGGCGGCAGCCGACGCGATGTTTCTGACCGAGCTCGGCCCGGCCCACCTCGGCGAGGCGATGGCGATCTCGAGTGCGCTGCTCGCGGTCGTGCTCGCGGTCGTCGGCGGGCTCGCAGATCGGCTCGAGCGCCGGCGCGTCCTCGCGACGCTCGCGATCGTGTCGGGCGTCGTCCTGGTCGGGCTCGCGGCGCTATCCATGGTCGCTCCGCGTGCGGCGGCCGTCGCGACGCTGATCGGCGGCAAGCAGCTCGCGGCGGGCACCGATCTCGCGTTCTGGATCGTGATGGCCGAGCGGCTCGATGC
>JACCTC010000093.1 GCA_013812655.1 Deltaproteobacteria bacterium | reverse complement strand
ACGCTGCTGCGCGCGCTGGCCCGCGATCGACGCCGCCGGATCACCGGTGCACGCGTGCCGCGGACCTGGGCACTTCGCCAGCTGCTCGCGGGCTGAGTCAGCGCGCGCCGGCCGCCGGGACGCCGATCGCACGCGATGCCACGGCCTCCGCACCGTGGGTCCGCCGGCGCTGGATCGCCGCCGTCAGGTCGGCCTTGAGTGCGAGCGCGTCGCGGATCCGCTCGACCCGGTGCGGCGGATGCTGGAAGAAGTTGCGGTCGAGCGCGGGGTCATCCGCGTACGCACGGCGGATCTCGGCCTCGTCCCAGCTCGTCGGGAACACCGTGTACGCGAGCGGAGGCTCGCGCAGCCACCAGCCCGTGAAGCCGAACCGGGCGTGGTTCAGGTCGTAGATCTGGGTGCCGGGGTAGGGCACGACCACGCCGCGCGCGTTGAAGCCACCGGCGATCGGCGCGGCGCGCTCGAGGAAACCGATCGTCGCGTCGAGCTCGGCATCCGTCTCGTCGGGCCACCCGAACATGAGGTTGACCACCGTGTGCACGCCGAGGTCGCGACACCATGCGAGCACGTCGAGCACGCGCTCGACCGTCACGCCCTTGCCGATCCGCAGCAGCATCCCGGGATCCGCGCTCTCCATCCCGATGTCGATGCCGGCACACCCGGCGCGCTGCATGTCGGCGACGACCTCGCGATCGAGGTGCGCCGGGTGCGCCGTACAGGTCCACCACACCGGCGCGCCGATCGCGAGGATCGCGTCGCACAGCTCGCGCACCCGCCGGCGGCCGACCGCGAACGAGTCGTCGAAGAACGAGAAGCCGACGAGCCCGTGCTGCTCGCGCAGCATCGCGATCTCGGCCGCGACCGAGCCGGCGCTGCGATAGCGAAACTTGCGGCCGGTGACGTCGTTCGAGCAGAACGTGCAGGCGGCCGGGCAGCCGCGGCTCGACAGGATGCCTGCCGGCGGCAACACGCCGCCGAGCCTCGGCGCCGTGCCGTACCAGGCGGGATCGAACAGATCGAGCGCGGACAGCGGCGGCGCGAGGCGATCTAGCTCGCCAACGAACGGCCGCGTCGGGTTGTGGCGCGGCAGTCCGCGCTCGATCCACGACAGCCCACCGATGTCGGCGGCAACGCGCTTGCCGTCGATCACGTCGGCGAGCTCGACGAGTGCCTCCTCGCCCTCGCCGCGGATCACCCAGCGAAAGCCATGCGCGAGCGGCTCGCCGGGCACGATCGTCGCGTGCGGTCCACCGGCCACGAGCACGAAGCGCGGCGCGAGTGCTGCGGCGAGCGCGTAGGCGGGCTGGACGTGCAGCGTCTTGAGGTGCAGCCCGACGAGATCGGGGGCGAACGCGGCGATCTGCTCGGCGATCGCGGCATGGCCGTGCGGCGCATTCGGCGCCGAGGCATCGAGCAGCGCGACCTCGTGGCCACCTGCGCGTAGCGATGCTGCGAGGTGACAGAACGAGAGCAGCGGCGTCCGCACCGGCTCTGGAGATGGCGGGTTCACGAGGAAGACGCGCGCCATGACCATCGAGTCTAAGCCATGTGCGGCGGATCCGGGTCATGCTCGTGCGGTGGTCCCGATCGCGCACTCCCACGCCGCACTGCTCGCGGCCTGCGTGGCCTCATCCGACGACGAAGCCATCGTGGAGCTCGGCGCATGAGCGATCGCGACCTCGCCGCGCTGTTCGCCGCATGCATGGCGTCACCCGATGACGACGCGCCCCGGCTGGTCTGGGCCGACGCCGTCGGTGGCGAGCGCGGCGAGCTCGTCGTGATCCAGTGCGATCTCGCGCGCGGCGGGCTCTCGCCGGCAGAGACCGCCACGCGCCGGCAGCGTCTGCGCGAGCTGCTCGCAACCCACGGTGCGGCGTGGTCGGAGCTCGCCGGCCTCGCGAGGCGCTGCATGTTCCAGCGCGGCTTCGTCGACGCCGTCGAGGCCGAAGGCCCGCGCTTCCTCGAGGCGGCCGATGCGCTCCGCTCGCGGGCGCCACTCGCGCGCAGCCTCACGATCTGCGGTCTCGACCAGCACGTCGACGCCTCCGAGGATGCCGTCGGCGGTGAGGAGCGTACCGGACCCGATACGCTTGCCACGGTCGACCAGCTCCTCACGCATTCCGCGCTCGGCAGGTATGCCGGGATCGAGATCGCCGACGCGCGGATCTCGATGGTGTGGGGCGATACCGAGCACCACCGCGGCTGGTCCGAGCTGGGCGATCAGGTGCTCGAGCGGATCGCCATGACGGGGAGCCTGCGCGGGCTTCGCGGGTTCGGCATCGGGCGGGGCGGGGCGCATACGTCCCGCGGCCTTCACGAGCTGGTCGGTTCCGGTGTGCTTGCGACCGTCGAGCGCCTCGCACTACACGCACGCGAGACCAGTCCCGACGCCGTGATCGCGATGCTCCGCGGGGCGCCCGCGCTGCGCGCGCTGTCCACTGGATGGATCCCGATCGCCGCGATCGCCCCCTACTTGCCGCCGACGCTCGTGGAGCTACGCGTTGGTGACGTCGATGACGCCGCGCTTGCTGCGCTCGCCGCGAGCCCAGCCGCAGCGAGCCTCGAGCGGCTCGCGATGTCGACCGAAGATCTCGTCGAGACCTCGCGGTTCGGCGCCTTCCCGCGCCTGCGATCGCTCGCCGTCAGCACCGCAGTGATCACCGATCGGCTCGCGAAGCTGTGCAGGGCGCTCGGCGCCTTCGCGCGAACGCCGATGCCCGCGCTACGCGAGCTGCGCATGTACGAATCGCGGATCAGCATCGACGCGCTGCGCTCGATCGTCTCGGCATTCGGCGAGCAGCTCGAGCATCTCGATTGCCGCGGCCATCACCTGCCACCCGGGGTCATTTCGGAGGTGCAGCGCGGCTTGGCCGGCGAGCTGCGCCTGGGCCCGTGGCAAGAGGACGAGGCGCTGCTCGAAGCCGGCGTCAACACCCGCGCGCCGTGGCTCGATGCGGGCATCGTCACGCTCGCGCCGTGACGCCCGCCGCAAGGAGCGGCATGCTGTGCACGTGACCGCGC
>JACCTC010000057.1 GCA_013812655.1 Deltaproteobacteria bacterium | reverse complement strand
GCGACGCGATCATGCCGAACGTGCGCGCGCCGACGCCGGAGTCGCCGCCCTGATCGCGATCGCCGAGCATCGCGTCGGCCTCGTCGACGATCACCACGACCGGGCCCATCGAGCGCAGCACGTTGAGCACGCGCTCGAGGTTGCCCTCGGTCTCGCCGACGTACTTGCTGCGGAAGTTCTTGAGCACGACGGCGGGGATGCCGATCGAGCCGGCGACGCAGGTCGCGAGGAAGCTCTTGCCGGTGCCGACCGGGCCGCAGAACAGATAGCCCATCGGCACGGTCTCGAGCTCGCCGCGCTTGATGAGCTCGGCGTCGTCGAGCAGGCGCTGCTTCGCGGCCTCGTGGCCGACGACGGTGTCGAGGCCCCACTTCGGCTCGACGAACTCGAGCATGCCCTGCGCCTGGCGCTCGATCAGCCGCTTCTTGAGCTCCTTGAAGTAGCCGCGGTCGAGCCGGCGGCTGCCCTCGATCGTCGAGCGCAGGAGCACCTCGAGATCGGTGAGGCCGATGCCGGCGGTCAGCTTGCCGAGCTCGGCGATCGAGTAGTCCGAGAAGCTCGTGATGTCGCGGCCGGCCGCCTTGACCTGGGCCTCGAGGAACGCGGCGCGCTCGGCGGCGTCGGGCAACGGGACCTCGAGCGACGCGACGTGCGGGTTGCCGGAGAGCCGCTCGGCGATGCTCGACAATCGCGGGTCGATCAGCACGAACGCCATGTTCAGCCGCTTGACGTACGGGCTCGACGCCCAGTTGAGGAGCGTCACCATGTGGGTCTGCTCGTTGAGGTCGAGGCGGTCGCCGCTCGGCGCGACGTAGCCGGCGTGATCGATCAGGATCGCGGTACGCAGCCGCTTCTCCGGATCGGCCATCACGTTCTTCTGGACGAGCAGATCGATCGCGGCGAGCCCCTTCGTCGGATCGCGGGGCAGGGCGCGCAGATCGCCGAGCCACTTGTTCGCGGTCTCGACCATCTCCTGCAGCCGCTTGCCGTTGCTGCCGGCAGAGCACCGCAGTCCACGCGCGAGGTCGTAGTGGATGACGAGATCCCAGCGGCCGAACAGCTGCTCGGAGAGGAACTCGGCGAGGCCGATCCAGCGGTCGGGGCCAGCGCGCACGACATCGAACGTGTTGCCGTGGACGACGAACATCGAGGTCGTACCCGAGAAGTAGAGCTCCGCGAGCTTGGCGGCCCACGCCGGAAAGTGCGGCGGCAACGCGGTCGCACGCGTCACACCGTCGCTTCCGGCCAGCGTCTTGGTCTCGGTCTTCGGCGTCTCCGCCTTCACCTCGGGCTTGGGCTCGAGGCCCTTGGGATCGTTCGTGGCCATGGCTGCCTCCGCTACCGCTTGCCTTCGATCGTCCGCGCCGGCGCGAGATCGGTGTCGAGGATCGACGGCGTCGTCTCGTCGTGGACGCCGGTGATCGTCTGGAGCTCGCGGATCGTCTGCTCGGTCTGCGAGATGCCCTCGGAGATCGCGTCGATCCGGCTCGACATGTCGTCGGGATCGGTGTGACTCACCGCCATCTCGGTCACCGCCGCGATCTTGTTCTCGAGGCGATCGAGCTCGGTCGCGACGAACTCGGCGTTGCTCTTCGCCTTCTCGAGGTTCTCCTTGCGCATCGCGACGGTCGCGATGCTGTCGTCGAGCGAGCGCAGGATCCGGTCGTCGGCCTCGAGCTCGTCGGCGACCGAGTCCGCGCGCTTGCGCCGGCGGCCCTGGAGGTCGGTGATCGACTTGTCGATGCCGCTCTCGTCGGCGGCCTGCAGGAAGCGCGCGATCGCCTGCTCGGAGAGCAGCAGGCGGAGGAACACCCAGAGCAGCCGATCGAGCGCCGGCGTGCGGAGCTCGGTCGACGCGCCACTCGAGTCGCGGGTCTCGCCGCGCACCGCGTTCGCGATCCTCGACATCTCGACGCAGCGCGCGCGCAGCCGGAGGAACCGCGACCGGCGATCCTCGGTCAGCGACTTGAGGACCTCGAGGATCCGATCGCGTGCGGTGCCCTGATCCACGGGCTCGGCGCGGCGCACGCCGCTACCGCCGCGCTCCTCGGCGCGCGCCTTGGCGTCGATCGCGCCCTGGAAGCGCGGCAACGTGGCGAGCCCGGCTAGGTACGTGACCTCGGCAGCGGCGACGAGCGGCAATGCGATATCCGCGTGTCCCGAGGCCACGGCCGCGATGGCCGCGCCGCCGAACAACAACAAATTCCAGCGGAACGTGAACGCTTCCTTGAGGTAGCGGAACAGGCCGGCTTTCTTGGGTTCGGCCATGTTCTCAGTCTCCTGCCCGGTTCGACGTCTCGAGCCGATCGATGGTCTCGCGGATTCCCATCACGACGTCGATGAACTTCGGATCGCGCTGCATCTCGATCGACGGTCGATCGGGAGGCGGGACGCGGATCTCCTTCAGCACGGTACCTGGCGAGTTCGAGAACAGCAGGATGTGATCGCCGAGGTAGACGGCTTCCTCGATCGAGTGCGTGATGAAGAAGATCGTGGGCGATTGCTCGCGCCACAACTTCACCAGGTTGTCCTGCATGCGCGACCGGGTCGGCGGATCGAGCGCACCGAACGGCTCGTCCATGAGGATGATGCGCGGCTCGAGGATCAGCGTGCGTGCGATCGCGACGCGCTGGCGCATGCCGCCCGAGAGCTGGTGCGGGTACTTGTCGGCGTCCTTCTTGATCGACAGCCCGACCTTGCTGATCCACACGCGCGCGCGGTCGAGCCGCTCGGCCTTGTCGACCCCGCGACACTCGAGGCCGAACGCGACGTTCTCGAGGACGGTGCGGTTGTCGAACGAGGTGTAGTCCTGGAACACCATGCCGCGATCGGGGCCCGGCCCGGTCACCAGCTTGCCGTCGACGAGGACCTTGCCGGATGTCTGCGGGAACTGCGGCAACAGGCCCGCGATCATCCGGATCACGGTCGACTTGCCACAGCCCGAGGGCCCGAGGATCGACACGAACTCGCCGCGGCCCGGGTAGTCGGGAATCGAGAACGTGACGTCCTTGATCGCGGTGAACGCGTTGCTGCCGGTGCCGTACGTCTTGGTCACCTTGTCGAACATCACGACCGGCGCCTTCGCCAGCGGCTTGGCGAGCGGCGCCATCTTCGCGGCAGGCTCGCCACCGGTGACACGGGGCTCGGCGGCCGCCGCCGGCCTGGCCGCAGCCTCCGCGGGTTCGGCAGCTCTCGGCTTCGCAGCGGGCTCGACCGGCTTCGCGGCAGGTGCCGGCTTCGCGGCAGGCGCGGGCTCGCCGAGCAACTCGGCCTCGAGGGCCGCGAGCGCGGCGGCCTCGGCGGCAGGATCGCGCGCCACCGGCGTTTGCTTCACCGGCTCGCCCCCGGCTGGACCGGTGCCGGTGCCCGGTGGGTTCGTGGTTAGCGGCTGCTTCGGATCGTCGGCGCTCATGACTAGAGATCTTTTCGCCACGGGAACACGCCGCGCTGGAGCGTCCGCAACAGCAGGTCGATCGCGAACGCGAGCAGCGCGATCACGAACAGCAGCACGTAGACCTGCTCGGTCAGTCCGCGCTTCTCGCTGAGCGCGATCAGCTTGCCGAGCCCGTGCTCGACGATCGTGCTGCCGGCCTCGGCGAGCATGATGTAACCGAGCGCGAGGCCGAACTGGAATCGCAGGCTCGTGACGATGTCGGGCAGCGAGAGCGGCACGAGGACCTTCAGCACGATCTGGCGATTCGACGCGCCGAGGGTCTGCGCGGTCTCGACGTAGCGGTCCGGCACGATCGAGATCGCCTTGACGGTGTCGGAGAACACGAAGGGCACGACGGCCAGGAAGATGAACATCCACTTCTGCTTCTCGCCGTCGGAGAACAGCAGCACGGTGAGCGGAAGCAGCGCGCCCATCGGCACCGAGCGCAAGAAGATCACGAGTGGCGCGATCGTCGCGCTGACGCCGCGGTTCGCGCCGGCGAGCACGCCGAGAACGACGCCGACGACCGCCGCGAGCAGCACACCGAGGAACACGCGCTGCAGCGTGTCGATCACGCTGTCGAGCATGTCGCGCTCCATCAGGTGCTCGAGCGAGCCGAACGTCGCGCCGGGCCCGGGCAGCTTCGACGGCGAGATGATCGCCTCGGTCGCAGCGCCGCGGCTGATGAACCACCAGAGCAGGAGCACCAGGGCGATCAGCGCGCCACCAAGCGCGAGCCGCACGTAGGCCGGCGGGTCCGCGCGGAGCGTGCGGTACCAGGGCGGCGGCTGCGGGATGCCGGGCTCGACCGGCTCCTTGGCCTCGACCGCCTTCTTCGCCGGCGGCATCTTGTTCGCGTCGACCGTGGCCTTCGGCTGTGCGGCGGCCGGCTGCGTGATCGGCGCCGGCTTCGTGATCGGCGCGACCGGCTTGGACGCCGCGACCTCGGCCGGCGCGACCTTGGCGTCGTCCTCGGCGGCCGGCGGTGCCGCGCGGTCCTTGTCAGTCTCGTCGGTGCCCATCGAGCCTCGGGTCACTGCGCTTCGGCAGGCACCACCTTGACCTCGACACGCCGGTTCTTGGCGTGGTTGTCGGGGTCCTTCTTGTCGGCGGGCTTGTCCCAGCCGTAGCCGGCGACGACGAACTGGTTCGGGTTCATCTTGAATCGGTTGACGAGCGCTTCCTTGACCGAGTTCGCGCGCCGGCTCGACAGCTCGCGCACGAGGCTCTCGTCCGCGACGCCGCGCATCGACGAGTCGGTGTGCCCGGCGATGTGGATGCGGGCCGCACCGAACTGACCGGAGAGCTTCGCGATCTCCTCGATCGTGATCTCGACGTTCGGGTCGTAGTGGGTCTCGGGCTTGCCGTCCTTCGACATCTTCTTGAACACGTCGTACGAGTTCGGGAAGAAGTTGATGGTGACGGTCTTCGTCAGCACCGCGCTCTCGACGTTGATGTCGATGCCGCTCGTCGGCGTGAACTTGAACTCGTACTCGTTCTTCTGCTCGGCGTACTTCGGCTCGGCGCCGAGCTTCTTGATGACCGAGAAGTCCATCACCTGGTCGAACTCGACCTTCGTGCCGACCGCGCGGATCGCCTTGTAGAGCAGGAACGCCGTGTTGTACGTGCGCTCGAAGTTCGTCGGGCTGTTCTGGTTCAGGAAGAAGTCGCGGTTCTCGGCGTAGTTCGTCCAGTGCGCGTCGGCGAGCATCGTGCTCGCGGTGCCCGGCGGCAGGTCGTAGAAAGCGTCCATCAGCTTCGCGACGCCCTGCTTCTTGTCGTCGGTCTTGAGCTCCTCGATCGAGTCGAAGATGCCGCGGACGAGGCTCTCGACGATCTCCGGGTTGTCACGCGCGAAGTCGGCGCGCGCGAACCAGACGTCCGCGATCAGCTTGTTCGCGGTCTGGGTCGAGACCAGCATCTTGTTGCCCATGCCGGCCTTCGTCAGGTTGTAGATGTCCGGCGCCCACGACACCACGGCGGCGTAGCTCTTGTTCTGGTTGAACGCGGCCGCGGCCTGGAACGCGTCCTTCGTGAACTTCATGTCGACCTCGGACGGCTGGACGCCACCGTTGAGGAGGACGTTGAGCAGGAAGTAGTGCGACGGCGAGTTCTGCGCGAGCACGACGGTCTTGCCGCGCAGCTCGGAGACGTTCTTGATCGTGTCGCGGACGACGATGCCGTCGCCGCCGTTCGACCAGTCGACCTGCTGGAAGACGCGCGGCATCGACCGCGGATCGCGCTTCAGGCGCTCGACGACGAGCGGCAGCATGTCGACGGTCGCCCACCCGATGTGGATGTCGCCGCTGGCGAACGTGTTGCCCATCGCGACCGGGTCGTCGATCAGGACGAGCTCGAGCTTGAACTCGCCGCCCTTCGCGTCCTTCCAGACCTTGCCGGCCTTGTGGCCCTGGTTCGCCCACACGATCGGCGCCCAGCCTGCCCACACGTTGACCGCGAAGCGGACGGTGCGCGGCGTGCCGAGCTTCTTGTAATCGGCCGTGCCCGGCACCTCGGGGAGGCGCGTCGCGGGCTCGAACGAGTAGTCCTTCGTCGTCGTGACGCTGTTCGGATCGGGGTTCTCGGCCTGGACGTCGGATCCGTCACCGGCCTGCTTCTTGATGTCCTTGATGTCGATCTTGTCCCCCGTCGTCGTCGACGACGAGGACTTCTTCGCGTTGCAGCGATAGAAGGCAAGACCCACGAGTCCTGCCACCACCGCGAGCACCGCGAGGAAGAATGCGGGCTTCGGCTTTCCTGCTCCGGTTGTCATGAACGCTTTCCCCTTCGATCAGAACACCAACGACGAACCATCCGTGTGTTTACTCGGTCACCTTGGTGACTTCGCGCTCGCGCGTCTCCTCGGCCGGCCCGAGATCCTTCGCGGTCGACGTGAGCGGCGTGGTCTCCGGCGCGCGCATGCCGAGCTCGACCTCGAGATCCTTGAGTGCGTCGTCGGCCATCGAGGCTTCCATGCGCTCCTCCGCCTTGATCTGGTCGATCCCCTCGTTCGAGAGGTCGCTCGCGACCCGGGCCTTGCCGCGGTTCGTGTCGATCTTGCGCTGGATGACGTCCTCGAGCTGACCGAAGTCCGTCGTGACGTCCATGTTGAAGCTCTGCGTGAGCTTCGCCACCTCGGCCTCGGCCTCGCTCATCTTGAGCTCGGCGTCGTACTTGTGGATCTTGTCCTTGACCTCGACCAGCTTCTTGTTCGCGTGCTGGATCTTCTTGAGGTTGTTGCCGTACGCAGCCTCGTGCATCGCGAGCTGCTGCTTGTTCTCCTCGAGCTGGGTCTTCGCCTTGGTCAGCTGCAGTGCGAAGCTGCCGGCTGTCTCGCGATCACCTGACTTGAGGTAGGCCTTGGCCTGCGCGGTCAGCTTGTTGACCTGGCTCTCGCCGTCCTTGACCTGCCGCGACACGCGCTCGACGAGGCCGCGATACTGCTCGAGGCCGACGCGGCCCTCCTTGAGCTGTTCGACCGCCTGGTCGTACTCGTACTGCATCTGGGCGATCGGGTCGGCCTCCCAGAAATAGTTGGCGAGCTTGTTGAGCTGAGCCCTGATCGCACCAAAGAACTTTCCGAGAATCATGCGTAGCCTCCGCGGGCCCGAACGTACGGGGCATGCGGGGCGCGATCAACGCAAGGCGGCAGAATCCTTCATGCGTTCGTTGCACGAATCGCCGTGCGCCCCGTGCGCCCTTGTCCACGGTCGTGGCGCGCGCCATCATCAGACGTGCGTGACGTCGGCCTGCTCGTGTTCGCGGTGCTCACCGCAGGCACTGGCTGTGACCTCGTGCTCGGCATCGACGAACGTGGCGCGACCTGCCCGGCAGGTGGGGTCGCAGATGGCTTCGACCAGAACCCCCCGTGCGCCCCGTGGGGTCGGCTACGCCTCGACGGCGCGGCGACCGCAGAAAACACATCCGGCGAGCTCGTGGCCCAGCTCGCGGCGGACGGTGCTTCGGCGGCGAGTTGCTTGAGCGCCCTGCCGGCCGAGCTGTCCTCCGAAGGCGCGATCCTCGAGGTCACCCGAGTCACTACAGGCGCAAGCCGTTACACGATCTTCGGGATCGGCTCGGCTGAACCCCAGTTCATCGGCGCCGAGATCCTGGTCGCGAGCGAATCGCTCGTGCTTCGGGTCTCGGGAGGTGGTGACGTCGTGACCGCGCAGCCATACATCGCCGATGCGATGCGGTGGTGGCGGCTGCGATTCGATCGCGATGCGAGCGCCATCCGCGCGGAGTACGCCCATGACGGCCGCGCCTGGAAGGAGCTCGGCCTGGTGACCGGTACGCTACCGGACACGGTCCACGTGGCGTTCGGGGCAGTTGCCGTGGCGGCGACTACGCCCAGCTCGGCAGTGTTTGGCAGCATCCGGTTCTGCACGCCGGACGAGTGACGCCGCGGCGCCCCAAACCTCAGAACAGCAACTGCGCCTGGACGCCGATCGAGAGCCCGAAGTTGTCCTCGGAGTGATAGCGGTGGCCGACGAGATCGATCTGCGGCGCGTGGAGCGGGTTGACCTCGTCGGTGCCCGGGTTCACGAGGTCGTTGTCGTCATCGCGATCGACGCCGGCATCGGCGAACGAGATCACGTGGTCGGTCTTCCAGATCAGGTCGACAATCGCGCCGAAGCTGATCCGCTTGCCGAGCTCGGCTCGCACCGCGATCCGCCCCGCGGTCTCGAGGTAGTTCTCGATGTTGGTGATGCCGGGATGCGAGAACGCCTGCACCCCGGGATCGGTGGGGTCGCGATCGAGCACCAGCGGGCCCTCGGTGCGGACGTCGCCCGCGAACGCGAAGACCTCCCACATCTCGCTGTAACCGCGGCCCTCGAAGTGGCCGACGACGCGAGCGCCGAGATCGAGGCTGACGCTGTTGTGCTCGACCACGTCGTTGATCGCGTAGAGCTCGACGCCGAACGCGGCGCCGGCACGCTGCCCGGGCATCGTGCTGGTCGCACCGAACTTGCCGGGTGCCTGGTCGATGTCGTCGTAGAGCGAGCCCTTGCGCGCCGTCAGCGGCACCTGCCAGAACAGCTCGAACCAGGCTTCGGCGCGGTCATAACGCCTGGCGAACGACGTCCACAGCCGGAGCTCGTGGATGCCGCTGCTGACGCCGGTCTCGGAGTCCGCCTTCATGCGATCGAAGCGCATCGTGCGACCGACCGAGAGCCGCAGCTCGGCGCCGAGCTTCCACGTCGGCTTGGTGTCGTCGGCGAGCTGGGCCATCGGCGCGACGGCGAGGCCGAATCGTAGCTGCTCGACGCCCTGCCGGCTGATGCCACGGAACACGAGGTCACCGCCGGCGGGCAGGGGCGTGCCGGGGTCGCGGGCGTCGAAGCCATCGGCGGTCAGCAAGCCGTCGCGGATCGTCGAGCTGCCGTCGCGCGTGATACCGCTCGCCAGCGACAGCTCGCGGGCCTGCGCGATCACGACGGGCACCGCGAACGAGATCCAGGTGCCGCGGTAGACGCCCAGCTCGGCCTTCGGGATCATCGTGTGACGGTACTGCTTGAACGACAGGTCGTCGTGCTTCGGCAGCGGCGCGAGCGGATCGACGGGTTCGCCAACGCCCTCGCGGACGATCGTCGCGCTCACCATCTCGTACGCGTAGTCGATCGTGAAGTGGAACAGCGTCGGTTCGCGGGCGTCGACGCCGGTCGGGAACTTCGAGTGCGGATTGGCGTCGGCCGCGCCGCCGCTCGCGAGGAGCGTCACCGTCAGCGCGAGGGCACGCGTTCGCAGCACCGCGCGACAACCTATCACGAGGCCCCGGCTCATTAGGCTCCTCACGAGTCCCCTCCGAGTCCCCTCACGAGTCCTTATCCCGCAACCCGAGCTCCTTCATCTTCATCTGCAAGCTCTTGCGGCTGATCTTGAGCAGGCGCGCGGCCTGGGTGACGTTGCCGCCGGTCTCCTCGAGCGCCTTGACGATCAGCTCGCGCTCGACGCGCGAGGTCTCGGCGCGGACGATGTCCTTGAGCGAGCCCGAGCTCGTGCCGGCAAGCTCGCCGCTCGTCGTCTCGTCGTCGAGGTCGTCGAGATCGAGCGGGGCCATCGCGCCGCTCGACGTCGTGCGTGACAGGTTCGGGATCGCGTCGTTCGCGCCGGGCGGCAGCTGGAGCTGGAGGTCGCCGCGCTCGATCCGCTCGTGCTTGCAGAACAGGATGGTCCGCTCGAGGACATTCTCGAGCTCGCGGATGTTGCCGGGCCAGGTGTGCTGCTCGAGGGCGGCGAGTGCGTCGTCGGTGATGCCGCCGATGGTCGTCTTCAGGCGCTCGTTGAACTTCTTGATGATGTGGGTCGCGAGCAGCGGGATGTCACCGGTGCGCTTGCGCAGCGGCGGGATCTGCAGCGGCACGACGTTGAGCCGGTAGAAGAGATCCTCGCGAAAGTTGCCGCGCTGGGTCTCGAGCTCGAGATCGCGGTTGGTCGCGGTGATCAGCCGGACGTCGACCTTGATCGTCTTGATGCCGCCGACGCGTTCGAACTCGCTCTCCTGGATCGCGCGCAGCAGCTTGACCTGCATCTCGACCGGGATCTCGCCGATCTCGTCGAGGAACAGCGTGCCGCAGTCCGCGAGCTCGAACCGGCCCGGCTTGCTCGAGGTCGCGCCCGTGAACGCGCCCTTCTCGTAGCCGAACAGCTCGCTCTCCATCAGCGTCTTCGGGATCGCCGCGCAGTTGATCTTGATGAATGGCTGGTTCTTGCGCCCCGACTGCTCGTGCAGCGCCTTCGCGACGAGCTCCTTGCCGGTGCCGCTCTCGCCGGTGATCAGCACCGTCGACGGCGTGTCGGCGACCCGCTCGATCACGGTGAAGATCGAGTGCATCTCGGTGCTGTGGCCGACGAGGCCGAACCGGCCCTTCGCGTCGCCTTCGGTCGCCGGGTAGAGCGCGGAGCGCGGGGCGATCCGGTTCGCCGCGGCCTGACCGATCGCCTTCTCGACGATCGTCCGGATCGAGTCCTGCTCGAACGGCTTCTCGATGTAGTCGAACGCGCCGGCCTTGATCGCCTCGACCGCCTGGCCGACCGAGCCGTACGCCGTGATCATGATGACCGGCACGTGCGGATGGGTCTTGCTCGCGGTGCGGAGCACCTCCATGCCGTCCGCGCCGGGCATCCGCAGATCGGTGATCACGACGTCGACGTCGGCGAGCCGTTCGATCGCCTCGAGGCCGCTCGCGGCCTGGAGGACCTCGTGGCCGTCGCGCTTGAGCAGGGCGACGAGGACGCGGCGCAAATTCTGCTCGTCGTCAGCGACGAGGATCTTCGCCGGTTGCATCGCCGGTCAGCCTACACTTTTTTCGACATCGGGCGGGCCGTCGGGAGGCTGCGCGGTCGTGGAAGAGGAAGGCGCAGCGCTCGGCGTCGGCGTGGGGTCGGCGCGCGGTTCGTCCCTGCCGTTCAGCGGGATCAGCCGGCCGGTCTCGGTGAACTCTTCGGTCTTGCCGACCGGCATCGGCTCGGCGGCGGGCAGGAACACCGAGAACGTCGAGCCCTGGCCGAGCGTCGAGCGCACCTCGATCGTGCCGCCGTGCTGGTTGATGATGCGATGGGAGATCGCGAGGCCGAGGCCGGTGCCCTTCTGCTTCGTCGTGTAGAACGGGATGAACAGCTTCTTCAGCTTGTCGCGGGGAATGCCGATCCCGGTGTCGCGAAACCGGACCTCGGCGAACTGGCCGTAGCCCAGACGCGAGCGGCGGCGGCGGGTCGTCAGGATCTCGAGCGTGCCGCCGTCGGGCATCGCCTGCAGCGCGTTCTGCCCGAGGTTCAGGAACACCTGCATCAG
Organism: Deltaproteobacteria bacterium; assembly: GCA_013812655.1. Taxonomy (GTDB): domain Bacteria; phylum Myxococcota_A; class Polyangia; order Haliangiales; family Haliangiaceae; genus JABFXX01. The sequence continues at coordinate 19,553 of JACCTC010000057.1, read as the reverse complement.
CGACTCGGGATCGCCGGCGATCTGCGGCAGCTGGTCGTCGATCCGCACGCGCAGCTCGACGGTCCGCGCGAGGTCGCTGCGCAGCAGCTGCTCGGTCTTGCGAACCACGGCGTTGAGATCGACCTTGCCGGCGCCTTCACGACCGGGCCGCTCGGAGCGTGCGTAGTCGAGGAACCGCGTCACGACGTTGTTCAGGCGGTTCGCCTCCTCGACGATGATCTCGAGGAACTCCGCGCTGTCGGGGGCAGACGCCTTGCCGTCCGCCGTCATCAGCAACTGCGCGGCACCCTTGATCGCGCCGAGCGGGTTGCGGATCTCGTGCGCGAGGCCGGCCGCCATCTCGCCGAGCGCCGCGAGCCGGTCGCGCTCCTTGACGCGCTCGTACGCCTGGCTCGACTCGATCACGCGGGCGGCGGCGATCGCGAGCTGGCGGAACGTGTCGATGTCATCGACGTCGAACGCGCTCTCGGTACGGTCGTCGCGCACGCAGAACAGGCCGAGCAGCCATGGCCCTTGCTCGGTCTCGGCAGAGCCGAGCAGCGGGAAGATGATGCCGGCGTACATCTCCTCGAGGCGGTTCTTCAGCGCGATCAACGGCGCGCGCTTGGGCTCGGCGTCCGGCGTGCCGGCGAGCTCGTCGATCTCGCGCGTCAGCAGATCCTTGTCGAGGTGTCCGCCGCGAACGCGATCGAGCAGCGCGCGTTCGGCGTTCGCGTCGAGGCGCTCGGGCGGTGCCTGGCCGAGGAAACCAGCGCGGTCGAAGCCGGCACCATCGGGATCGAGGAGGTAGACCGAGGCGTCGGTCATCCGCCGCGATTCCTCGAGCGCCGTCACGATGCGCGCGACCATGTCGGGCACGTCGACGACGCCGGGCAGCTCGCGGCGCACCGCTTCGATCCGACCCCGGAGCTCGGTGCGCTGTCGCAAGAGCCAGCGATTGATCGTGTTCTCGAGCCACGCGCGCACCGGCTCGAACAGGATCAGGATCACGAACGACGCGACGAGCGCGTTCAGCAGGTAGAGACCCTTCTGCCCGCCGCCGATCCAGTAGAGCAAGAAGCCGTAGACCGCCCACAGCAGCACGACGAGCGTGCCGAGCACGGCCATCTTGCCGATCAGCTCGTTGACGTCGATCAGCCGGTTGCGGAACAGCGTCTGCGACAGGAAGTAGAGGTAGAGGATGCCGAGCACGTTGCCGACCGCGGGCCACGCGACGCCGAGCCGCGGCAGCACGTCGGTCAAGGTCAGCGTCGTCGCGACGAACCCACCGAGCGCGAGGTAGCCGACCCGCGTGCGCTCCACGCGCTTCGTGGTCGCGCGGTATTGCTTGTACATGTCGTAGACGCAGCGGTAGAGCCCGCCGAACACGTAGGTCCCGAACGGCACGAGGAACCAGATCGACTCGTGGATCGGGGTCACGATCGCCGAATAGACGAGGATCACGTAGGCGACGAGCGTCCACGCGAGCGTCACGCGCGGCCCGCGCTTGGGCCCGCCGATCGAGGGCTGCGCGAGGAAGATCCGGAAGAACCGGATCGCGGTCGGTGGGATCGTGGCGGCGGCCCACAGCGCGAGCCAGCGCATCACCGGGCTCTGAGTCGCGGCATCGATGAACGTGCAGAGGTGCCAGGCCGAGACCGTGAAGGTGAACGCGGCGAACGACGTGAAGATCTTGTCCTTGCGCGACCGCAGCACCACCGACGCGCCGATCGCGAGGATCAGCAGCGCCGCTAGGAGCGCGGAGACGGCCTGGACATCCACGCCGCCACTCTAGCCCACAGGCCGGACCTCGGCGTGCCGCGATTCAGATGACGATCAGCACGACGCGCGGATCGAGCCTGGCCAGGTCGACCGGATCCGAGGTGACGATCCTGGAGCCCCGAGAGCGCGCGCACAGGACGACCGAGGCATCGATGACGTCGCTGGTTCCCTTGACCCCGCAGAGCTGGCCGGCCGCGCGAGCCCGCGCATCGTCGAGCGGTTCGACCTCGACCTCGTCCGTGGCGAGGAGCCGCGCGAGGCGCGCTTGCCTGCGGCCATCTCGCCAGGTCTGGCCGACGACCCCCGCGGGAACCACCAGCGCGAGCTCGCGCTCGAGCGCCCGGGCGAGCAGCGTCACGAGCCGCCGCTCGTTGCGCTCGAACGCGATCAGCGCGCCCGCGTCGAGGACGAGGCTGCTCACCGGCGCGCCTTGCCCCGCTTCTTCGCGGGATCCAGCGCGCGGTCCGCCGCCCGCCGCTCGGCAGCCGTCATCGCGCCACCCGATTCGGCGAGCATCTGGTCGAGCAGGCTCGCCAGCTCGTGAAGCTTGGCCTTCTGTTCGATGGCGGAGGCAACGTACGCGCTGACGCTGCTGGCGTGGCCCTGGCGGACCGCCCGGCGCACCCGCTCGGCGGCGCGGATCGGCAGGCTGATAGCGATCTTCGCGACGCTGGTCATACCAGCGGTTATACCGGCCCGGGCTCGGAGTGTCGAGCGTTGCTCGGGCCCGGGCTGCCCGCGCTTCGGACCTTGACCGCCGAGGCCCGTTCGCGGTTATGTGCCGCCATGACGCCCAGGGTCGTCGCCATCGGTGGTGGCAAGGGCGGCGTGGGTAAGAGCCTCGTCGCCGCGAACGTCGGCATCTTCTTGTCGACGCTCGGCAAGCGCGTCGTGCTCGTCGACGGCTCGTTCGGCGCGCCGAACCTGCACATCTTCGCCGGCGTGCCGCGGCCTTCCCGGTCGCTGTCCGAGGCGCTCGCGGCGCACGGCCCGTCGCTCGCCGAGATCGCGGTGCCGACCCACGTGCCCGGCGTCAAGCTCATCGCCGGTGTCAACGATCCGCCATGGGTTGCCGAGCCCGGTAGCTCGCGCGTCCAGGTCATCGCACAGCAGCTGCGCCAGCTCTCCGCAGACTGGGTCGTCATCGATCTCGGGCCGGGCCTCAGCTCGCCGACCCTGGACCTGTTCCTCGAGGCGGATATTGGCCTCCTGGTCGGCGTCCCCGATCCGACGTCCATCGAGCTGATGCACCGGTTCGTCAAGGCCGCGTTCCTCAAGCACCTCGACCGGCTCGGGCTCGGTCACCACTCGCCAGCGTCCGCCGGCTCGCTCCATCTCGGGCACCTCGGCGGTGCGGCGCGCGACGCTCGCGAGCACGAGGGCGGGGCGCCGAGCGCGCTCGAGATCTACTTCGCCGCCGTCGAGCAAGGTGCGACGGATCTCGGCGAGCTGCGCGCCGCCATTCTGCAGTTCGCACCCCACCTGGTGATCAACTCGGCACGCTCGAAGTCGGACATGGAGCTGGGACGCGCGGTGGCATCGGCCGCGCGGCGCCGGCTCGCCGTCCCGATCCGCTACCTCGGGCACCTCGAGTATGACGAGGCGGTGTGGGCGTCGACGCGCCGCCGCCGCCCGCTGTTGATCGAGCATCCCGAGACCCGGATCGCGAAGTGCTTCGAGCGGATCGCGCGCGGCCTGCTCGCGGTCCAGCCACCCAAGACCGACGGCGAGGTGCTGCCGAGCGACTCGCACTACGAGCTCCTCGAGGTACCGCCGACCGCGAGCTTCGAGGACATTCGCCGCGCGAACCGCCGGATCCGCGACATCTACGGTGCCGAGTCGATCGCGATCAGCGGGCTCTACGATCCGGCGAGCCTCGAGGCCGTGCACCGCCGGCTCGACCTCGCGTACACGTCGCTGATGGACGCGGCGAAGCGCAAGGAATACGACATGGAGCTGTTCCCGGACGGCGTGCCGATGCCGGTGAGCCACCCGCCGGTCGTCAGCGGCGACGCGCCCTCGACGCGGCCCGCCGCCAAGGTCGACGATCCGGCGACGCTCGCGGTGCGCCCGCCGATGCCCGAGATCTCGCCGCAGACCGAGTTCACCGGAGCGCTGCTCCGCCAGATCCGCGAGGCGATCGGTATCGAGCTTCGCGAGATCGCGGAGAAGTCCAAGATCGGCATGGCCTACCTCCACGCCCTCGAGGGCGAGGTGTTCGCGAAGCTGCCGGCGGCAGTCTACGTGCGCGGCTTTCTGTCGGAGTACGCGCGCGCGCTCGGTCTCGACAGCGAGCGCGTCAAGCAGACCTACCTCGCGCGCTTCAAAGCGGCCCGGCCGTCGCCCGACGAGGACGACGTCGAGCATCGCGAGCGCGAGCGCAAGGCGAGCGAAGGGCTTTCGCGTCCCAAGTCGTGACCGTCCGCAACGCTGTGACCACGGGCCTTGACCCGGCGGGAAGCTGGCTCCTACGATCGTGGGATGGCGACCATGATCGACAATTCCAAGCGCGCTCGGCAGCTAGCTCGCGCGATCGCGTCAGATCTGACGCTCTACCACGAACCCAAGATCCTCGAGGGTATCGCCAACGACACCCTCTTCGACGTGATGTCGGACGAGATCAAAGAGGGTCGCGAGCTCTTCAAGAGCCGCGTCACCGAGGACATCTTCGGCCAGCACATTTACGAGCGCGCGATCGTCGATGTGCTCGTGAAGTCGAAGGGTCACGTCAAGTCGAAGATCTGGTAGCGCGCAGCGCCCGCAGGGTGTCGAGCGTCGCCTGCAGATCCGCGGGAATCGGCGACGCGAACCGCAGGTGGGCCCCCGTGATCGGGTGCTCGAGCTCGAGCACCGCGGCGTGGAGCGCCTGGCGGCCAAGTGTCTCGGCGACCTTCGCGAGCTCGCGAGGCGTGCGGCCATAGAGCGGATCGCCGAGCAGCGGCCAGCCATGATCGGCGGCGTGCACGCGGATCTGGTGCGTGCGGCCGGTCTCGAGGCGGAACCGCACCAGCGCGGCACCGGGCAGCGCCTCGACGACCCTCCAGTGGGTGACCGCAGGCTTGCCGGACCCGACCTTCGACGAGAACCGCTTGCGATCCGTCGGGTGGCGGCCGTGCAGTGTGCGCAACGTACCGATCTCGGCGGGCGGGGATGGAGCAGAGATCCCGAGGTACTCGCGAGCCATCACGCCGGCCTCGCCGCGACTCTTCGCCGCGAACGCCGCGCTCAGCGCTGCATGCGCGCGCGACGTCTTGGCGACCACCATCACGCCGCTCGTGTCCTTGTCGAGCCGGTGGACGATGCCGGGACGCAGCGCGCCGCCGATGCCGCCGAGATCCTTGCAGTGAAACAGCAGCGCGTTGACGAGCGTGCCGCGCGGATGGCCCGCGGCCGGATGGACGACCAGCCCGGCTGGCTTGTCGATCACGACCATGTCTGGATCCTCGAACACGATCTCGAGCGGGATGTCCTCGGGCTCGAGCGCGATCGGCTCGGGCAGTGGCACGGTCACGTCGATCGCATCGCCTGTCTTGAGCCGCTGGCCCGGCTTCTTGACAGGCTGCGCGTTGAGCGTGACGTGACCGTCCTCGATCAGCCGCTGGACGACCGCGCGTGACAGCGTGGCGACCGTCCCGGCGATCACGGCATCGACGCGCTCGCCAACCTGCGTGGCGTCGACCTCGATACGATGGCGCTCGGCGGCGAGCACGCCGCGCTCGATCACCTCGACGATCTCGTCGTCGGCATCGTCGGCGGTGGAGTCGTCGCCATCAGTCACGCGCATGAGGGGACAGGCTACACAAACTAAACTTTCTTCCCACAGCCTGTGTCGAGCCTTACAGGTGCGAGCGAGAAAATTGAGTTTGTGTAGCCTGTCCCCTTTGCCTAGCATGCGCCGAACGTGAAGCGCGCGCTCGCATCGCCGTGGCTCGGCGTCCTCGTGATCGCCGTCGGCGGGATCATCGGCTTCGCGCTGTCGGGGACCGCCAGCCCGGTCGTCACGCTCGACGACGTCACGGTCACCGTCCGCGACAAGCGCGACAACGGATCGCCGTGGGACTTCGGCGGTGGCTTGCCGGATCCCGAGGTCCGGATCGAGCAGGCTGGCAAGCTGGTCGCGCGCTGTGCCGAGGTCAAAGATCAGCTGCAGAGCCAGTGCGCGGTCGGCGCGCGGATCGAGCGCGCCGCCGGCGACGTCCGCGTGATCGTCGTCGATGGCGACAGCGCCGAGGATGATCCCGTCGGCGAGCTGGTGATCGCGCTGCCCGACCGCGGCCGTGCCCGTCAGGCAGGTGCCGGCGCGCTGCAGGCGATCGAGGTCGGCGTCACCGACGACGCGAGCGCGTTTGTTCGCTATCGCCCGCTGTGGATCGCGCTCGCCATCGCGCTCGCGCTCGCGGGCATCCTTCGGTTCAGTTCCCGTAGTAGGCGGCCAGGATGATCACCGCGATGATGATGCCGACCGGAATCGGCCCGTACGTGATCCCGATCCACTTCGAGTAGCCCCACTTCCACGGCGCGGGCGCCGCGGCGGCGAGCTGCTGCTGCTGCGGATAGCCCGGCGGCGGCGTGCCGTACGGCTGCTGCGTGGGCGGCGCCCCGTAGGGATTCTGCAGCGGCGCGAACCCGCCATGCTGCTGCGGCGGCGGGTAGCCACCCGGCTGCTGCGGCGGCGGGTAACCACCCGGCTGCTGCGGCGGTGGGTAGCCTGGCTGCTGCGGCGCGAAGCCTCCTCCATGGGGCTGCTGCGGCGCGAAGCCTCCTCCATGGGGCTGCTGCGACAGCGGTGCGAACGCACCCGGCGATTGCGGCGGCGGATAGCCTCCGCCGTACGGTGGCTGCTGCCCGGGCGGCGCGAAGCCATGCCCCGGCTGCGCCGGTGGCGCGAACCCCGAGCCCGCGGACTTGCCGCATGCGCCGCAGAACCCACTCCCCGGCGTCAGCGCCGCACCACAGCTCGCACACTTCGATGGCTGCACGTTCCCCTCCAGCGGCCGCTTCCCGTCGCGTCCGATCCCCAGCTTCTCACAACCTTGCGATGATGTGCACGTGCGCCGTTTCGAGCTCGCCGGACCGTCCGCGACGCGCTTCAGGGCTCGCTACTACTTCTTCTGCCCACCGCGGCGGTCCCCACCGAGGTGAAGACGCAAGGCACCGTTTGCCGCAATGTAGATAACCATCGGCGGCATGCGCTTGGAGATGAAGTTGTCGAGCCGCCCGTTGATATGTGCGTCGAGAATGATCTGCGCCATGTCCTGGGCGCTGAGCTTCTCCCCGCGAACCATCACGACGATCGCTTTGGCCGCGGTCCAAGCCTCACGCTCGGCGGGTCTTCGCTGAATTGCGAAGTCCCGGGTGACGATGATCCAGCCTCGCGCCGCGACCACCGGAATCCATGCCTCGTCCTCGGCGTCCGGCGGGAAGTGATCGCGATGCGGTTCACAACGAACCCCAGCGTCGCGAAGGCGACGGACGAGGTCGTGACCATCCAGGTTCGCGTCGAGGTAGTAGATCAGCGGGTCAGGCGGCCTTCGCGGCATCGAAGCCCCAACGCAACACGCCCTCGATCACGTCCCGGCTGAGAGCGTAGTCGGCGGCGAGCCCTGACACAGAGTCGCCAGCCTGATAGCGATCGAAGATAACCCCGATCTGCACCGCGCTTCCGGCCACGGTCGGCCGACCGAAGGAACGCCGAGGGTCGAGCGCGATGATCCTCGGTTCGGTAGGCTCGCGGCGCCACGGGTACAGGCGCAACGGAAGATCACGATCGTCGAGCTCGACGCGCTCGAGGCTGCTCTCGATGACTTCTCGCATCGCCGCTTGATCGCCACGCGCTGCGTCGACGAGTGCACCCATCTTCTCGACATAGATGCCGCGACCGTCCGTCCGGAACACGGTCGTGAGCAAGGGGCGTTCGCCGCCGATCGACTTGAGCGCTGCCCTCACGCGCTGCAGCGGGAGATCGAACTTCCTCGTCAGCGACGCAAGCACGTACGACTCGGCGACATTGTTGAAGCTCAAGAGCCCGGTCTCGCGGTCGGCTTTGATCAGTGGGCGCATGCGCGTCTCGCCGCGGACCCGTTGGCCGCGAACCCAGGTGCTCAGCGTTGACCTCGGAACGCCGAGATAGATCGCAGCCTCGCCGATGCCGTACATCGGTAGCTCCCGCGGATCTCGACCACGATAGAGGCTGATCACCTTGCCCACTCTTCACTCGTACCGCCCGCCCGTTATCAGCGCAACTACCGACGAAGCAGGAGAGATCACCTCTCCTAACCCCTCGGAACGATCCAGCTATCGATGCTCTTGCCGTCCGGGCGTCCGAGCCACCGTGCTCGCGCCCCAGTCACGAATGACTACTGCTCGACGACGAGGTCGCGCAGATCCGCGCGGCGCTGCCCAACGTCATCCCCGGCAAGCAGCGCGCCCGCGAGTACGACAACGCGGACGACGAGGAGCTCGATCGCTACGTCGCGGTCGGCGAGTGATCAGTCGCCTTCGATGCCGCTCCGCTTCTGACTCGGAACGAGAGCAGCACTTGTGAGGTTCCGGTAAGTCGCTTGCGATCGATCGAGCATCTCTGTTACCTCGGAGTGATGTATCGAATCGCGTTCGTGGTGGTGGCGTTGGCGGCGTGTGGGCACGACATCGACGACGACGAAGCTGTGAGCGAACAGGCGTGCGAGCGACTCCGCGACCACGTGGTCGACGTTCGGCTCGCGAACGCGACCGGCGTCGAGCGCGAGCCACATCGTCGTGCGTTGCGGCAGGCGCTTGGCAAAGGCTTCGTGTCGAGCTGCGTCGGTTCACTGAGCGATGCGCAACTGCAGTGTGCGTTGAAGGCACCGGACTCCGCTGCGATCGCCGCCTGCCAAGCGGCTGTCGCCCAGCGTTGAGTCGTCTCGAAAATCGATGGCCACCGGTCGAGGAGGGTGTATGCGTGATCGCGTCGGGAACGTAAGACAGGCACTTGCTCGCGGCTTGGCAGCCTTGCTGGCGACCAGCATGGTCCTCCAGCTCAGCCCGAGCCGAGCAGCGCCGAGCGAGTTGTTCACTCACTCCGCGCCCGTCTTGGGATCGGATGCCCCGAAGGCCAGCGATGTGAAAGATGGTGATGCCTCGGTCGCGACGGCGACGGGCGCGTTGCAATACAGCTATCCAATCCAGGCCAGTCCCGGCAGAAATGGCATGGCGCCCCGGCTGGCGCTGACCTATTCGTCGCAGGCACCGACTTATGGCAGCGTGGCGGGGGCTGGGCACTCACGGTCCCGTCGATCACCTTCGATCCCAGCGCGAGCGCGCTTCGTACGCGCTCGCCCATGGTGGAGGCAACCCAATCCGACCCGCGAGCGGACGATCGGTTCGTGAGCTCGCTGGTCGGGGGCAGGCGTCTGATCTCGGTCGTCGAGCCGACGTCGGCCGGAGTCTATCGAGCGTATCGAGCCGACGGTGATTCCGGCTTCCACCGGTTCGAACGAATGAGCAACGCGGCGATCAGCCAGGGCTCGAGCACCGGCTTTCACTGGCGGGTCTATTCACCCGACGGCTCGACGATGTATTTCGGCGAGCCCGTGCGTATGGTGGGCTGCGCCAAGGTGAGCGACGGTTTCTCGCCGCTGACCCGCGCGGAGGACCGCTTTGGCAACGCGGTGATCTACGAGTACCAAGCGCTTGCAGAGGAGTGCGTCCTGATGCGCATCCTGTGGGGACGCAACGAGGCCGCCGGTGCGCTCGACTTCGCGAAGCTGGAGTTTGGCTGGGGACCGTCGCCGCAGTGTCAGGGCGTTCACACCGGCTCGCATCGCGACTATCGATCGGGCGTTCCGATCGTGACCGGCGCGAACATCCTGCGTCAGATCACGGCGACCGCGTATCCGCCGGGCTCACCGACGACGCCGGAGCACGCGCGCGTGCTCTCGCTCGCGTACGATGGCACCCTCGACGATTGCGATCGGGAGCACGCGCCCGTGCGACTGCTGACCTCGATCCAAGAAAGCGCGTGGGGCGCGGACGCACCGCGCGTCGATCTACCCGCCGTGACCTTCGAGTACGGGGACCCGAAGATCTCGCTCGCGATGCCGAGCTCGCCGTACCCGGGAACCCCGTGGGGCACGAGCCCGCACAGTCAGAACCTCGCATGGGGCTACCGCCGCACCGGCGATCGATGGCCAACCGTGGAAGGCATGCTCGTCGATCTCGACGGAGATGGCTTGATCGACCGCTTGGACAACGCGTCTGATCCAAGCGGCGACGGCGCGTGCAAGGCGCAGTGGCGTCGCAACAAGGGCCCGACCGCAGGTTCGAGCAGCACGATGCCGACCTTTGAAGTCGCGGAAGACATCTTGCTGCCGCGCCTCAAGTGGCGAGGCGCAGGAACCAATGCGCCGCCCGGCGGATCGGCGACCGCCGATCTGAACGCGAGCAATTACGAGGGTTGTGCTCTCAATGGTCAGGTCACGGCGTATCGAAATGCCGACGCACCGAACTTCTGCCACGACGGAAGTCTCTGCCAGTTCAGCTCGAATCCTGACGCCCCGACGGGAGTACCGTTCTGTTATCCGTATGGCCTCGAGTGCCCCGATGGGTTCGGCCCGAACGATCCATTTCGGACGTACCTGGCTTACCGGTGGCTCGACGCTGATGCCGACGGACTGACGGACCTGGTAACGGCCGTTCACGGAGACATCGCGCATTACGACATCGTCAAGGGTGATCTCCTTGACCCTTCGGGCACGCCGTATCCGACGACACCAGAACCATTCGGCGCATGGCCGCCGTGTCCCCAGATGGATCGTTGCAAGCAGGTCGATGCGAAATGCATGACTGGCGCGACGACGTGTCCAGCGGGCGGCGGGCCTTGTACGACCAACTGGGGCGTCGTGAACAGTTGCCTCGCGCTTGCTCCGAAGGTCGCTTGCCACGAGCTCATCAAGGAGCCGGCCGTGGACCCGAGCGTGATCCTGGCGCCGCCGCCGGGTGGTGGCTCACCGCCTGTCGTGCGCGAACCCTACACGCGATGTGAGGGGCTCTACCCCTGGTTCATCTATAAGAACCTGGGAAATGGGACGTTCGCCCCAGCGCCCACGATCAAGTACCAACCCGTTCCGCTCGAATCGGACGTCGGCGATTCGAACCTCAACGGCCCCCAAGTGACCGCTCAGTTTCATGGCGTCCAGGACTTCGACGGCGATGGCATCCTCGACGCCATCGCGAACTCTCAGTACGCCGGCGTCGGCGCGGACAACTGGTGGTTTGTCTGGCTCGGAGATGGAACCGGAGGCTTTGCACCCAAGGCTCACGTCGTCATCACGCGTCATGGCGCAGACCTTTCCGTCGTGGGTTCTTCGTACGCCTCTTCCTCGACGGAGGGCTTCGCGCAGAGCTCGGCCGGCCTTATCGACGCGAACGGCGACGGGCTCCCTGACCACTGGGTCCTCACACCCAACCTAAACGCAAACCTGGCGTTTCAGGATGGGGTTCGACATGTCCTCGCGGGCTCGCCTTCGAGCGGAGAGGTCGACACGCCGATCTATTCACCGTCCGGCGTCAAGCCAGGCGGCGACACCGAGTCATCGGACATCGTCCGGGATACTTTGACGTTCGGCCAACCGATCCTCTCGGGCGTCGTCAAGACCACCACTCGGCCCGTCGACGTCGACCACGATGGGCGGATCGATGTCGTGCGAACGCCAAACGGCTCGACGACACCGAAGGTGTTCTTCAACGTCGGAGGCCAGTTCGGACTGCCAGCCGCCGGGCCGGTCTCCTATCCAGGCGTCCAGCACGGTTACGAACGAAAGATCGTGGCGTCGGTCGACGTCGAGCCGATCTGGGAGCTCACCGCGGACCTGATCGATCTCGACGGCAACGGCATCATGGAAGCCGCGTTCACCGCTATCGCCGCCGGGCTCGGCCGTGCAGAGCACCCGCCGACGGCCCCACCGCCGCGACTGCTCACCAAGGTCAAGAACGGCCGTGGCGCGACGACAACGGTCACCTATGCCTCGATGCACGACAAGACCGCCGTCGAGCAGAACCCGGACGACCCTTGGAGTGCGGGGCGTCCGCGAGCGACCCCGCACAACCAGTGGGTGGTCAAGAGTCTCTCCACGGTAGACAGCTTCGCGGGCACGACCTCGACGACGAGCTACGCGTACAAGAATCCGCGCCATGGCGCTGATAACGAAGGCCGGTTCTCGTTTCGCGGCTTCGAGCAGGTCACGACCCTCGCGACCAGCGGTGCGCGGACGGTACAGCTGTATGGCTACAGCCCCGACTGGAGCGGGCGTCTCGTCGAAACGCGAGTCCATCCCGTTGCTGCTGAAACCACGGTCACCGACGAGGTTCGATCGATCGAGAGGATCACCTGGGAGGAGCTGACGCTGTTCGGCGGAGCGATCAAGACCCACCACGCGACAGTGACCGAGAAGCTCGCGTGCGCGAACGGTCAGACCGTCGCGACTTGCACGGCGAGCAACGCCTCGGGCTACGCGAGGGCGACGAGCACGCTGACGCCGATCGCGAGCGACACGATGCCCGACGTCCCGCTGCTCTGGCAGGAAACCCAGTCGCTGTTGCAGGCGGGCACGGCCGACGCCGACGGCGATCGCCAGACGCTGCGCGGCTTCAAGCTCGACGCGACAGGCAGCGCATACCGACTGCTGCCGACCACCAGCGAGAAGCAGGTGCGCTCGAGCGGCGCGTGGATCACGTTTGCCAAGAGCGAGCAGACCTGGGATGCATCGCTCCGTGTCCCCGAGACCAGCGAGGTCTGGGTCGATGGTCTCGATGCCAACCGCGCGATCACGCGTTTCGAATACGATCTTGGCACCGGCAACCTAATCGCGCGCTGGAAGCCGATGCAGAACGCCGCGAGTGGCCCGAGCGCGTCGTTCCAGTACGACGGGCGCAAGCTGTTCGTCGCCAGCGAGACCAACGAGCTCGGTCACCAGCGCGACTTCGGTTACGAGTATGGGACCGGGACGAAGCTGGTGACCAGCGGCCCGAACGCGACGACCTGCCCGGGGTTTTGCCCGGCCGGCGAGACTTGCCTTCCGAAGGAGCAGGCCGCGATTCGCGTCGATGGGCTCGGGCGGACGATCGAAGCGTGGGAGACCGTCAGCGAGGACGGCTGCACCTACGTCTACCATCAGACAACCATCGCGACCTACGTCGACGCTGCAACCGGGACGGTTCCCAGCTCGGTGACTCAGCGCGCGCGCGTCGACAGCAGCGAGCTGACGTGGACCGAGGAGAAGACCGAGCTCGATGGTCACGGGCGGCCGATCAAGCAGACCGTGTTCGTTCAGGGCACGGCCCCGTTGGACCAGATCACGACGTTTGCATACCGCAACGACGGCACGTTGCAGACGGTCGAGGTGCCCGATCCAGAGGCGAACACCGCGGCGCGAGTTGCATATGCCTACGGCTTCGACAGCCTCGGTCGCGCGACCTCGATTCGCAGGCCCGACGCGCCGGCCGCCGCCGATCGCAGCGGCGTCAACATCGCCTACGACGGGCTCACCCAGACCACGACCGAGGTCGTCGGCGCCGCCGGCGGCAACGCAGCCGTCAGCAAGTCGATCAAGGACAGGCTCGGACGTCTCGTCGAGGTACACGAGCAGACAGTCCCGGGGGCCTGGGCGATCACCCAGTACAAGTACGGCCCGGACGATCTCGTCACCTCGGTCGTCGATCCCGAGAACGTCACGACCGCGCTCGAGCACGACCTCGTGGGACGCCGCACCTTGATCGCCCGCCACGGGCGCACCTGGAAGTACCGCTATGACAAGAACGGTAACCTGATCTCCGAGCAGGTTCCGGGGTCGAGCGGTCCGCTCACTGACACCAACTACACGACGACGATTGCCTACGACAATCTCGATCGCCCGCTGTCCAAGCTCGTCGGCCAGCGCGACCTGTCACCCGCCGATCAAGTCGCGTTCGCCGGCAACACCGAAGTGTTCTCGTACGACCTCGGCGGCAACATGAAGGGGCGCCTCCGTTACTGGGAGTCCTATGGCCCCAACGCGTCGACCGCGAGCGTCGTCTCGGGTTCGCGATTCACCACCCAGGACCAGCGCTTCCTCACGCAGCACGTCCTCGAGGTCGCCGGGTATCCCCGCACCGAGCGGCTCTTCTATCAGAACTTCAATCTCCTCGGCGGCGTGCGCTCGACGTACTACTACGACGAGATGGGCGCAGGGTCGCAGTACACGCAGTCACAGATGTTCTACGACGCGCGCGGCCTCCCCTCGCAAATCTACGTGTTTCGCGGCTTCTACCCAGTGCTGACGAGCATTGCCGTGCAGACGCGTAACGTCGCCGGTCTCGTCACCAAGCGCCGGAGCACACCGGTCACCGGCGGGCCGATGAATTACGTCGAGTCCAACTGGACGTACGACCAACTCGGCCGCGTCAAGAGCCAGGTCGTCGCGAAAGATCCAGCGCCGGCAGAGGTCGCTCGTCAGGACCTGACGTATTTCGGCAACGACGATCCGAAGACGCTGACGCACTACCTCGGCACAACCGGCCAGCGCCTCGACTACGGCTACGATCATCGCCATCAGCTCACGAGCGTCACGAGCGTGACCCCGGGCTACTTCAACGCGAATTACTACTTCGGCAGCGCCGGACGCTTCACCCGGGCGACCGAAAGCCAGACCGTGTCGCCGTTGCCGCCGGGCAGCGAGGTGAAGCCGCGCGACGTCAACTACGTCTACGGCGGCACTGACCCCGAGCAGGTCATGGCCCTGACCAACATCAGCGACGGAACGACGTACGCGAATTACACGTACGATCCCGCCGGCAACCAGACTCGTCAATGTTATGGCGGCATCGACCCGGAGACGCCGGGCTCGGTATGTGCGGGGGAATGGATAGACTTCGTCTACGATGGCAAAGACCAACTGCGGCGTGCCACCAAGAAGCAACCCGGTCTTGTCTACGGTAGCGAAGAGTACGGTATTCCCGTCGGTAGCGAAGAGTACTGGTACGACGGCTTCGGCCAGCGCATCGCGGTCGTCAAGCGCGACAACCTCGGCGTGACGACCGAGATGGTCTGGTTCATCGGCGACACCGAGGCCCACTACGATGGCACCGGCGCGCTTACCCGCGTGTTCTCCAACGTCTCGATGGGCACACCGGTCGCCCGTCACGATCGAACCGGGGACACGACGACCGCGATCGAATTCCAGTTTCACGGGCTGGCCAGCAGCACGATCGCAGCAGTCGCGAACGACGGCGCCATCAACGCGAGCTTCAGCTACACGCCGTTTGGCTCGGTCGTCGAAGCGACATCAGTGCCTGGCTCAACGGTGGGAGCTGAGGCCCATCCACGACGGCACAATGACAAGTACGTGGACCAACTATCGAGTCTGGCCTACTATGGGGCGCGGTATTACGACAGGACACTTATCGGCTGGACTCAGGCTGATCCGCTGTACTTGCGACTACCGGCTCTCGCTCAACTGAGTTCGCCACGACGCGCGAACCTCCATACATTCACGCTTCAGAATCCGATGCGATACATGGATCCCGACGGCCTCGACGCGTCGCCCTCCCAACCGGGTCGTGGTGCTCATATGGGGCCATGTGAGGCGGGCCCCAATGGGGGGTGCACCTATGATTCGGGGCCTGCTGCTTATGACGGCGAAACGAAGTGGCTCAACGGTTGGAGCGGAACGAAAGACTGTGGCAGTTCCGCGCCAGGGGTATGCGATCCAAATGCAGCTGGTTACTATGCTTCACGACCCGGACTGCCTGATGGCGATGCATCTCGACTGAGCACGTCTACGATACGCGATATGCCAAGCCCGACGGTGCGTGGCAGTCCGGGTGCGGTGGTGGCGCAACGGGTGATGCAGGTTTGTGGCCGGGTCTGCGACAAGATTGGGACAAGTGTGACTGCCGCCGTCCGCGCGACTGCCGACCAGCTCAACCGAGGTGCCCAGTGGTTAGTCAATCCAATAGACTGGACTCGACTAACCACTATAGTGCAAACGAACGCTTCACAGTTCACGAACATCAATCCAGCCATATACCGGCAGCTAGAACGTCAACTACGGGTCGACGGCGCAGCTTCTATTTTTCGTGCGCTACATAAAGCCGAACGAACTCTTCAGGCACATGTCGCAAAACTGCCATCACTGCCATACAAGTCGCAGGTCGAGGGGACTATTCGAAACGTTACAAGCCAGATCGAGACAATTAAACTTTTCATACAAGACAACGGCCTGTGATTAACTCCGTAATCCCATCGGGGAAGTACTTATCGCGCTATGTATTTCTCAAACGCTTGCCATCACTCGACGAGTTCGATCCGGGGATTGGAAACAGTACAGTATTGCTGTGGCTTTCAAGCGCGCGAACAATCGAAGAGTGTGAAACTATTGCCAAAAGACTATTGTTTGGAAAACCTCTGGCAGTCTTGTTTGGAGGGGCGAACTGTGAGTGTTTATGGAACGAGACCTTACGGCAGGCGCAGTTCCTTTCGCATAGAATGCCGATATGTTCATATTCTGATTCTGACCTGAACGCGTGTATTGCGGACCTGTTCCACGGAACTTTTCCAGCTGAGGAGGATTTTGTACTCTGGCGAGGTTACGTGATTGTTTGCGCTTCGTCCGACATTACTGTCGTTCAGGAGGTGGTGACTGCCTTCTTGCATGTCCGTGGATCGGATTCCTGAGCGGCGTAGGGCCGAAACGCATCCTGAGCTGCGGGCGTGCAATGCGAGCAACGCCGCGGCACGTTGCTTTACTCACAAGTCTCAGTGTGCGATCCCCGAATCCGCGGAGGCTGAGTCGATCGAATCGCATTCCAAAGTGATCTAACCTTAGGGTGGTCACCGACGGACGGTCGGCGAGCAGAGTGATTCATGCTAGCGGCGAGAACAGGTGTGCGAAGCAGCGTGGAGCTGGGGTGATCAGTCGCCTTCAATGCCGTACTGGCGCAGCTTCTTCCAGAGCGTCGTGCGGTTGATGCCGAGCATCGAGGCGGCCTTGGTCTTCTGACCGTCGCAGAGCTCGAGGACGCGGAGGATGTGGGTGCGCTCGAGCTCGTCGAGCGTCGGCACGTGATCGCCGGTGAAGGTCTGAAGGCCGATCGTCGGGAGGCTCATGCGGCCCGCCGAGGATGCGACGTCGGCGACATCGAGGACGTCGCCGGCGGCGAGGATCACGGCGCGCTCGATCGTGTTCTCGAGCTCGCGGACGTTGCCCAGCCACGGCTGGGCGACGAGGTGATTGATCGCGGCGTCGGTGAGGTGCGGGCGGCCGCGCTCGGCACGCAGCGCGGCGTCCTCGGCGAAGTGACGCGCGAGGAGCGGGATATCGCCAGGGCGGTTACGGAGCGGCGGGACGTCGATCGTGATCACCGCGAGCCGGTAGTAGAGATCCTCGCGGAACGTGCCGTGCTTGACGCCCTCGTCAAGCGCGCGGTTGGTCGCCGCGATCACGCGCGCGTCGACGCGCAGCGACGTGGTACCGCCGACGGGCTTGACCTCGCCATCCTGGAGCGCGCGCAGCAGCTTGGGCTGGAGCTCGAGCGGGAGCTCGCCGATCTCGTCGAGGAACAGCGTGCCGGTGTCGGCGGCGAGGAACAGGCCGCGCTTCGCGGTGTCGGCGCCGGTGAACGCGCCGCGGACGTGGCCGAACAGCTCGCTGTCGAGGAGCGAGCCGACGAGCGCGCCGCAGTTGACGGGCATGAACGCTCGGCTCGCGCGGCGGCCGGCGAAGTGCAGCGCCCGCGCGACGAGCTCCTTGCCGGTGCCGCTCTCGCCGGTGATCAGCACGGTCGCGTCCGACACCGCGACCTTGTCGATCGTGGCGCGCAGCTGTTGCATCGCGGGCGACTCGCCGATCATCGAGCCGTAGGCGAGGCGCTTCGTGAGCTCGCCGTGCGCGCGCTTGAGCTCGTCCTCGTCGAGGGCACGCCGGACCACGAGCCGCAGCTCGTCGGGCGAGAACGGCTTGCCGATGTAGTCGCGCGCGCCGAGCTTCATGCCGCGCACCGCGGTGTCGATCGACGGATACGCGGTGATCAGCAGCACCGCCGGCGGCTGCTCGCCGGCCAGCAGGCGCGGCAAGATCGAGACACCGTCCTGATCGGGCAGGTTGATGTCACACAGGATCAGATCGAAGCGCCGGCGCGACACCGCCGCGAGCGCACCCGCCGCCGAATCGACGGCCTCGACCTCGTATCCCGCGCGCCCGAGCACGTCGCTGCATAGCGACCGGATGCCGCGTTCGTCGTCGACGACGAGGATGGTGCTCACGTCGCGTTGGGTATCACGACCCTGAGCTCGGCGCCACGACCGTCCGGGCCGTCACCGACTTCGATCGACCGTCCGAGGCGCGATCAGGTGCTGTGTCGCTCGCGCCGCGCGGTCACGCCCGCCAGTTCTCGATCGTCAGCGCATGACCGGCAGCCCGGACGAGCTCGAAGTGCGAGACGTTGCCGGTCACGAGCGGGATGTCCGACGTGATGGCTACCGCGGCGATCATGACGTCGGGTGCGCGTGCGCCGATCGGCGTGCCTCGCGCGTCGAGATCGGCCTTGAGGTGCCCCGCAAGTAGGCCCGCCGGAGACGCCGACGCGGTCGCACCTCGATGGTCGCGAGCATCGCCTCGAAATCCGCAAGTTGCTCGGTTCGGCCGGCGCGGCGCAGCCCGTAGCTCACCTCCATGACCGTGACCGCCGAGATCGTCAGCTGCTCGTGCGTCGCGAGGTACCCACGCGCGGCCTGCACGACGTTCGCGTTTCGCCCTTTCATCACTTCGGAGAAGATGTCGGTATCGAGCAGCGAACGGATCATGGGAGCGGGCGCATGTTCCACTCGGTCCGCAGCCGCTCGATGTGCGCCATCGCCTCGTCGATCACCTCGGGTTGGTCAGCGAACAGGCCGACGATGCTCCGCGCGGGCTTCGCGGGCTGCGCGTTCTCGCTCAGCGCCTTGACCAGCTCCGCGCGCTCCTCGGGCGTGAGCCGTTGGGCCTGCTCGATCATCGCTCGGACTTGGGCGGTCACCCAGGCAGGATACCAGTCCCAGGGCGACCCGGCGCCGAGAGATTTGCGGCGCCACGTTCGTCGTCGACGACGAGGATGGTGCTCACGTCGCGTTCGGTATCACGACCCTGAACTCGGCGCCACGACCGTGCGGGCCGGCACCCACCTCGATCGAGCCGCCCGCGGTCGCGATCAGGTGCTTGCACACCGCGAGGCCGAGGCCGGTACCCGCGCCGGCATCCTTCGTCGTGAAGAACGGGTCGAACACCTTCGCGCGATCGGCGGCGGGGATGCCCGGGCCCTCGTCGGCGACCGTGATCAGCGTCGCGATGCCGCCGGGCGCGGGCCGCACGCCGAGCGTGATCGTGCCGCCGCCACGGTCCGCGGACGTCATCGCCTGCGCGGCGTTCTGCACGAGGTTGACGAGGACTTGTTGCAGCGCGTGTGCGTCGATCGTGACGGCCGGCGTCGAGGTCACCTCGGTCGCGAGCTGCGCCTTCGCGCGCTTGAGCTGCGGGCCGAGCAGCGCGGTGACGTGGCGGATCACCGCGGCGGGCGCGCAGCTCGGTGGCGCCTCGCGCGCGATGCCGCTGGCTGGCGTCGCGATCCGTTGCTCGCTGCCCCGCGGCGTGCGCGCGTACTCGAGCAGGCCGCCGATGATGCCCTTCATGCGCTCGGCCTCGCTCGCGATCAGCTCGAGTCCGTTGCGATCGGGGTGACCCTCGGGCTTGTCCTCCTGCAAGAGCTTCGCGTAGCCGAGCACCGTGGTCAGCGGGTTATTGATC